>NZ_JBBMFL010000015.1:0-108341 GCF_040095975.1 Alistipes intestinihominis
TCTATATAATCCCATTATTCCGGGGCTATTTGATTAATTGTTTAACTCGTCCCATTTTAACGGGACACTAATGAACAAGAATAAGGAAAATATGAAAAAATTGATCTTCGGTGTTTTTCTTGCGGTTTGTTGGTGCACGGGCACTGTCAAAGCGCAGGATATCGCAGTAAAGACCAATCTATTGTATTGGTCAAGTACCACGCCCAACTTGAGTCTGGAATTTGGGCTGGGCAAACGCACGACCCTCGACCTCACGGGTGCCTACAACCCGTGGACGCTGAATAAGGACAAGAACAAGAAAATCAAACACTGGATGGTAATGCCGGAGTTCCGTTACTGGCTCTGCGAACGCTATAACGGCCATTTCTTCGGCCTGCACAGCGGTTACGCGTTCTACAACATCAGTGGCGTGAGAATCCCGTTCCAAAGCAAGTCCACGAAGGATCACCGTTATCAGGGCTGGGCTACGGGTCTCGGATTGTCGTATGGCTACTCATGGATTTTAGGCAAACGCTGGAACCTCGAAGCCACGATCGGTCTGGGTTACATCTACACGCAATACGATAAGTACGAGTGTGCCACTTGCGGCAAGTTCAAGGGCAACAAGGACAAGCATTATTTCGGCCCGACCAAGGCGGGCATCTCCCTGATATATATAATCAAATAACAAGAAAATGACTATGAGACGCATATACATCCTATTATTGCTGATATTGGCATGTTGTCCCATGATGTTGCATGCCGAGAACGAAACCAGTTACTTGCCTCTGATCGGGATTCGTCAGGGAGGGGTCGTCAAGCAGGGCCGCACGGTAGAGCTGACGATGTCCGTCGATTTGAGCAAGGCGAAAATCCGTACGCAGCACACCGTAGCACTGACACCCGTACTCATGTCGGCGGACAGTAGCCGCGAGGTGACCTTTCCCCCGATAGTCATCGATGGCAAGACCCGCCACAAGGTTTACTTGCGGGCGCAGCGGCTCGAAAGCGTGGAGCTTCCCCCTTTCCACAATGATTCCGCACAGGTAATCATACGCCACAGCAGCAAGGGGCAGCATTACGATTATGCGGCCACCGTGCCCTACGAGCGTTGGATGCTCGACGGGCGGATCAAAATCCGCGAAGAGGTACACGGCTGCGTGAACTGCGACAAGGGCAAGGCGGAGCAGTCCTTGTGGGCGGGCATACTTCCTGCCTATGTCCCCGATTACAAGCTCGACAGCATAGCCCCTGAACCTGAACCCGTGAAAGTGCGTGCCGAAACCCGCACCGCCCGGCTGCAGTTCCGGCAGGACAGTTATAATATATTGCCCGGATTCAAGAACAACCGTGCCGAACTGGACACCGTTTCCAACTCCATCGAGCTGGTAAAGAAAAATACCGACGTCAGGATTATCGGTATCTACATCACCGGTTACGCTTCTCCCGAAGGCAGCATGGCGCACAATATGGCCTTGTCCGAGAACCGCGCCAAGGCGCTGGCCGACTATATCCGCCGTTACGACGCTATCGCTCCCGAGATGCTCCACGTGGACTGGAAGGGTGAGGACTGGGAAGGTTTCGTCCGTGTGCTCGGCGACTTCCCGAACCTGCTGAAACGCGACGAGGTATATGAAATCATCGAACGTTACCCCGACGAACGGGATTTCTGCGAGCTGCAACTCCAGAAACTCGTGCCGCCGACCATTTACCACAGGCTGCTCACCGAGATATACCCCGCGTTGCGCCGCAACGAGTACCGCATCGAGTACAACGTGCGCAACTTTAACCTCGAAGAGGCTCGCCGCATGGTCGATGAGCGTCCCGACCTCCTGAGCCTGTCGGAAATGTACAAGGTGGCCGATTCCTACGGGAAAGGCACGCCCGGGTACGACAAGGTGATGGCCACCGCCTTACGCTATTTCCCCGCTTCGCCCTCCGCACTCAATGAGAATGCCGTGAACGCCATCTCCCGTGAGGAGTATGCCAAGGCGGTGGAGCTGCTCGAGAAATCGGAAGTCACCGCGCGGTCGGCAGAACTGCTCTCCACCCTCGGTGTGGCATACGCCGGGGCCGGACAATACGACAAGGCGGAGGATGTGTTCCGCCGTGCTTCGGAGGCAGGCTCCGCGACTGCCCGGCATAACCTCGAAGAGGTGCGGCAGGTCATCGACCAGTTGTAGACAAAATCCATAAGCGAGAAGTTATAAAAACCTTTTTACTAATTTTTAAATAACAAAAAGATGAAAGTCAAGAGTTTTTTATTGACAGCTTTAGCTGCTTCAATGACGTTTGTTGCATGTGACAACAAAGACGATGAAATGGGACAGTTGGACAACACCCCAAAGAGTGTAAGCATTGACCTGTCTAATGTGATTCCAGTAACCAGAGGCGCCGGTCAAGAGGTAGAAGACAACTCAAAGGTTTCTTTGACAGATTTACAGGTATTCTTTACAGACGGAACTACCCTGTATAAAGGAAAAACAATCGAAGGAACTGAGGCAACCCACTACTTCAGCAATAAAAGTAATTTTGACGACCGCGCAGATAAGGTATTCCATTTTTTACCTGCTGAGGTGAACAAGGTAATCGTTGTAGGTAACAACGGTAGTCAAATAAATGCATCTACTTATGTAGATTTGAAAAAAGACCTGATAATCGCCGAACAGCAAAATCCGACTGATCTAGACCTTTATAAAGAAGTCGAGTTGACTTCTGTGTCCGGTCAAGACGAGGCAGGACACCCGCTTTACAAAGCGAAGGTAGTGCTTGAACCGCGTGTATCCAGAATTGAAATCGGTAAATTTGAGTATACAGCTCCTACTCAAGGTCAGCGTAAGTACAAGAGTATTGAAGTTCAGCAGGTCATGTTGAACAACTATTTCGGGAAAGCAGACCGTCAGGGAGGAACAGCCAGTGACATACAGAACTCCGATATTAACCCCGGTTCTATATTCGGCCTTTTCGAGACAGCTGCTGATGCGTGGTATAACGATGAATTTACCTCAACAGAGAGTCCTGCAACCACCTTGCCTTTGGTTACATTGGATGAAAATACACAGTATAAGCATTCCTACGAGAAAGGCAATGTCCGTCCTGCATACCACTTCTTTCCTAAAGATAATAATATTGGAAATACTAACCATCCTCAAGTTCTTGTAAAATTGATTGGTACAACAAATGAAGGAACTAAGGTTCCTCTTTACTTGGCTACCAGTACATTCACTCCTGCTGTTACAGCAGATTTCGCCAAGATTTACGTCATGAACTTTGCATTTAGCGATGAGGATTTGGATAATCCTCAAAAATGTGTGGAGGTAACTGTTGACGTCATGAGCTGGGATGTAGTTCCTGTCACACCTGAATTTTAATTGATAACCCGATAGGCAGGGCGAAAGTTCCGCCCTGTCTATCCTTTAACACTTCAATCACATATATATGAAATTGACGAATATTGTTTTCTGCCTGACGTTGCTCGCCGGAGCCGCCACATCCTGCATCCGTGAGGATCTGGACGACTGTCTGAGCACGAACACGCTGTTGCTCAGCTACAAGGGCGACGGCACCACGGAAATATTCCCCGACAAGATCTGCCGGGTGGAGATGTTCGTATTCGATGCAGAAAATCGATGCGTCAATTCGAGTATCTTACCAGAGGAACAGGTCAAGGACCGCACGGCTACGCTTCCCCCGCTCGCTGCCGGAGACTACCGGATTGTCTGCCTGGGGAACACCCACCACACGAAGGTCGATGGCATCGCCACGGGCGATTTCGGCCGGATGCTCTTTGCCGCCGGGGATTATTTCGACGAGAAACAGGTTGCCGGCAACGATTCACTTTACTATGCTACGACCTCTTATACCGTACTGCCTTACAGCGGTGATGAAGAGGCAAACCAGACCAAAACCATAGAGTTCGCCAGCTCTCACTACGATCTGTCGGTGGAAGTGGCCGGAGTTCCCGCCCCGGGAACCCGCGCAGGCTCGCTGCCTGTGCTTGAGATATGCGGAGTCTCGCCCTGTACCGATTTTGAGAATCGGGCCTGTGGGGAGGCAACCGACTATTTGCTTGAAACCGAATACGAAGCCGGAAAAGCGTTGCTCACGGCCCGTACCAACATAATGCGTCACAAGAACCACGAGAACGTGAACATCCGCCTGAGCGCCGCCCCGAACGGGGAACCGCTGGCCGAAGTCAACCTCGCCAGGTTCCTTGCCGACAATCCTATTATAGACTGTTCCAAACATGAAGTGCTCATCCCGATACGCATCGAGTTCAAGTCGGGAGAAATCACGGTAAGCGTACCCGAATGGTACATCGAACAAGTGAAACCTGAGTTTTAGACCGAACCGAAAAGAATATGCTGAATACAAGAAAAATATTATACTGGGCAGTTACAGCAGTGTGCTGTGGCCTGTTGCCGTGCGGGTGCGTCAAGGAAGATGCCGCATCGCTCGGGGAACGGCACGATGTGGCAGTGCGGCTCAACGTAGGGACATGCGCTGTCGGCGAAACCGACGGCACACCGACCGGCGAAGAATCGGCCATTCACTCGCTTCGTGTCTATGCCTTTGTAAAAGGACAACTGGCGGGCCACGAGTTCCGGAGCGGAGACATGGAGACTCCGGCTACATTCTGGATGGATCTGACGATGACTTCCCTGACTACCGAAACGGTAGACTTCTACATCATCGCGAACGAGAAGGCCATGAGTACCCCAGGTGCCGAGAAAACCTTTACGGAAAATACTACGGAAGCGGAACTAAATGATTTCACGTTTACCACGCTGACACGAGATGTCCAAGCCTACGGACTTCCAATGTTCGGCAAGGAATCCAAAACAATCGACTTCTCGAAACTTTCTAACCGTCAGCCGATCGACCCCGGCCATTCGGGGCATACACCGCTGGAAGATGTCTTGACGTTCCAACTGAAGCGTCCCATAGGCAAGTTGGGCGTGTTCGCGGCCAAAGAAGCAGGTGAGGCAGGAGAGCTGTGTGTAACGGACCTGACCTTGCTGGAAGCCGGAACGCGTGCGTATAATTACCTGATGCCACAGACCGACGAAACGCTGAAACTGGCAGGCGCCACTGGTACCGGCGAGTTTTCACTCGTCCCCTCTTCAGCACCGGTAACGAAGACGCTGGCCACGAATATCACGCCCGAAGAGAGGCAGAACCCCGAAAACTACACGCCTGTACTGGGGGCTCCTTTTTATCCTTTCGAGAACCCTTGGGGCAGCGATTCGTGGAACACACCGGGTGATGAGCATGGAAACATCCTCAAAATCGGCTACACGTTCGACAGCGAGCCGCGCGAAGGTCTGGTCTATATGCCACGCATTGAAAGGAACAAGTATTATGCGGTATGCTGCCTGATGCACAACAGCGGCAAGATAACTGTCGCATACGATGTGGCCGACTGGGAGGACGGTGGAGATTATCAGTTGGAGTTCGATTACCCTTCCTATGAACTGCTGCAACCTTTCGGTGGAGGGACCGCCCCCTACGCGCAGCCGACGGTTTACTACAATGGCGGCGCATCATCGACAGCGGGAACCTACTCTTTTAGGTTCACCATCACAGGTCCTGTGAGACAGGAATGGCAGCCCACGCTGTTTGATGCCACAGCCGCAGACTATGAACTGACGGTATATCAAAACGTGGATGGTGTCAACACACTCGTGACACCGCCTTATGTGGCTTCCGATACAGCGTACGAAATCCGGGTAAGGGCACTGAAAGGCGAGAACGTGGACAAGCAGTTCTCGTTGGGCATCGCCTATACCCCGAAGTGGGATCCTTCGGGAAGCTCGCTCCTGCTGATCAACATGCAGAGCGGAGCCACGAACTGGACAGGAAGCGAGAGCACCGAGAAGATTGTAATCAAACAGGTTGACATACCTACAAACTAACAAGCGATGAGACGGATTATATACAATATGATGATTTGTTGTGCGGCGGCATGGCTTCTTGCCGCTTGCAGCAAAGATGACGATCTCCCCGGCGGGCAGACAGGAGGTAACGGCAACAGCATTATCCTCGACATCTCGTCGGGAGCGTTGCCGGTGAGTCGTGCTACCGTACCGGCCGAAGGGGCGGAGGTCGCAGTGAGCCATATCGACGTGCTGATTTTCAACGATACCGACGAGAAAACGAAGGTGTGGAGCGACCGGGTGAACGCGTCAGCCAATGAAACGGGACGGATTACACTGCCCGTAAAACGGTCGTCTTTTACGGAAAATGAGAGGTATTGGGTGTATCTGATCGCCAACAGCACCCACCCGGAAAAGGATTTTGAAAACCTCGCGAACCTGAACGCCTTGAAGGCGATGACGCAGGAGGACGAGAACATTCACCTGACAGGGAAAGACATTGAAGGTGTCCCGGGAACATTCCTCATGGACGGCATAGCCTATCCCGAAGGGAACGATGAACCGGCGGTTGCTGCTCCGGTCGTCCTCTACGACGGCTCGCAAGGGAATGACACGCGGCTGGCGGTCACGCTGCGCAGGGCAGCGGCAAAAGTCGTGGTGACCATCAACAAAGGCCAAGACGTGACTTTTGATTCCAAAGGCATAGGTTACTACCTGCGCAATATGCCCTATACCACATCGGTAGTGGCGGGTGCGGACGGTGCGGCAAAGCTGAGGAATACCGCCCAGACCTCCGGCGGCTATCTTGAGTGGACGGCGAACAAAATTACCGTAACGGCTTACATGTATGCCCATGCTTGGGACAATGGAAGTTCCATGGAGCAGGAAGTGCGCCTGGTGATGAACATTCCCCTGACTTACCAGAAGGATACCGACCCGCAACTGCGTCCCGATAACTACTACCAGATTCCTGTCTGTAACGGCAAGGCCCTGAACCGCAACACCTGCTACAGGGTAACGGCAACGGTCAATGCCCCCGGAGCGGAAAATCCCTCCACACCGGTGCAGTTGACGGATTTGAAATATACCGTGGAGAATTGGATAGACGAGACGGTAAATGTCGGAGGCGGGGACCGCCCGACTTTCCTTGTGCTCAACCGGTACGACCTGGAAATGCACAACAAGGAGGACGACCGCACCAGCCTGATCTTCACCTCCTCGTCGGAAGTGACGGCACAGATTACCCGGGTTTACTATATAGACAAGTTCGGAAGGGAACAGAACTTGGAGAAAAGATACCCCGATAATCCAAACGATAACGAATGGGGAGTGAGTACCGGATACAGATGGCGCAGCCATGGCAACATCCTCATTACTCCCGACAAGGGGCTCAACGGCAAGCTGGATGTACACAGCGACCTCCCCAGGAACAATACGATACGTTATATCGAAGTCCGGGTAACAAATGAGGACGGCAACGAACGTACCGTAACCATTGAGCAGTATCCGTTGGAATATATCACGAATATCCAGGGGTGGTACTCGTACCGCGATGATTTCAAGAATTCAGATCCTAACCCGACTACCTATGAATATGTAGGTGATAAAATTACCGGAATCGCCCTTGCCACCAGAAATATCTCCAGTTGGAACGGAGAATATAGATACCTAACGGGGACAGATGGTTTATTTGGAGGTCCTCCGGACGGATTCTTCGTTTCAAAAGTAGCAAAATTGAGGAATGATGGAAGCGGACAGTCTGATTTATATGAATACTATTACACATCAAACTCAAACAGACTTCGGGAATCCCGCTATAGCGAAATTAACGGCAGAATGTACACCATTGTATTGACAGGGACATCCAGTGAATATACTCTTGGCCGTCCACGTATGGTCCAGGATACATACCATCCGGAACTTATGGTTACGGATCCGGGACAGGACAATGCCCAATTGGTCTCGCCGTCATTCATGATAGGTTCCTGTGTAGGCGAATTCCAAGTTGGAGGAGGAAACCTGAAGCTGGACGGGAGTGACAACAGTGTCCGCGTTGCACGCGAGCACTGCGCGCATTATGTAGAAACGTATAAAGACCCGAAAACCGATAGGACGGTTACCTTGGATGACTGGCGCCTGCCCACAGAAGCCGAACTTAAAATCATTTTTAAATTCCAGGGCTCGAAAGACCAGGATGCAGACGCCATAGACTACCGCTTGAACGGACAGTACTATTACAGCGCAAGCGGAAGATTTTATAATGAGAAATACACCGTTAGCGGTACCGGAGTGGCCTGTGTACGCGATGCCTACGGTAAAAAGGAATAAACGTAGAAACCTGTCAAAAAGAAACGAAATATGATAAAGGAAATAATAGACAAGCTTGTCGCCCTGCTTGCGGTATCGGCCCTGCTCGCTTCGTGCAGCGAAAGCGAGTTGTGGCAGAATCCGCAGACCGAGGCACGCGACGGCTACATCATGCTGAATTTCAAGACGGAAATTCCTGCGATGCAGGAAGTCGTCACCCGTGCGGTAGACCCTGACGGTGGCGGAGTGCAAGATATGACACTTTTCTGCTTTGACAGTTACGGGCTTTTCATCTCTACCGTCAAGGCCGGTGTCACGGTGCAGAAGCCCGGCCCGGGGGAGATGGAGGGCACATTCAAGGCTGAGGTGCCCGAAAATACCCGGACCATCCATTTCCTGGCCAACCAGAATATGGATGAATTCAAGGAGGACAGTTTCCGCAACAAGTCGGAGTCCGAGGTCATGGCAGTGTTGGAGGGCTCGTCCGGACGCATGATCTATTGGGGCCGTTTCGCCTGCGATGCAGGAAACGACAGCAATATAGCCGAACAGATGGCCACCTCGGGCAATTCCGTCAAACTGATCCGCAACCACGCGAGAATCTCCGTCGACAACCCGGACAATAACGGGCATATCGTGATTACGGGCTTTGCGGTCTGCAACACCAACGCTTTCGGAACGGTGGCCCCGCACCACCCGAAGAAAGGCTTTGATTTCACGTGGCCTTCCAGCGACGACCCCTTCGTCACGCTTCCCGTGAACGATGCCAAGATGAGCGATATTACGGACGTGACATCCAGCATGAACCAGTATGTCTTCGAGTGCGAGAACAGTGCCGATGCCCCTGTCAGCGTAATTCTTCGGGGACATCTTCCGGATCAGGACGAAGAGAAATACTACCGTGTCCTGCTGGTTGACGACAAGGGCGAGCAGCTCCTCGTGCGCCGGAACCACCATTACAAGCTTCACATCGAGGGCGCGCTATCTTTCGGTCAGGCCTCCTTTGCCGAGGCGTTGGAAGCGGCAGCCACGAACAACGTATGGATTTCCATTTCCGATGAAGTGAACGAGGTGGAAGATACGGACTATATCCTGACAGTAGAGAAGACTTTTGTCGTACTGGACGAGAGCTTTACGGAAAACGGAGGCAGCTACACGCTCAATTATACCATTAAAGGAAAAAATGACAAAGCCATCACCGAAGCCGATGCCGCAACGGTCTCCTGGATAGACAACGGGGTGGCGACGCAGACATTCGAGACGAAATTCGAGGTCGTGAACGGTGTCGGACAGGGACATATCCAGATACACCCGCTTCGTTTGGAAAATAACGAGAAACTGGAAGGTACGCTGCTTGTCAAGAAGGGACGGCTGCAACGCAAAATCAAGGTCATCACGATCAGGAAGCAGTCTTTCGTGCCTGCATGGGTCGGGACGGAAATATACGGTAATTTAGGGAACGGTGCCAACAAGAACAACCGTGCCCATGTTACGGCCATGTTCACCATACCCGAAAGCTGTCCCAAGGAGCTGTTCCCGATGAATGTGTACCTTTCCGTTGGCGATCTGGATATCCGCAACGCTTCGGGCATGGAACTGCCCGTGGTGCGCGAGGCGGACAATGACTGGTACAGCAGCGGTGAAATCTCTTCCGTCTATCAAGGCAAAGAGCCGGATTACAAATTTGTCTACACGGCCGATGGTCCCGGCGTCCAGCGTGTCTATTTCGAGAACATATTGAATCAGGAAAACGGCTACGAGGGCACGCTCTATATCGAAGCCGAATATTTCGAAACGATGCGGCGCAAGTTCAAATACTCCACCAATCTCGTATCCATCACGGTGCAGGGACTGAACAAATACGATGCCGTAGGCTCGGGCGTACAAGATGAAGTGATATACTATCGTCTGGTTCCACAGAAAAAAGGAGCCAACGTGCAGTTTGACATGCTGCTGGCAGAGAGGTCCGACAATGATCAAGGGACAGGGAACGACAATCCTGCCAATGCGCAAGGCAAAGACGAATTCCTGCTCTACTCGCAATACCTGGATTATTACGAGGACGGTGAGGAACCCGATGCCGGAGTGACTGCATTCGATTGCAAATTCTATCCCGATGAATCGAACAATTGGTGGCAGACCAACAATCCCCAAGGTGGCCGTATGCTGATGTTCAAACCGAGAACTGAAGTTTTGAGCAGCCCGTCGCAAGGTACCGGAAGATATTCCATCTACATGAAGACCAACCGTGCCCGGAGCGCCGAGGTGATCCACATCGCCTCCAACGACAACCGGCTCGGACCGGTATTGCCGGAAGATGCAAACGAGGATAATCCCGGTATATATGGCGGCCGATCATACCGCAGTACGACTTTCGAGCTGGCCAACTACACCCCGTTCCGGTTCGGAGCCCGCGTGAAGTACGGCAACAACGACTGGCAGGGAGAGGCCGACGAGCCTGACCGCACGGTAGCATCCGGTGCCATACCGGCAGACATACCGGAAAAAGTCACCCCGTTGGAATGGACATATCAACCCGACCAGCGGGTGGATATCGGCATCGATGTGACGAGCTTTGCCGGTTTTGACAACAA
Organism: Alistipes intestinihominis; assembly: GCF_040095975.1. Classification (NCBI taxonomy): domain Bacteria; kingdom Pseudomonadati; phylum Bacteroidota; class Bacteroidia; order Bacteroidales; family Rikenellaceae; genus Alistipes; species Alistipes intestinihominis. The sequence goes on from NZ_JBBMFL010000015.1 coordinate 10,757, forward strand.
GTCGGTGGATCCTTTCGGCCAAGCGTTCGAAATCTATATCGACGCGCCTATGCTGAAAATCGATGCCGGCCGTCTTGCGGAAAACAGACTGGACGGAACCAAACTGAAAGCGCATCCCACGATTCCCGGGCGTTTTGTCTATACCGTGGATGCCAAGCGGGAGACGGAACGGCGATATGGTACGGATGATATTGCTAACACGGACAATATTGCCTCCAGTCAGCGTGGGGAACGCAAGACCCTGCCGTTCCTTGTGAATAGCGTCGTAAGTGCCGGGGACATCGTGATTTCGTCCGATGAAAGCCGGGTAGTGTATTATTCCAAGACTTTCCGTGTGTCGAACCAATCGATTGCCGGGACGCTTCAATATAAAAATACCGCCGGCGTGGTGCAAAACATACCGAAGGATGCTTTCGTATCCTTCGAGCGTACCCGCAACGGAAGCCGTATCGGGTCGGTAAGCGTAACAGCCGACGGCCAGTACGAACTTCGGCTTCGCAAGGAATATGAGTTTAACTGGTACACGGACGAGGTGGAACTGCATTACACAGGTGACGGAGGCATGGTTTATCATGCGACATACCCGAGCCTGTCCAGCCTGTTTGCCAGTCCGCACATCGTACTTGAACCGTCTGCCGGCGAATGAGATTTTCCGAACCGGTATATGCAACGGCACCGGACGTTTCCACATCCGGCGCCTTTTTAACAACATAAGATATGAAGATGCTGAATCATACTTTTTTCGCCTGTCTTTTGGGCATGAGTCTCGTTTCCTGTTCACATGCCCAACAGCAGAAAACCAAGGAATTCCGTCTGCCCGACGTGCCTGTCACGCTGACGGCGCCTGAAGACAGGGCGGCGTACTTGTCCCTGCATTACTGGGACCACTTCGATTTTGCCGATACGTCGCTCATCTCCCGTCCTGAAATCACCGAGCAGGCCTTTGTCGATTTCCTCGGCATCCTGCCCTATACCGACCGGGCACAGGCTGCCATCGATACTCTTTTCCGCCGCGCCGCAACCGGACAGGAGATGCTGTATCACTTCATCGGGCTGAGTGACAAGTACCTCTACGAGCCCAATTCGCCCATGCATGACGAGGAACTGCATATCCTCGTATTGCGGGCACTGCTGGACAACCCCTGCCTGTCCGATACGGACAAGATACGTCCCCGCTACCTGTTGGAAATAGCCATGAAGAACCGTCCGGGAGACGTGGCGGCGGATTTCACCGTCACTTGCCGGGACGGCAGGCGCAGGCAGCTCTCCGGCATAAAGGCCGACTACGTGCTGGTTTACTTCAACGACCCCGATTGCGAGGACTGCCGCCGGGTGAAGGAATTGCTCACCCTGTCCCCGGTTGTGAACGACCTGTTGGAGTCCGGCCGTCTGAAACTCCTCTCCGTGTGTGTGGAGGGCAAGACCCCCGCGTGGGAAAAGGCGGAATTTCCCGCCGGTTGGATAGATGGTTATGATGCCGATCAGCGGCTTACCCGCGAACAGGTGTACGACCTCAAGGCGATGCCCACCCTTTACCTGCTCGATGCGGAAAAACGGGTGATACTCAAGGACGCTTCGTTCGAGCAGGTGGAAGAACGGTTGTCCTGAAAGATGCCTCATGAAAGCCTATGAAGACATCCGGAAAAGACAGTAAGGAGAGCAACCGTTTCAGGGGCATCAGGCCGGAGACGGAGGAGAAATACCGCCGAGCGATCGAGATGTACGCTTCCACGGAGCTTTCCGGCTGTGAGATATGCCGTATCTGCGAAGTGACAGAATCGGGTTTCCGGTGTTACCTGACCAAGTACCACCGTGAACTCGTGCTGGCCCGTTACGCTATACTGTGCAGCAAAGAAGAGGCCGGGCAGATTAAGTTGGGACAGCTCCGGGGACAGTTGCCCGCTACCCGTGTCAAATACAAGGATACCATCGAGGCGTGCGGGAGCATGGAGCATATCGGATTGCACGTAAATTCGGGTTGGAAGGCACGAATCTGGGCAGGCAGCCGTGTACGCACTACCCCGAGATAATCGAATGGCGCGAGAAGGTGCGCGATTGGCTGGGTATCGGTGACGGGCTGCCGCGCGGCACGCGCCGCTCCTGCAAGGAATAGTATGCTGAGGCCGTCAGGCTCTTGCAGGGTAACTCGTATGTCACGGTGCCGGAGGTTGCCGACTCCTGCGGGCTTTCCTATACCGGACTGGAACAGCACCTGTTGTTCTACCATAAGGATCTGGTGAAGCGGCGCATCAGGATACGCAAGAAGGCTCTCCGACGGCAGCGGAAAGGGGAAATCACCGGTCGGGGTACCGTGCACGCCCCCTCTCCGGAGTTGGTGGAGAAGTATGCCGAAGCGGTGCATCTGTATGCCACGACACCCATGTCGGCCGCACGGATAGCCGGGAAGACGGGAGTGTCGAAGAAGGGATTCTACGAGCACCTGCAAAGGTGGCATCTGGACCTGGTATGCAGGCGGAAGAATATCCCCTACGAGGAAGGGCGGCTAGTGGACTGGTCTAAAGTCCGGAAATACAACCCCGCGACAAAGGCCAAATATGCCGAAGCCATCCGCCGGCTGAAAGAAAGCGGGCTGCCGACGGCACAGGTCGCCGCCGAGTTCGGGCTGCAACCCGAAGCGTTCCGCAGCTACCTGAAGGAACACGAGCCGGAACTGTATGCCCGGAAGGGAATGGTCAGGACGGATACGGGCGGCGCGGTGTCCCGCCGCAGCATGGAGAAATACAGCGAGGCCATGCACCTGTACGGCACGACAACCGAAAGCGTGAAGTCGTTGGCCAGGCGGTTCGGGTTCAACGACTGCTCGTTCGGGCAGTTCATCAGAAGGAATTTCCCCGAACTGGTCGAAAAGCACAACGAAATCGTCCAGAAAAAAGGAAAACAAAATAAATAACCGGCTTTCGTATGCCGCTCCGTTGCGGAAGATAAGCTGTCATAGACAGTCTGACAAAATTCAATTAGGATACCTACTATCAAAATGATTTGCAGGATTATCCGATTCTGTCATTTTTCAATACACTCTCTCTAATAATCATCAAGGTTAGATGGACATTCATCGCATTTTTTTTCTGTCTTTTAATCCTAAGTGTTGCATAATATCGGATAACGATTTAGGTTCAACGCAGCTGACAATCTTATTCAATCGACTATCAACTTTTGGGGAACCCCCAAGCATCATGGACATTTTTTAATATCCGGTTGCGATAAATACAGATAAATACTACATCTTCTCTCAAAATACTGTTATTGGGGACCCAGCATTATACCTTGATTTATAAAAACAAGGAATCTATATACCAATTTACTGTCAACCAACTTTCTTCCAACTTCGCCATACTTTCTCTATAAACAGATAGAGTTAAGTTACTTACTATCTGTTGGGGAAAACAAAAATTTTTTCTCTGTTTATAGAGGAAATAAGCAATTAAATGCGGGTAAAAGAAAACTTGCTCCTTATCTACAGAACGTAGCCCATTTGAAACCCGTTTAGACTTACTTAGCATGAAGTGACAAAAATTTGGCATGAAAACAAGTATCCTCGTCATGCGCTGTAAAGTGGTACATAATATATAGTATGAAAACGTCTAATTATTGGGAAGTGTATGACCGATAAGTTCAGACTAACAATAATGAAGCAAAAAAGGTTTTGTTACAAATAAGTCTGAGTGTAAGTTATAGAGAGATTGTTCGACAAAAATTCCGTTCTCTCCATAAGAGAAGTATTTGAATATAAAATTGGTTGTAATCAGCTAGTAAACAATATTTGTTTTATTTGCTTGGAAGACGATTCACTTAACAACTGTTGAGTAAAACCTATAACATCTGTTTGAAATGAGGCACTCGGTTGAAAATTATATCATTTTTATATTGTTATTTTCAGTGAATTGTATAATTTTGTATCCCAAATACTTCTCTTATGGAGAGAAGTAGCAGAAGATGGAGCCGGAAACGGCTTCAGAGATTTTGTGCATGTGTGAGATAACGGAATCTTTTATGGTGTAAACATGAACAGATATACTGACATGGGAAGTTATTCTCCAGCTTTTGAAAAGAATGTTTGTAACTGCTTGATATGTAGTATAATTTACAATCTTGCAGGATTAGAAGAATTGTCCTAAATCCAAAATATGGCTACTTCGGAAGGTGAAAAACAGACATGCTGGTACGTGATGCGCGACCTTAAACGGGCCAATGCCAAGTTGCCCGCATACAAGCAACTGTTGAACGAGCATTTCGAGGTGTTCACTCCCATGAAAGAGCAGTTGAGTGTTCATGGCGGCAAACGGACTCGGGAAGAAGTTCCCTTTATCCAGGATTTGCTTTTTGTTCATGATACCCAGGAAGCTATTGATCCGTTTGTGGAAAAGTATCCCACGATACAGTATCGTTTCCAGAAGGGAGGTGGTTACAAAAATCCGATGACTGTCGCTGATGCGGACATGGAGCGGTTCATACATGCTGTAAGTGTGTCGAAAAATCCGAAATATTATCTTCCTGGCGAATTGACACCCTCTATGTGCGGACGGCACATCCGTATTGTAGGCGGTCCTTTGGACGGTTATGAAGGAAAATTGCTGACTGTACGCGGGTCGAAAACGAAACGTCTGTTAGTGGAGCTGCCCGAGTTCTTTTCCGTAGGGGTGGAAGTCAATCCCGAATATATCAGGCTATTATAAAATAATGATATGTAAGCCCGACTCTATTTTGGATGATATATGGTCCAAAGTTAAAGCGGTGTGCATTGATTATGACCTGCCGGACGAGCTGCGGATATTAAAGGTTATGCTCCGGAACAAGATGAGTACTGGTTTCTGTTATCTGTTTTGACAAATGCATCTGTACAGAACAGCCCGGCGCATGTTACAATGAGGATAAAACCTGCATTTCTGGCTTTGTAAAATTGAATATACGCTAATTCCCGACAACGGATGAAACATTTTTGAAAGTAATGAATGGTTACAATTCCGGAACTGAGCCTTGCTGGATGCCATTGATGGAACTCATCGAAACATGCCTGTTCGACATCATTCACACAGAAGATACAACCGGACGATTCATTCGTCTGTATGGAGCAGGTGACTATTGGCACGCATTCGAAGAATCCGCCTACCAATTGAGTCAGCTGTTCGTGACACACGATGTAACTGTACTCAGGCATAAAGTTTACCCATTTCCCGTTTTAATGGTCAGCATCTCGGATGACGAACTCCAGGCTTACGGCAAAAATCACATCTTCAGAAAGAAAGTATCAGGGTACAGGGAACTTGTTGGGATAGGAATCTCGATGAAGCGGTACAAGGAATGGCACAAAAAAGAGGTGATGAAATTCTCTTCTCTTCCATGACTTTGCACAAGTAAAGAACAAATTCTGACATAATATGATTTTTTGGATAGTTAATTGCAGTATTGCATTCCTGATCTGTGTGTTCTGTGCGGGTATCATCATTCCCCAGATTTTGTTGATCGCTTTCCGCAAGCGGTTATTCGACCTTCCCGACGAACGGAAGATTCATCATTGTGCCGTGCCCCGGTTGGGCGGCATCGCATTCAAGCCGGTAGTGTTTTTCACCGTAGCCTTGTTGCTGGGGATCAATATGGTTATGGGGCATTCGGAGATGTTGTCCGAAATCGAGAACGATGTTCGGCCCTTGGCTTTCGCCTTCTGCTCCATCATGGTTCTGTATCTGGTTGGCATGGCCGATGACTTGATCGGCATCCGTTATCGAGCCAAGTTCGTTATCCAGATTCTGTGCGGCATGATGCTTATCGCCGGTGGTATATATATCGATAACCTGTACGGCATTCTAGGCATTCATTCGGTTCCATTATGGCTGGGGTATCCTCTGACCATTCTGTTCGTGGTCTTCATCATCAATGCCATCAACCTGATCGATGGCATTGACGGACTGGCTTCCGGGCTATGCAGTATTGCCTGTTTGCTTTATGGGTTGACTTTTCTTATGTTTCACCAGTATATATATGCCATGCTGGCGTTCGCCACATTAGGGGTGTTAGTGCCGTTCTTTTATTACAATGTTTTCGGGAATGCCGAGCACGGAAAAAAGATTTTCATGGGTGACACAGGCAGCCTGACCGTTGGCATGATGTTCTGTCTTCTCAGTCTCAAGTTGACTATGTGTGGGACAGATGATAATACGGTACATATAAATCCGATGGTGCTGGCATTCTCCCCGCTGCTGATTCCTTGCTGTGATGTGGTCCGGGTTTATCTGCATCGGGTACGCAACGGAAAGAACCCGTTCTTGCCGGATAAGAACCATATCCACCATAAACTACTTGCTGTCGGAATGCAGCAGCGAAGTGTCATGATTATCGTCATATCCGTATCGACCGTATTCATACTGTTTAATATTCTTCTCTCCCTTTATCTGAATGTAAACTGGATCGTACTAGTCGATATCCTGATATGGACTTTCACCAATATCCGACTGACGAAACGTATCGGACAGCTTCAGTCGAGACAGGCAACCAACAAATAAAAATCAATGAAATATGAAAATCAGATACATTTTACTCTTATTGACCGTGGCTTCCCTGCTAGGATCATGTGCCGCGCCGAAAGTCGCTTATTTTACGGACCTGAAACCGGGTATGGCAGAGCAGGTTCTTAATCCATTGGAAATCAGGGTACGTCCCGAAGACAAGATTTCCATATTGGTCAACAGCAAAGACCCTTTGTTGATGGACCTTTTCAACCTTCCGATTATATCCCGACAAATCGGTATAAGATCAGAAGCATCCAACAATCAAGGAATGTCAGGATACACGATAAACAAGGATGGAAATATCGATTTTCCCGTGCTGGGGCATATCCATGTGGCGGGAATGACACGCGAGGAGATTGCCTTGTGCATAAAAGAAGAGTTGATCTCGAAAAACCTCGTAAAAGATCCGGTAGTAACAGTGGAATTCATGAACCTGACCGTTTCCGTGTTGGGTGAGGTCGCCAACCCCGGACGTTTCAATATCGACAAGGACAGGCTGACGCTCCTGGACGCTTTAAGCATGGCCGGGGACCTTACCGTCTACGGGAAACGGGAGAACGTGCTGGTACAGCGGGAGGAAAACGGCAAAAAGACCCTGTACCGGGTCAATCTGAATTCGGGATATGACCTTTATGCTTCTCCCGTGTACTACCTGCAACAGAACGATATTGTTTATGTCGAACCTAACTCGGTCAGGGCAAGACAATCGACAGTCAATGGGAACAACGTGCGGTCTACCTCTTTTTGGTTATCGTTGGCCTCGCTGCTGACCACCATTACCGTGTTGATCGTGAAATAAATATAGAATCTGATATGGCCGTAAATCAAAAGAATACAAAACCGGGACAGCCGGATGATTTCCTGCGGATACAGGATCTGTTGTACCTGTGCCTCGCGAGGTGGAAGTGGTTCGTCCTGTCTTTGGCGATAACGACAGGTGTTGCTGCTGTCTATCTGCTGTGTACCCCTGCCGTATATACACGCACTGCTTCGGTGTTGATCAAGGAGGATTCCAAAGGCAAGTCGGTTTCCCCGGATCTGGAATCCTTTTCGGAGTTTGGGTTGTTCCAGTCCAGCACCAATGTAAATAACGAACTCATCACCTTTCAGTCGCCGGCTTTAATGACCGAGGTAGTTAAACGATTTCGTTTGGATATGAATTACTTCGTTCCGGGGAAATTCCACCGTCAGGTGGCCTATGGACTGACATTACCAGTGGATGTAACGATAAGTGACTTTCCTGAAAACGAATCGGCTGGGTTTACATTGGAAGTACAGCCAGACAGCACATTACTCTTATCCGACTTTACACGTAACGGGACGGAGCTCGACGGAAAGGATATAAAGGGCCGCTTGCTCGACTCCATCACTACGCCATTAGGGAAAATCATTATCCATGCAACCCCCAATTATGTGAAAGGCGAGACATACACATTGTATGTAGGTAAATCCAGTTTGTATGATGCTGTAAACTCCTGCTCGTCCAATCTGTCCGTTTCATTGAATAATGAGAAAGCGTCAGTTATCGACCTGTCATTCAGGGATAATTCTGTACAACGGGCGGAGGATGTATTGAGCATGTTGATTTCCGTTTATAATGAGAACTGGGTGAAGGACAAGAACCAGATCGCTATCAGCACCTCGATGTTCATCAACGAGCGTTTGGGCGTAATCGAACAGGAACTGGGCAACGTGGACGAGGACATTTCATCCTACAAGTCCGAACATCTGTTACCCGACGTGCAGGCGGCTTCGAGCATGTATATGGCGCAGAGCAGCCAGACGAATGCGCAGATTCTGGCTTTGAACAACCAGCTCTACATGACCCGCTACATCCGGAACTATTTGTCCAATGACGCCAACCGTACCCAACTGCTTCCGGCCAATTCCGGCATTGAAAGCGCCAATATTGAATCGCAGATTGCCGAATACAACAAACAACTGTTGCAGCGCAACAGCCTGGTTGCGAACAGTAGTACGGAAAATCCGCTGGTCGTTGATATGGATCAGGCCCTGGCATCCATGCGTGGGGCGATAATCAGGTCTATCGACAATCAGATAGTAACCTTGAATTCGCAGATAAAAAGTTTGCGGCAGACGGAGCAACAGACAACATCACGTATAGCAGCTAACCCTACACAAGCCAAATACCTGCTCTCGGTGGAACGCCAGCAGAAGGTAAAGGAGGCTCTTTATTTGTTCTTACTGCAAAAGCGTGAGGAGAACGAACTCTCACAGGCATTTACGGCCTACAATACCCGTATTGTTGCCCCGCCCCACGGTAGCATGTTGCCGATGTCACCCGTGCGCAAAAACATCTTAATGGTCGCGTGTGCTTTGGGACTGCTTATTCCGGTAGTCATTATCTTTATATGTGAGAACATGAATACCCGTGTACGGGGAAGAAAAGATCTGGAAAGCGTAACCGTACCGTTCATCGGTGAAATTCCGCTGTTCACAAGAAAGAAGAAAGGAATATTCAGAAAGAAACCACAGGAAGTCAGGGCCATTGTTGTCAAGGAGGGCAGCCGTGACATCATCAACGAGGCATTCCGTGTATTGCGTACCAACTTGGAGTTCATGACTGGCAAGGATAAGGCATCGAATGTCATCATCGTGACCTCGTTCAATCCGGGCAGCGGCAAGTCGTTCCTGACCATGAATATCGCCGTGAGCTTTGCCATTAAAGGGAAGAAAGTGTTGGTAATCGACGGTGACCTGCGTCACGGCTCTGCGTCATCCTATATCGACTCTCCTACCAAGGGGTTGAGCGACTATCTTGGCGGCAGGATTGACAATCTCAATGAAATAATTGTCACCAATCCGAAACAGAAATATCTGGACATCCTTCCTGTCGGCACCATACCTCCCAACCCCACCGAACTGTTGTTCGACGACCGGCTGAAACAGGTAATAGATACCGTAAGGGAACAATACGAATATGTGCTGATTGACTGTCCGCCCATCGAACTGGTGGCCGACACGCAGATAATCGAGAAGCTGGCTGACCGTACTATTTTCGTGGTTCGTGCAGGATTGCTTGAACTGAGTATGCTTGCTGAACTGGAGAAAATCTACGGGGAGAAAAAATACAAGAACATGTCCCTGATCCTGAATGGAACCGAGGGAAGCGGTGGTCGCTACGGATACCGTTATGGCTATCGGTATGGTTATCACTATGGTTACGGTTCGGAATATCACTATGGTTCCGATGAAAAATATATAGAGTAAATCGTTGATTATCAAGCAATTAAATACGGAGTAAGAATGTAAATTTGATTTCCCTATTGTTTCACTAAAAATCACAACTATGGCACAGAACGATTTTACAGAAGACAAAGCGACCTTATTCGGTGCGGGTATGGTTACTGTAGGTGTATTTGGTAAAACAGCATTGATTACCAAAGGAGTCGGAGTGGTTGCCGCAACAAAAGCCGGAGTATTGGCTGGTGGATTTATCTGTCCTCCTGCGGCTATCTGTATCGGTTTAGCTTGTGTTGGGGCCGGGTTGATAAATCATTTCGGCAAGCGAAACTGGTGGTGAAGTTTATCACCGGGACAATCAATTCATTCCCGGATTCCGCATATATGTCATGTGGAATCGGGAATGATTAAAAAGTTTTATGTCATTATATGTGGTTTTTTAAAAAAAGGGAAAAACAAAATATAATAAAGCTAATCGGTTTTACAGACTATCATTCGCATATTCTTCCGGGCGTGGATGACGGTGTACAAACGATGGACGAATCTTTGGAAATTCTACGTTTGTATGAGGAGCAAGGGATCAAATCCGTATGGCTCACACCGCACATCATGGAAGACATTCCCAATACGACTGCCCATCTTCGCGACCGTTTTGCAGAATTGCAGGCTGCTTACACAGGTGGCGTACAACTGCACCTTGCAGCGGAAAACATGCTTGACAATCTCTTTGAGGAACGGCTGGGAAAGAATGACCTGCTACCTTTAGGCGAGAATGGCGACCACCTGCTGGTGGAAACCTCTTATTTCAGTCCTCCGATGGGCTTGAAAAATATCCTGCTTCGCATCAAATCTAAAGGATACCACCCTGTTCTCGCCCATCCGGAGCGTTATGCTTATATGGATGAATCGGATTACCGACAGCTAAAAGACATGGGTGTGAAATTCCAGATTAATCTTCCATCAATAGCGGGTATGTATGGCAACCGGATTAAGAAAAAGGCCATGTTTCTTATGAGAGAACAGGCTATTGCTTATATAGGGACAGATATTCACAGTTACAGTATATTTCAAAAGTTCATTTGTACAAGCGTTACAAGAAACGTACAAAAACTGCTTGATTTATAGTCAAGATTATTGCGGCTATGGATAGCCAAGCTATAACAAAAATTCCTATTAATAAACAACAAGATGACAAGCGGAGAAAAGGCTCTTTATCATTCCATTATAGAGCAGTTAAAAGATAAGGAACTTTCCGATAGCCAAAAAGACAATTTTGTGAAAAAGCTGGATGAACTGTTCAAAAGTATGAATGACCAATCAAAAGAATTTCAATTAAACTCAATTTTATGAAAGCATGTTTTATGGGCTTGGGCTATATCGGATTGCCTACAGCCATTATCGCAGCAAAGCACGGAGTACAGGTAACGGGTGTTGACATCAACCCCAAAGTTGTAGAGCTGACCAATCAAGGTAAGCTCCACATCATTGAACCGGGGATGGAAGAAATGCTGCAAGAAGTTGTGAAAAACGGGACATTGCACGCAAGCACGAAGCCGGAGACAAGTGACGCTTACTTTATGGTTGTTCCCACCCCGTTCAAAGGTAATCATGAGCCTGATATTTCGTATGTAGAGGCGGCAACTCGTGCTGTACTTCCTTTTCTCAAGGAAGGTGACTTATATGTAATTGAAAGCACATCACCCGTTGGTACGACTGATAAAATGCGTGACTTAATTTTCGCTGAGCGTCCTGAATTGGAAGGTAAAATTTATATCGCCTATTGCCCCGAGCGTGTACTTCCGGGCAATGTGATTTATGAGTTGGTACATAACGACCGTGTCATTGGCGGTATGAACGAAGAAAGTACAACAAAAGCAATCGAGTTCTACTCGCAGTTCGTACAGGGGACGCTGCATCGGACTAATTGCAAGACCGCTGAAATGTGCAAACTGACTGAGAACAGCAGTCGTGACGTGCAGATAGCTTTTGCCAATGAACTTTCATTGATTTGCGACAAGGCAGGGATTAATGTTTGGGAACTTATCAGGCTTGCCAACAAACATCCGCGCGTAAATATCCTGCAACCTGGCTGTGGAGTCGGAGGTCATTGTATTGCTATCGATCCATATTTCATTACAGCGGATTTTCCGGTTGAAAGTCGCATAATTTCTACAGCACGCGAAATCAACAATTATAAATCGTTCTATTGTGCTGAAAAAGTAAAGAACGCCATGTTTGAATTTGAACTGAAAAATCACTGTAAGCCTGTGGTAGCAATGATGGGGTTGGCATTCAAACCGGACATTGACGATTTGCGTGAATCTCCAGCAAAATATATCACAACTAAAGTAATGCAAGGATGTAATAATGCCAACATTTTAGTGGTAGAGCCAAATGTGAAAGAACATAACGTGTTCAAGTTGACAGACTATAAAGAGGCTTATGACAAAGCCGATATTGTTGTGTTCCTTACAGCCCATACACCTTTCAAAGAACTACCGTGGAAAGATGATAAAGTGATACTTGATTTCTGTGGAATATTTAAGCAATAGAGGTAGACAATCATTAAGTTTACCAAGACTTACCCTCCCAATAAACGTACACATATACTGATTGCAGATTTACAGAAAATCTATTGCTTTAAGAAGATGACATTAAGCCAAGTTTTCAAATCAAGATTGTTGTCAAATATTTGGAATCAGTTTCTCCTTTATGGTTTCAGTAGCATTATACCAATTCTACTAATTCCATATTTGTTGAACGTTATAGGAGTAGAAAAATACGGTCTTGTAAATTTTGCCATTATATTTAGCTTTTACTTTCAGATATTCAATGAGTTCGGTTTCGATTTATCTAATGTCAGGCATGTCGTCAATAATAGAGACAATCAAGAAAAATTGGGAAGGATAGTTTCTTCTATTCTGCAATGTAAGTTTTTTCTCATACTCTGTTCTCTATTTGTTTATATTTTAGTTGTAGGGTTGATTCCTTCACTAAGGAATGAACTCACGCTTTATATATTAGCCTTTATTCGTTTGATAGGGGTTGTCATTGCTCCCTATTGGCTTTTCCGTTCAATGGAGGACATTAAATATATAACACGTATCAGCGTGCCAATAAAGCTATTATGTATATTGCCTATTTTTTTAATCGTTAAGTCTACTGATGATTATGCATTGGTGATGTTGTGCTATGCTCTTGAAACATTTGTTTCAGGTATTGTCGCTTTATTCATTGCCCAAAAAAGATACGGGATCAAACTTCAAATAGTCTCGGCACAAGAAGTGAAATTTTATCTTAAGGATAGTATTCCGTTTTTCTCATCAACTTTTTTGATGAGAGCCTATAAAACAATGAATACCTTAGTGCTTGGCTTTATTCTTGGAGATTTTGCAGTCGGATTATATACAGCTGCGGAAAAACTTCATAATGCGTATTCATCATTTGTTTCTCCGCTTTTATCTCAGATATTTTACCCATATTTCACAAGGATAAAAAATATGGGTAGAGCGACTAAGATGGTATTGCTTTTATGTATTGCCAATACAATCGCTTTAGCTTGTATATATTTCTTATCACCGTATCTTATACCGATTTTTATTAAGACTGAAACAGCAAGTATAACCACGTATTTCAACCTATTCTTGCTTTTATTGGCGATTAGTGTGCCAGCTGACATGTTCGGTTTCCCTTATTTGGGCGTACTTGGAAAAATCAATGAGGTAAATATGACAACCATTTATTCTGCAATCATATACATCATTGTTGTCCTTGTCTTGATTCTTACTCACAGTATTAGCATAGGAAGTGTTATTTGGGCTTTGATTATAGCGAACGTGGGATGTTTGGTTTTGCGCCTATATTTAGCCAATAAAGTAAGAGTTGGTAATGTTGATAAACAATAGGATATACAATATAGATACTAATTCTCGACATTGGGCTATTTCTTTAGCCTTAATTGTAATCTTGTCTGTAATAATGACATTTATTCCTTTTGTAGGACTGTGTTTGTCATTAATGTTTTTCAGACAAAGGTTTGCCCCCATTCTATTTATTATCTTTTCTTTCTATTTTGGTTGGTTTTATGAGCCACAAATGGATTTGTTGGTTCATTATGAGCATTTTCATCGTATTGCCGACAAATCATTGGTTGAGCAATGGATGGACTCTGGAACATCAAAATATGGCAAAGAAATATATCCTGTATTATTTAAATATTTCATTGGTTTAATTGCTGATAACCGGAATTTTTTCTCTGCTTGTGCGTGTGTGGTATATACTTCTCTATTTATATTTGGAGTCGTAAAACCACTCCAGCCATTATATATGCAGAAAATGTCAATTCCTGCATGGCTACTCTTCCTGGGAGTGATTTTTACTGTAGAATACTATTGGTTTCTCGGTTTTCGCTTTTGGAGCGGAGCATTTGTTTTTACTGGCTTCTATTTGAGATACCTTAATTCAGGAGCCGTTAAGTACCTTTGGTTATCTGCGTTATGTATTTGTTTTCACTATTCACTACTCGCCTTATGTGTCGCGGCTGTATTAAACCTACTCTTGCGATATAGGTTTAAAGTGTACTATTTAATTCTTATCGTATCATTCATCGTTCGCTTTGCGAAAATCGCGTTTGTCACTAATATCGCACAATTTGGCATATTTGAAAACTACGTCAAAGAGAGCGTTAGGAATCAAAATATCATACAGTCTGTTGGAAAGTATGCAGAGGAAATACGCGAGTATGGTAATCAGTTCTATTTGCTTCGTGAAACAATTGCCGTTTTCGGTGTCTTGGCTGTGATCTATATACTATATAAAAAAATAGGGAAAGAATTTTGGGAGCAGAATGTCAAATTCTGGGGGTTCTGTATTCTCCTATTGTCTTTTGCCAATTTCGGATATGTCAGTTTGACTTTTTATGATAGATTCTTCAAACTTGCCGTGCTATTCTTATATGTTTTTACATATATGTGGGTTATGGATATTCAATCCAAATTGAGTTTTAAGTCCCAGCTACTAATAACTATGGTTACAATTATACCGGTATTGTATTTCATTGTTACACCATTAGTTGAACAGAGGCACATGTTGTTCCAACTAAACTTATGGTTTAGTAATCTATGTTCATGATGAAAAATTTTGTAATCTGAATTTCTCATCGTGCTGATGTATGGTCTATGGATAGCTACCAATACGAACAACCAAAAAGGCATAACATCAGAAAACGAAAATAGATTAACCGTTGATGTTCAATGTTCTTAATTATTTTAATCATATCAATTGAAACACTAACAATGAGGGTATTAATAACTGTTCCCACTAAATCCGGATATGGAGGAGTAACTAATTATTATTTAGGGATTAAAGAGTATTGGAAAGAAAATATTGAATATTTTTATTTCGGTCGTAAGCCTTGGCGTAATATATTTTATCCATTTTTAATTATCCGTTTTATAATCCGATTGATTTGCTTTAAACCTGATATAGTACTACTTAACCCATCGCTTGGAGATAAAGCCTTAAAACGAGATTTTATATATTTAAACATTTGCCGATTTTTCAGAAAGAAAACATCCGTATTTATTCATGGTTTCAATTTCGAGTATGCTAAAAATGCAGATTGGAAATGGATAAGTGCCAATTTGAATAAGGCCTTGTGTATTTTTGTGTTATCCCAAGATTTCAAGAATGAATTGATAAGGAGGGGGATAAAATCTGATATACATCTAACTTCGACAAAAGTACCCGATTATTTTATTTCAGGTTTTGACCTTTCGATGAGACAAGGAAAAGCCGAAAACATTATGTATAGCGGGCGAATAGAAAAGGCCAAGGGTGTATATGAAACAGTCGATACATTTTCAATACTTAAGTCACAATACAAGGATCTGACATTGACCTTTGTCGGTGATGGCTCAGAACTTCCTATGTTGAAACAATATGTTGAGAATAAGAAAATAAAGGATGTCCGTTTTACTGGAGAGTTACGTGGGGAAGATTTTAAAAAGGAATACATTAACGCCGATATGTATTTGTTTCTAAGTTATACGGAAGGTATGCCAACTGTGGTTTTGGAAGCAATGATTTTCGGACTCCCTATTTTTACCAGAAAAGTGGGTGGCCTAATAGATTTCTTTGAAAATGGAAAGATGGGATATATATCAAGTTCGTTAGATCCGGCAGTTTTTGCAGAAGCAATGAAACCATATATCGAGAATCCTGCTAAAATGAGGAGTGTATCAATATATAATTCCGAATATGCGAAAACCCATTTTGTTGCATCCGTTGTTGTCCGAAAATTTGAAAATACACTAAAGAAATATATTGAGCTATGAATATTCTGAGAATCAAGAAGCTAATATTTTTACACCTCCAACATCTACCCATGAAATCAAGGGCATGGAGACCATTAGTTTGCAAATGGGGTGGAGTGCAGATAATCAGCCCCAAAAGAACGTTTATCGGTGAGGGCGTCATATTTGACACAAATTATCCACAAGATATTTTTATCGAAGAAGGTGTTCGTTTGACATCGGGGGTGAAAATAGTAACACATTTCATGAATCCTAATACTGGAAGTTACGACAGGGGGAAGGTTCATATCTGCAAAGGCGCCTATCTCGGAATGAATACTTTGGTGGTAAAACCTGTAACAATTGGAGAGCGAGCTATAATTGGAGCAGGTTCTGTTGTGACCAAAGATATACCAGCCAATGAAGTTTGGGCAGGAAATCCCGCAAAATTTATAAGAAAACGGTAGGATTAATTCATATGGACATTATATCATTCTATAGGGTAGAACGTTGGCTATTTGAACGCCATATTCCGGTTTTGCCCAAAATCGTACAACTATTGATTTTTCTCATTTTCAATTCAAAAATAACCGCTGATTCAAAAATAGGAAAAGGGTCATACTGTGTGTGCAAAGGGATTAGCACTGTCTTAATACCGGGAACAGAAATCGGAGAAAATTGCGTATTAGGATTGCGATTTTCTACTGTACGGCAGTTTCCATATAAAGAAGTTCCTTGTCTAAAGAATAATGTTTGGGTGGGACCTAATGTTATTATTGCTGGCCCTGTTGTAATAGAAGATGATGTGGTAATCGCTGGAAATTCATTTGTCAACCGAAGTGTTCCCAAAGGTGCTATTGTAGCAGGATGTCCGGCAAAGATTATTGGCTGGAGAAAGAATCTTGATTATGCGATTGAGACAAACCCAAAGTATAAAGATGGCCGTATGCCATTCTTGACAAAATGAATAACACCAATGAATGATATTGCAGATGCTTTTTATAAGCTAAAAATTTATTGTGAGACTGAACATTTCAAGGGTTGGGATCCGTATGATGGTCTCAACTCTAAAATTTTTCAGGCAATTCCGCTGCTGAAAAAGTCTGTATTGTGCAGATTGATGGTCATACAAGGTTTCAAGCGTTGCCCTTTCAATATGAGACGGATGGCTTTCGTTCCGAAAGAGTATAACGCAAAAGGTATCGGGCTGTTCTTGTCCGGATATTGCAATCTGTATAAAGTTGTGGAAAATCATCCGCAATTATCCGAAAAAATGGGAACGTTGGAGATGATAAAGGCTCGGATTGAAGAATTGGCAGAGTTGCTTATATCCTTACAATCTAAAGGCTACAGCGGTGCTTGCTGGGGGTATAACTTCGATTGGCAGGCACGCCGTCTGTTTCTTTTTCCCAAATTCACGCCCACAGTAGTTGCTACAAATTTCTGTGCCACGGCACTGATGCAGGCATATGAAATAACTAGGAACAAACACTATTTGGAGATTGCATTAAGTGCAGCGGATTTTGTAATAAAAGATTTGCATCGCACGCCGTATAATGGTGGCTTTCTCTTTTCTTATAGTCCGTTAGAGGGTAATGACACTGTGTTCAATGCTTCGCTGCTCGGTTCTCGATTGTTGAGTTATTGTTTTTATTATACACAACAGGAGGAATACAAAAGACTAGCGGAGCTATCCATTAAAGCCTGTTGTTCCGGGCAACGGGAAGACGGGGCTTGGGTATATGGAATGCTCCCCGTACAGAATTGGGTAGACAGCTTTCATACAGGATATAATTTAGATGCGCTGATCGCTTATCAAGAGTTGACAGAGGATCATGCTTTCAATGGTTACATCGAAAAAGGTTTCGACTACTATGTCAATCATTTTTTCGAAGCGGACGGAACTCCTAAATATTATGATAACCGAATGTATCCTATTGACATCCATTGTCCAGGGCAGCTATTGATAACATTGACCCGCCTACATAAGATGAAAAAATATGAGGAACTTGCCAAAAAAGTATTGCAATGGACAATCCGAAATATGCAAGATAAAAAGGGGTATTTCTACTACCAATTAAAACCTGGCATCAGTTCTAAAATCTCGTATATGCGATGGAGTAATGCATTTATGTTTAATGCAATGTCGCATTATTTACTCGCAATATAAAATTTCCAACATAAATGAATAAAGTTTCTTTAAACGGAGTCGAAATATATCCGTTCGATTCCGAACAGTCTTTGTTGTCTTTTGTAAACGATAATAAGGGCATATTAGTAGCCATAAATGCTGAGAAAATTTTACATGCTACAGATCAGACACGAGGAATTATCAATCGGAACATAGGGTATTGCGATGGAGCCGGCGCACAAATGGCTCTCAAACAAAAAGGTTTTGAAAATGCGTGTAAAATTCCCGGTTGTGAGTTGTGGCTCAAAATTGTAGCTCAATTTTATAGAGAAAAGACTTTTTATTTGATAGGTGGTAAACCTCAAATCATAGAAGAAACTGTGTCTAAACTGCGTAAAGAATATGCAGGGATTCACATTATCGGTTATCGGGATGGATATATCAAGGCAAACGAGGAACGGGAAAGACTTATAAAAGACATAACCGAAAAAAGACCTGATGTGGTATTTGTGGCTATGGGGTCTCCTAAACAGGAATTACTGATGGAAGAAATACAGCATAGACACAAAGCCATCTTTCAAGGATTAGGCGGCAGCTTCGATGTATATACTGGCCATGTGGAAAGGGCTCCTAAATGGTGGGTGAACCACAATCTTGAATTTGCCTATCGGTTGCTCAAAGAACCGAAAAGAATAAAACGGCAAATTCACTTGATAAAGTATGCCTGGTGGCTGATAACTAAAAAATTATAGAACAATGAAGAAGGTAATGCTGGTCTTCGGGACTCGTCCGGAGGCCATTAAGATGGCTCCGTTGGTGAAGGAGTTCCAAAAAAAATCAGCAGACTTTGAAACAATCGTCTGCGTGACGGGGCAGCATCGTGAAATGCTCGATCAGGTGTTGCAGATATTCGATATCAAGCCGAATTATGACTTGAACATCATGAAGCAGGGGCAAGATCTGTATGATGTAACCGCCCGTGTGCTGACCGGGATGCGTGATGTGTTGAACAAGGCGAAACCTGATGTGGTATTGGTGCACGGTGACACAACCACTTCTACTGCCGCCGCACTCGCAGCTTTCTATCAGCAGATCCCTGTAGGTCATGTAGAAGCGGGCCTGCGTACCCACAACATATACAGCCCTTGGCCGGAGGAGATGAACAGACAAATAACAGGGCGCATTGCCACCTATCACTTTTCTCCGACCGCTTTAAGCAAGAAAAATCTGTTGACGGAAGGTGTGCAGGAGGACAAGATAACCGTAACAGGGAATACGGTCATCGATGCCCTTCATATCGTTGTTGATAAAATAAAGACTGACGGAGCTCTACAACAAGAACTTGCCGGGGTGCTGGAAAAAGCGGGTTACGATACCTCACGGCTTGCTGATGGCAAGAAACTCGTTTTGATAACCGGACACCGACGTGAAAATTTCGGAGACGGATTCATCAGCATGTGCACAGCCATTAAGGATCTGACGGCAAAATATCCATATGTGGACTTTGTCTATCCGATGCACTTGAACCCCAATGTCCGCAAACCTATCCATGAAGTATTCGGGGAGAATTTGAATAGTTTGGGAAATATGTTCTTTATCGAACCATTGGAATATCTGAGTTTCGTGTTCCTGATGGAAAAAGTGACCCTTGTCCTTACCGACAGCGGTGGTATTCAGGAAGAGGCTCCGGGGTTAGGCAAACCGGTACTGGTGATGCGTGACACCACCGAACGTCCGGAGGCGTTGGATGCAGGAACGGTAAAATTGGTAGGAACCGATTATAACAAAATTGTCTCCGAGGTATCGATTTTATTGGATGATGCATCTGCTTATGAGCAAATGAGTAAAGCCATTAATCCTTACGGTGACGGAAAAGCGTGTATGCGTATAACGCAAACACTTAATGTTCGGTTGTAACTTTTGTATTTTCTTGACACATTCACCAGAAGAAATATGTTAGTACCGAAGGTGAATGTCGTATTGCAGGCGGACAAAGACATCGGCAGCATAACAGAGGCAGACATTTGGCTCAATTGTATGGACGGCAACGGTAACTTCTTGTCTGTGGCTGCGGAAGACCATACCGGCGACGGACATTACATTGCCACCTTGCCGTTAGACTACAGCCCGGTAGAGCCTTTCATCCAAGTTCACTTGAATGAAATGGTCTATGATTACCTGTCCATTCCGAATTTCAAAGCGGGACAGGAATGTCAAATCTCGCTTATACTCGGTACGGACGGGCTTCGCACACCGGGAATAGGAGCTGAAATCGACGACTGGGAAGTTGTGGAAGGAGATGTCACATTCGTAAAATGACAAAATATAATAAATGACGCCTGCTGGTTTTGTTATCATTGGCAGGCGTTTCACTTTTTATCCCTCATTCAGGAATCCCGGCATTTACCGAGTGTTCCGCTTGTTCTGCACGTCTTTTTCCCATTTCGATGTGAAGGATTTACCACAAAGGGCTTGGAGAAGAAGAAACACATAGCAGAACTGAAAATCCGACCTAGCTAAAAAGAAAAACAGATTTCTTATTTATGCCTTCAGACTCCGGACAAATTAACTCTATAGTTTTTTGAGCATTCCTTCGTTCGTATTGGGATTTATGGTTATTTTTGTAATTCAATCAATAATATGACGATAATGGCAAAGACATACCAAAGGACTAAATTACAAGAAGTCACGATCAGAGGATATAAATCCATAGCCTATGACAGACCTGTGACCTTGAAGCTGGGTGATGTCAGCATCTTGTTGGGTGCCAACGGTGCAGGCAAGAGCAATATCATCAGTTTTTTCCGGATGCTGAGCTACATGATGAGCAAGTCATTCGGGAGATATGTGGAAATATCGGGCACGTCTCATGCCTTGCTGCATTACGGCATTAAACGGACACCGGTCATGTCCGGAGAACTGAAGTTTGCCGACAGCAATTCCATGGATGTTTATGGCTTTTCATTGGCCAATGCCACTCCCGACAGGCTGATTATCACGGAAGAGCGGATTACATGGCATCGCAAGGGGGAGAAAAAGCCCTATGAGATAGCACTGGAACCGAATTTCAAGGAGTCCGCTCTCGCAGAGTGTGAGGATCCGGTTGCCAAAACTATTTTCCAGATGCTTTCTTACTGCAAGGTATATCAGTTTCACGATTCATCGACAGAGGGGCCGCTACGTCAGGCTTGTCCCGTCGAGACGGCCAATTACCTCCAGTCGCACGGAAACAATCTGCCTTCTTTCCTGCTGTTCCTGCGGGAGAACTACAAGGATGCCTACAACCGGATTGTTGACTATGTCCGTGACGTAGTTCCCCAGTTCCAGGACTTCTATCTGGAGCCCGTGGGTGGTATCATTTCTCTCCGGTGGATAGATAATTCTGCCACGGACTATCGTTTCAATGCCTACCAGTTCTCCGACGGATCTATCCGTTTCATTGCCCTGGCCGCCTTGCTTCTGCAGCCTGCCCAGACAATGCCCAACGTCATCATTTTGGATGAACCGGAACTTGGCTTGCATCCCTATGCCATCAGCCAGCTGGCAGAAATGATTAAGGATGCGTCCATACACGCACAGGTCATTATTGCCACGCAGAGCAAGGATTTGGTCGATCATTTCGACATCGGCGATATCTCTGTGGTGGAAATGAACAAGGAAACGCAGGCAACCTCTGTCACTCACCTTGACGCCAAAGAATATCATCTTTGGCTTCAGAACTATACGGTGAGCGAACTTTGGGACAAAAACATCATAGGAGGACGTCCCGTATGAAAGCGAAGATTATTCATGTCCTTTGTGAGGGACAGACGGAACAGGGATTTGTGGAGGAAGTGTTGCGTCCCTACCTGCAAGCGCAAGGTGTGGCAGGTGTAAAAAGCATCCTGATTACCACTAACAAGAAAAAGAATGCCCGTGGTGGAATGCTGAGCTATGCTCAGGCGGTGACAGACCTAGAACTGTTGCGGAAAATGAAGATGGACGGCGAATACGAACGTCATGTTTTCACAACGATGTTCGACCTCTACGCATTGCCGGATGATTTTCCCGGTTATGAAGCAGCCAAAGCAATCGGTGAGCCTTACGCCCGTGTCGCAGCATTGGAAACGGCGTTTGCTGAAGCAATCAACGATAGTCGTTTCATTCCCTATATTCAGCTGCATGAATTTGAAGCTCTGCTCTTTTGCGGTATTGACTATCTGGCAAAGCGTTACCCCGGTTGTGAGAAACGCTGCGAACAGCTGAAAAAAGACCTGGAGAAAACCAGCAACCCCGAGCTGATAAACAATAGTCCGGAAACGGCTCCGAGCAAACGTATTATCAAGGCGATAGAAGGAGACAAAAAACAGCATTACAACTACAATAAGCCGGCTACCGGCAAAGATGTTACCAAAAGTGTCGGCATGGATGAACTTCGTGCCCGGTGCAGTCACTTCAATGAATGGATAGAAAAGTTGATAGACTGCTGATTCTGTAATCAGATAATATCAAGGTTCTGACAGACAGGTTCGAGTGTTTATCTCAAAAATGGAAGAGATGGGGATTATACAGAAAGAGGGTGTAGGAAGAAATACTCGCTATATAAAGACTGCGAGTTTCCCATCTTTTAATTGAGAAGACAATTTTTGCTCTGTCCAAAAAACAAGTTTTTGGTCAAAAAACAGCACAAATAACTGATTATCAATTATTCTTTCAATGCCCGAAAATCTGTTTTTTTGTACGAAAGAGTTCTTTCACTTTTCTATCCCTCATTCCGGAATTCCGGCATTTACCAGATATTACTAATTAAAAAATTTAGATAAGTAACGAGATGCTAGATTTGATTAGTTGCTCGTAAGGTATAAGGCATCGACATTCTTCTGTTATTTAGTCAGTTGAAAAAATGTAACAATTATTTCTCTGATACCTAATACTTTTTCTATTTACACCATCCACGGATTCTTATACGGATCATAATCCGTCTGGAAAGTAGCCAGTTGCCAGTCGGTGACAGGTTTCTTCGAGTCATCGACTTTGCGGGGAATCTGCGGATTAAGCCGTAGTTTGGCGGCATCATTGAGCCATTTCATGCTATCCTCGTAATCGCGCATGCGGACAACACTGACATTATTCGGAGCAATGAGTTTCGTGAGTTCGTAGATGGCCAGCCGGACCATGTGCTTCTTGAGATTGTAGTTGCGGGGGTCATGCAACGAGAGGTTCTGCCCGACTTGCGGTGTGTCCGCGTTCACATCCGTTTCCGGGTAAAATACCCGTCCGTCATAAACGACATATTCGTGTTCCGACAACTCATAGGCATTGTATGATGAATCGTAATCGGCTATGGCTCCCCAGCAGTCGGAAACCATCGGGTCAAGATTGTAATCGAAACCTTCAAGCGTCATCAAAGTATAGAATGCTCCTTCATACTCGACGACTGCCCACAGAGGATACTCGACAGGCTGCCATAACGAGGCTTCCGCCTCGATCCAACCGCCGACCAACGGGATACGGACATCATCGAACTTGTACCCGTTTTCATTAAGACAAGTATAAACAATGCCGTTATAATTCACTTTATCTCCCGGATAATAGGTGTTGAACTGGGAATAATTTACAACTTGTCCCGCATCGACACGGATATCAGAACTCTCTTCCCAATAGACAACCGTTGCCGGCTTGCGATAGCCGCTGACGGAGCGTATCACCTCATGGATTTGTCCCTCGAAATAGACATGCACACCCACGGGATAGGTAATCCGACGGTCGTATTCGGCGATATATTTTCCTTTTGCAAGTTCCTTTTCAATCTCGTAGTTCTCCGACAAATATTCCACGATACTCATCTCCGTCGATTCTTCCGCCTGGATGAATCGTGCATCATTGCCCCGCGTGAGTTGTGCCAGGGCTTCCGGAGTAATTATCCCAAGATAGTCGTCATTATTGAGAAACCGTCTGTACATATCCTTGTTCCGTTATTAGTATGAAAATCCTTCCTGAATTACCGATGTGGATACCACATACCCGTTCCCGTCGCCTCCGCTCTTGAACTTGTACCAGCTGTCACGCAGGTAGTAACAGAGCAGGTAGTCAAGGCAGTCGGACAAGTGCCCGTACCGTTCATATTTGACACCGGTTTTCGGGTCGGTGGTCTTCTGTTTGCTCTTGGTACCGTCCTCGTTACGAAGCTGGTAAATCAGATCCTGGGTAAGTTTGCGACATTTGATATCGATTTGTATCTCCCAGCCTTCATAGCCCCCGAATACCTCGTTGACGAACTCGCACCGTGTAGCCTGCGGAGGCTGCTTGCGTAATAGCTTTACCTTCGGTCGCAGGATTCCTCTGCCGAAAGTGTCCGTGATGATGGTATAGTTGTTGATGCCGTCCTCGTTGGTGGTGGAGCGTTGTAACCCGGAAGGGTCACCGGTCACATCCACTCCGCCGATATGCTTGTCCCGGTAAAGTTTTAAGCGTACTTTCCGTGCCAACGCAGGTGTGTTGTTCTCCTTTTCCTCCGGCTTGCCGAGTATCTCTTCCAGTATATAGACCTTCCTGTTTTCATAGTCTATTTGTGCGGAGAGCACCGACATTTGGGGGGCAACATTGAAGTCCCACACCGTGATGAGCGGCTTGGTCGGATCGTATGCTTTTTCTTTCAGTCCGGTAACGAGATGCCGGGAGCCGTCGAAACTGTTATAAATCGCCATATCGTTGGCTTCCACGAAATCCCAGTTGCCATAGAGCAGGCGTTCCTTTGTCGCCTGATCCCGGATCTTGTTCAGGGCCGCCTCGTACACCTGACGGAAAGCGATATTCGGGTTGTCAAACACGGAAAAAGGTATATACGCTTCACCCTCGCGGCAGATGACCTTGTCTCCGTTTTCGTCCTGCACGAAGCGGGAACGCACCCAGTTAATCGTCGGATTGGTGGTGAGCAGCATTCTCGGAGTCTTGAATGTCTCATGGGTTCTCCAGCGGAGACGGGAGAACAGCACTTCGACGGCCCGTTCCGAGATTTCCGACACCTCGTCCACCATGGCGATGGTGTATTCCGAAGAGCCGAAACGCTCGAAGTTGGGGTCGCTGGGGATATCCGCCATCTCCTTCATGATGATGACCGAGTCATTCCAGAATGTGAGCGTGCCTTCGAGGTTGTTTATCTTGTAGTTTGTATCCTCTTTCAGTCCCCAATCCTTCAGAATCGACTTGATGGTATTCCATGTCGATTCCTTCAACGACTTGAGTGTCTTACGGGCCACCACCGCACGGATATTCTCGAACCGGATACATGAAGACACCAGCCAAACGCTGCCGATATACGATTTTCCGCCGCCGGCCGCTCCGCCTCCCAGTATCAGCTGCGGCAGGTTCTGCGACTTGCAATGCCTGCATTGGGGCCTGTACTGAGGGTTGCCTTGCTGGTCATAGCCGATAAGGATTTGCTCGATCTCCCCGCCACAATGGGGACAATAGTTCGGTTGCAACAGTTTCCAGAGTTCATACTGCCGTGGGGACGGTTTGAACTCGATGCGCAGGTTTCTGGGTGGTTTGAGCCTGTTGACCGCCATTAGATTTATACAATCTGAATGGTTATGTCCCTTTCGGACTCGAGTATAGCATACAGTTTTTGGAATGTAGTACGGGATTCCAAAACTTTTCCCTTGACCGTATTCTTTCCCACGATGATACAGCCGGCGGAATCGACTTCGGTATTGCCGGAATGGATCAGGATGCCGAGGAAATGCGGCACATCATGCAGATATGGCATTTTCTTCTTGTACCTGGGACTGTACTGAAGAGTGACTTTATAAGTCCCGGCAGGAATGGCAGTCTTGGCATAGACCTTTTCCTTGCAGGTACAGGAACGGCCGCGAGGAGTATCCGGACAGGTTGCCGGAAGTTCCCTCACGGCATCTTCGATGGTATTACAGAAAAATTTGCCGTCGATGGACAGGTCACCTATGGTATAGGTCTGACCTTTGAATTTGCGGTTGAGTGTCAGCTTCATACTTCGATACTATTTGTATCGAAAGAGTAGAGACGGACGCCGGCTAATGTTTATTATATGTGTTTGTAAAAGGAGGATATTTCAGGAAATGATGTATCTTTGTGAACGGATTGACAGTATTTAATCAAGAGTTAATATGACAAAAGCGGATATCGTCAGGGAAATAGCAACGCAGACCGGTCTGGAGAAGCAGGTCGTGTTACAAGTTGTCGAAGGATTCATGGATAGCGTAAAGTCTTCCATGATAAACGGCGAGGAGGTTTATCTTCGCGGCTTCGGCAGTTTCATCATCAAGCACCGTGCGGAAAAGACAGCACGCAACATAAGCAGGAATACCACGGTGATAGTGCCTGCCCACAATATCCCGGCATTCAAGCCGTCAAAAGCCTTTGCAGGAAGGATGAAATCAGACAAATAAGGTGATTATATGCAACAGGAGCGTTATTCAGATGATCCTGTTACTTTATACAGGGCAACGAGGTTGGCATTGTCCGATTGGAACAGGAAACGGCCGTTGCTTAAAAGGCATTCGTGGATGGTGTTGTCATTAGGATCCGACTCCAATAAAGCCCCCGCCTTGTTTTCATCGATAAGAAGCATTTCTATGCCTTGTACGGTGGCGGCAGTTGCATCAGCAGGAATTTTCAAAAGTTCATCCATCAGATTCATGTCGTTCATAATATCTCCGTATTTGGCTTGAGTCCCGTCAAGCATTCAATGTACCAAGACCAAAAAGCGTGGGACATAACCCGTAGCACCGAGGTTCTGGTAAACCTATCCGCAAACAAGTTAAGCCCACGCAAAAGCATAGGCGAAAACTGTTTGTCCTGCGGATAAGTGAAATTTACCAGATTTCGGTGCATGACAAAAGCTAACGCTTTCCGTATTTTATTATGTCGTTCTGCCAATATGGTTTTTATGCCGCATCTGCAGAAGAACCGGCATTATGTGATAACGACCGGACGTGTAAAGGCTATTTCTTGGATTCTTCCAAGGAAACCTTACGAAACTCTTTCATCAGTTTTTCCAATTCCAACGAAGTCTTGCGGGCACGGGTACCTGCGGCCTTGTTGCCTTTTTCAATCTGAAGTGCCGCATCCGTGGAGAATGTAGCATATACTTCCTGTATCTTTGAAACCAACTCTTTCATATAAATATTATTTAAGTTATTGACTACAAAGGTAGTGAAAATAATCAAGAATAAGAGCGATTCTGTCAATATAATAAATATCACATTGGTAATCAATGACTTTTAACAGCCATTATACCGTATGATTTATCCATCAGAGAAATTGTCAAGGTGTTTACAACTTTATGGATATGTCTGGTCAGAACATTTCTTCCATCTGCCGCTTGATTTCTTCCCGCTTTGTATTCTTGTAGTAATGCTTATAGATGGTCAATGGGCTGTTACCAGCCATCTCTGCAACCACATACGGATTATTACCGGCATCTACCATCTTCGATATGAAAGAGCCACGGGCGGAATACCATGTGATGTTTTCTTTAATGCGCAACATCTTGCATGCTTTCGTCAAGGTTTGTGAAAGGCGTGTGGAAATTTGCTTGACACGTGTAGTCTTCTTGGAAGTGGTCGTGTGTTTATGAGTAAAAACAGGAAATACATAATTTCCATAACTTTGCCCACGGTATTTATTCATGATGGCTTTTGCTTTACTGAGTAATTCCGGTTTGGCTGTTTTG
The DNA here is from genome assembly GCF_040095975.1 of Alistipes intestinihominis. Classification (NCBI taxonomy): domain Bacteria; kingdom Pseudomonadati; phylum Bacteroidota; class Bacteroidia; order Bacteroidales; family Rikenellaceae; genus Alistipes; species Alistipes intestinihominis. The sequence goes on from NZ_JBBMFL010000015.1 coordinate 38,600, forward strand.
GGAAACTTGATACGTTCATAGACGATGCGGTCTTCCTGGACCAAATCCCATGTCAGGTTACATACATCGACATTCGCCATACCTCCGGTATAGTAGCTGAACAGGAACAAATCAAGATGCAACTGCTCTTTTTTCGTAAACAAGGTACGGTCAACATTTGCGATTTTAGCTATGACTGTTTCCGGAACTGCTCTTGAAGTGGTTTCCGGCCAATTAATATCATCACCGAGACAGAGGAAGTTATCCATATTCACCCCGTACATCTCTTTCTTTTCTGCCTGCCTGCATACGGCACGGAGCAACCTTAGTTTGTGTGTAAGTCCGGCCTTGTTGCCATTTCTGATACCTCTTTCTTTAAGCCAAAACGCAAAGTCAAGAAGAAACTCTTCTGTAATATCCGTAAAGAAATAAGAGGAAAAGGCTTTTTCATATTTTTCCTTTGTAAACGCCTGCAGTTCACGCTTGAGATAGACATACCGTTTAGCATTGGTCGTGCTGTCGACAATCTGACCGTTCTTGATGCGTTTCTTGTTTTTGAATGTCTCTTCAAGATAATCGATCATCTGCTGGACACTCTTTACTTTGACCTCGGGTTTGGCCGCCTTGATTTCATCGAAGCAATGTGATAGCTGGACGGGCGACCAGTTCCTGCCTTCCATCTCCCAGGTATCGGCGACATGCAGATATTTGGTTCGCAAATCGAAAAGCAGTTTGTTCTTGGTAGTGGCCTCCGCACTCCCTACACGGAAACTCTGAGACTTGACATCCCAGTCTTTTAATAGCCCTGTGATGTTTATAACCTTCGGCACACGGGCGTAACCGGTCTTGAAGAAAATTATCTCCAGCTTGACCATCTTGGTGTCTTTCGGGTTCTGCTTACCCCTGATGTTAATCGTGTACATAGACTGATAACGAGTTAGTTAATGACTTATTATTAATTCGCATTAGTAGGAATCAATTGGTATTAATTAACCTACATAGAAACCTACATGAAAAGAGTAGTTTCCTTAGCGAAATAATGTTTATACGGATAAATCCGTACTTGTGTCATTTACTAACTCGTTATCAATCAACTATTTTCCCTAATCACAAAAGTTGTGTCCGAAAAAAGGGTGTGCCGATTTTGGCAAGCCTTATAATTATGAAGAGAGTTCCGCTTCGACCTTTTCCATATCTCGGCTGATTGAGGTATTGAGGACTTTGGCATAGTGCTGAGTCATTTTGATATTACTATGGCCGAGCATCTGGGAAACATTCTCAATAGATACGTTATTGGCAAGAGTAACCGTCGTGGCAAACGTGTGACGTGCGCAATGAGTCGTGAGTTGCTTATTGATTCCGCACAATTCCGCGATTTCTTTCAGCCCGTCATTCATGGTTTGATTGGCCGGAACCGGGAGTAATCGTCCTTCAGCTTTGGCAAAGTCTGCATAACGGTCGAGTATCTGTATGGCAGGTTTGAGAAGAGGAATATTGCACAAACTGTGGGTCTTTGTTCGGGCTTTTACGATCCATTGCTTACCTTCCTTACCCGTTACGATCTCTTTGGCGGTCAGCGAATAAACATCAGCATAAGCCAACCCCGTATAGCAGCAAAACAGGAAGATGTCCCGAATACGGTCATAACGCGGATTTTCGAATTTTGCCTGGGACATTGTGTGCAATTCCTCCTCGGTCAGAAAATCTTTCTTGGTTTCTTCCAATCGCAGTTTCAATAATGCTACGGGGTTGTTTTTCATCACTCCATGGGCTATGGCTATATTGATGATTTTGCTGATGTTTTTAAGGTATTTTACCACGGTGTTGTTGCATTGTTTCCGTGTTACAAGTAGGAAATGGACGTATTTTTCGAGAAATTCGACCGTGATGTCGTCTGTGTAAATGTCGTTCTTTCCTTGCGTCTGCATAAACTCTTTGAGGTGGTTTAGCGAGGTTTGATAGCGGATGGCCGTGCCTGCTGCTACTGTCTTACCTACGAGTTCCGATTGCATCCGGTTGTGTTCTTCGCATAGGTCAATGAATGAAATCTGTGGTTTGTCAAAACCTCGGTAACGGTTGGTTACGGCTTTGGCGGTTACCTGCTTACCCTCGCTTTGTAAGGTTTGAGCTATGGAGAACAGGTCGTATTCGATTTTATCCAGATAGGCATTTAGTGCCTTGTTTTTTGAGCCGACGGGTTTTACTCGGCCTCTTGCCGTCACCCATTGCTCTTGATCGACTCCTCGTCCTATTCCGAACTCTGAATAGGCTCGGTTGGCTGATACCCGAACGTATATAGGTGCTTGGCCAGTACGCAGGAGTCGATGCCGTTTAATGAAAAACAGTATCGAAATCATATTAATAAGATGATTTTTAATTAGTTAGACTAAACTATGCAGGGAGATAAGGCTATAATGCCTTTTGGGATATACACAAAGATACGTAAAATTTTCCATTTTTGCAAGTGTAAAATATTGATATACAAAGAAATGGAATGAAATTTGTTGGACTAAAATTTTAGTCTGAAAGTCCCACGATTGGTCCAATTAACACCCTGCGTGAAATGGCTTTTTACTGCACTTTGATAAATGATAAAATCCCCACAATTCATTGAATTGCAGGGATTTACGCTGAATTTTGTTGAGCTACCAGGATTCGAACCTGGAATAACAGGACCAGAATCTGTTGTGTTACCGTTACACCATAGCTCAGTAGATTTTGGTGATGCAAAAGTAGGACTTTATTTTTCAAATGCAAAGAAAATTACCGAAATTTTTTCGTACATTTGTTATAATCCCGCGAAGGGAAAACCGTTTGAAACTTAAAATTTACACAAAATCAGAAGATTATGGGAATTAAATTCCGGCTTATCGTCATGAACTTCCTCCAGTATGCGATCTGGGGTTCGTGGCTCATCTCGCTGGGGGCCTATATCGGGGGGCTCGGTTTCTCCGGATTGCAGATAGGCAGCTTTTTCGCCACGATGGGCGTCGCCTCGCTGTTCATGCCCGCCGTCATGGGAATCATCGCCGACCGCTGGGTTCCGGCGCAGAAACTGCTGGGCATCTGCCACCTCGTCAGCGGCGGGTTCCTCATCGCCGCGGCCGCGCAGACCCAATATGCGCCGCTGTACAGCTGCATGCTGCTGAGCGTGATGTTCTACATGCCGACCATCGCGCTGTCGAACTCCGTAGCCTACAACGCCCTCGATCTGGCGAAACTCGACAGCGTGAAGCACTTCCCGCCCATCCGCGTGTGGGGCACCGTGGGATTCATCGCCGCCATGTGGTTCGTCGATCTGGTGCATATCGGAGGCGTGCAGATCAAACTCACCGCCTGGCAGTTGTATGTCGCGGCGGCGTTGTCGTTCGTGCTGGCCGTCTACTCGTTCACGCTGCCCGCATGCGCCGTCAACCGCGGCGTGCGCAAGCAGTCGTGGGTCGATACGCTGGGACTGCGCGCCTTCGCGCTCTTCAAGGAGAAGCGCATGGCCGTCTTCTTCATCTTCTCGATGCTGCTGGGCGCCGCGCTCCAGATCACCAATGCCTTCGGCGACAGTTATATCCAGAATTTCGGAACGATGCCCCAGTATGCCGATTCGGCCATCGTGAAACATTCGGTGATCCTGCTCTCGCTGTCGCAGATGTCCGAAACGTTCTGCATCCTGCTGATTCCCTTCTTCCTCCGGCGTTTCGGAATCAAGAAGGTGATGCTGATCTCGATGCTGGCCTGGGTGCTGCGCTTCGGCTTCTTCGGCGTGGGAAACCCCGGTTCGGGAGCCGTGTTCCTCATCCTCTCGATGATCGTCTACGGCGTGGCGTTCGACTTCTTCAACATCTCGGGGTCGCTCTTCGTCGAAAAGGAGACCAGCCGCGAGATACGTTCTTCGGCGCAGGGCGTCTTTATGATTATGACCAACGGTTTCGGCGCCTTCTTCGGGTCGTATGCCGCGGGCGCCGTGGTGGATGCCTTCCATTGGCCCGATTCGTGGTTCATCTTCGCGGGATACGCCCTCGCGGTGGCTGTCGTCTTCGCACTCGTCTTCAAATACAAGCACGACCCCGCCGAAATGGAGGGTGTGAGCCATTAGGAGCCCGATGGAGATTTCGATCCGGGAGAGCTGCATCCGCTGCGGCCGTTGCGTGAAGGTGTGCCCTTCGCAGATTTTCGAACAGGAGGGAGCCGGGGCTCCGGTGACGCTGTGCAACCCCGGGAGTTGCATCGTCTGCGGTCATTGCGTGGCCGTTTGTCCCACGGGGTCGGTGGCGCACGAGGCGTTCCCGCCAGAACGGGTGCACGCCGCCGATTACGCCGCGCTGCCGACGCCCGAACAGGTGGAGCTGCTGATGGCCGTGCGGCGGTCGAACCGGGCCCTGAAAAAGACTCCCGTGCCGCAGGAGATGCTGGACCGCATCGTTGCGGCGGCGGACCGCGCCCCGACGGCCAGCAACGCCCGGCAGCTGGGCTATACGCTGGTGACCGATCCGGAGAAGCTGCGGGGGATTACGGAGTACACCCTCGGAGTGTTCGGAAAGCTGGAAAAACGCCTGCGAAGTCCGCTCGTGCGGCCGTGGCTGAGCCGCATCGTGCCGGAGGTGTACCGCTATGTGCCCGTCTTCGAACGCCTGCGGCGCGAGTACGCCGAAGGCCGCGACCGCGTGCTGCGGGGTGCGACGGCGGTGCTGTTCATCCATGCCCCGAAGGAGAACCGTTTCGGGGCCGAGGATGCGAATCTGGCCTGTCAGAACGCTTCGCTGATGGCCGAAGCGCTGGGCGTGAGCCAGATTTACATGGGGTTCGTGCTGACGGCCCTCCGGCAGGACCGGGCGGCGCGGCTGAACGGGATGCTGGGGCTCGAAGGCCGCCGCATCTGTGCGGCGATGGCTTTCGGGATGCCGCAGTTCCGCTATCCCCACTACATCGACCGCGAGCCGGCCGAGGTGACGCATCTGTAATTAATTAAAGCGGTAAAGAAAGCGGCCCCGACCGGGGCCGCTTTTCGTTTAGTACATGTTGTCGTACATCGACTGCGACTTGTCGTATTTCAGGTCGGAGAGCGACGCAGCCTTGACGCCGATGTTGAAACTCCACGAACGGTGGTAGCCGAACGGTATCCACGAGAAGGACATCTGCCAGCAGTGGAGGTCGCGCGTGATGGAGACCGACGAGGTCGTGAGCTTCCGTTGCTTGATGTCGAAGCCGCCCTGGAAATTAATGCCGGTTTTGGGCGTGACATTCAGCGAGCCGTTGAACCCGACCGTCTGGGTGACGTTCTTGCGGTAGCCCGTCGTGCCGTTGTTGACGTAGGAGATCGAGTAGTTGACCGAGTAGTTGAAGCCGAAGTTCCACGGCAGCGAGAAGTCGTAGTAGCTCTGCGCCATGTACTGCCGCCGCAGCACGGGGTCCATGTGCCCGTAAGGGTCGTAGAAGGGGTTCATGTACTCCGGAGGGATCGACGTGATGTCGTTCATGGCCGGCTGGGACTTGTCGGCGCGCGACTTGAAGGTGTAGCCGAACGACCAGCCCGTGGAGACGATACGCCCCGGGAAGAAGAGCTTGTCGTAGCGTTTGCCCTCGGGCGAAACGCGGTAGGGGTCGAGCGTCGCCGAGAGGTTGATGCCGAAGTTGTTGAACAGCGTCGTGCGGAACGAGATCGGGATGGTTGACAGGCGCATCGAGTCGGCCAGGAAGTTGTACGAGCCGCTGATGCGCAGTTCGTCGATGAGCTTGATCTTCTTCACGCCCGAGGTGTCGCGTTTCGAGAGCACCTTCATTTCGAGGTTCTGCGACAGCGAGAAGTTCATCGACATCGAGCGTCCCGACGACGGAACGCCGTAGGCGTTGACGGCATAGGGCGAATAGGTCGTGAAACGGCCCGTCGAGTCGGTCTGGCGGGTCTTGTAGTAGCCGTATTTGGGGTCGCTGAAATCCGGGGCGTAGGAGAATCCGATCGAGGGGGTCAGCGTGTGGCGGATCGCCTGGATCTTGCGGTTGCGGCTCTTCTTCGTGAAGTCGTACATGCCGTAGACCGTCGTGGAGGCCGAGACGCTGAGGTTGTAGTTGTAGAGGCGGTAGAAACCGTAGTTCGTGGGCAGCGTGTCGGTCTGGTTCGTGACGGGGTTCCACTCGTATTCGACCTTCTTGAAGTACCACTTTTCGTTGTAGTTGACCGACGGCGAAAGGTTGATGTAGTTGAAGAGGTTGAACGACGCCGAGATGGGGATCGAGTGCTCGATGCCGTTCTTCATGTTTTCGAGCGTCTTCTTCGAGAAGATTTCCGACTCGGTGGTGGTCACCGAGTTGGTCATCTTGCCCGTGTACTGCATCGAGATCTTCTCGTACCAGCGGTCCTTGCCGGTCTTCTCCTTGCGTTTGAAGGGGTAGAAGCGCGAGACGTTGAACACCACCGTCGGCAGCGTCACCGAGATCGACTTGTTCTGCGAGTTCTGCGAGATGGCCATGTTCGCCGAGAGCGAGAAAGGCGTGCCGGCCCAGTTCTTCGAGTAGGAGATCGTCGAGTTGGTCTGCGTGGCGAGGATGTCGTTGAGGTTGGTGGCCGAATAGCGGCTGTAACCGCTGGTGGCGAAGTTCACCGAGGCCGAGAACGTCGAACCCGGGTTGGCCTTGGCGTCCTGCGAGTGGGTCCACTGGATGCGGAAGTTGCTCTGCTTGATGTAGTCGTCCTCGCCCTTTTCGCCCGTCTTGACGTTTGAATACTGCATGTTGAAACTGCCGCTGTACTTGTAGCGCTTGATGTAGCGCGAGGCGGCCGATGCCTCCCACGAACCGAGCGTGTAGAAGCCGCCGCGCACCGCCAGGTCGGCGTATTCGCCCAGCGTGAAGTAGTAGCCCAGGTCGCGCAGGAAGAATCCCTTGGAGTACTCCTCGCCGTAGGTCGGCATCAGCAGGCCCGACTTGGGACCCATGTTGATCGGGAAGAAGCCTTCGGGGATGCCGAGGAAGTAGATCGGCACGTCCTCCATCACCAGATAGGCCGGGCCGGTGACGACCTTCTTGCCCGGAATGACTTTCGCCTTGGTCATCGCCAGATAGAAGTGCGGGTGGTCCGTCTCGTCGCAGGTGGTGTATTTGCCGTGTTGGATGTTGATCGTGTTGTCGGGCATCTTCTTCACGCTGCCGCCCACCAGCCAGCCGTCGCCCTGCTGCGTGGCCACGCCCTTGATCTTGGCCTTCTTCGAGTCGAGGTTGTAGGTGATCGTGTCCATCTGGTAGGAGGCCGAACCGTCGGAGAACTCGGGCTTGGTGATGATGAACTTGCCCTCCACCGAGTCGGGTTTGCCGTAGGCGTGGACCAGTTTCGAGTTCATGTCGATGCGCATGAAGTCGGCCTTGAGGTTGCTGTTCTGATAGGTGACATCGCCCTGGTTGTAGATGTAGACCAGTTTGTTGCGCACGTCGTAGACCAGCGAGTCGGTGTTCTTGCCCGCGATCGGATCGTCGAGAAAGGCGCCCGCGGGCCGCGGTTTCTTGACCGTGTCGCGGTGCAGCGTGTCTGCGGCGAGCGCGTCGGGGCGGGACATGTTCAGCGAGTCGGTTTTCCGGGCGACGAGCGAATCGACCTGCGCCGAGAAGAGCGAGTCGCGCTCCTCCTGCGGCAGGGCGTTGAAGGCGGCGCGCCGCCGGGCCTCTTCGCGGGCCTGCCGCCGTACTTCGCGCCGCGAGGGGGCCGGCGCTTGGTCCGCAGACGGGCGCACGGTGTCGGCGGGAGGGGGAGTCGGAAGGGTGTCGGACACGGGGCCGTCGAACGCCGCGCGGGGGGCCGCGCCGCCCAGGACGATCTGGGCGAACAGGAGCAGAACCGTCGCCGACAGGAGATATTTTACCCTAATTCTATCCAAAATCCCAAAAATTTTCCATACCTTTGCCGACAAGTCGGCAAAAACGCCCGGAATGCCCCGCAGGTGCGTTCCCGCCGCATTTTAAGCCCGACAAAGATAGGTAAAAAAATACAGAAAGCTCACATTTGCAACCATTAAATATGCGCACACGACTCTTGTTGCTACTCCTCTTCGCAGCCGCAATCGTTTTTACCAACGTTGCCGCCGCAGAGAATATTGCGCACGGCTTCGAAGTCGTGGTGATCGACGCAGGACACGGAGGCAAATTTCCCGGGGCGCATTACGGGGGAGTCTATGAAAAGGACCTGACGCTGAAGGTGGCCTTGAAGCTGGGCAAACTCATCGAGGAGGGGATGCCGGGTGTGAAGGTGGTCTACACCCGCAAGACGGACAAGGAGCTGGGGAAGGACCTGGCTTCGGACTTGCAGGCGCGTGCCGACATCGCCAACAAGGCCGGGGGCGACCTCTTCATCTCGATTCACGTCAATGCGGCGCCCGTCGCGGCGGCCCGGGGCGTCGAGACGCTCATCATGGGCGAGAGCCCCAAGGAGCAGCTTTACAACGAGAACGCCCTCTACGAGAGCAACCGCGAGGACCTGATCGACATGTCCGACGAGCGGACGGCGGCCATCGTGCGGGCCTATATCCAGAACTTGCAGTTCACCTACGGCGAGTACAGCATGGCCCTGGCCCGCTGCATCCAGAACAACTACCTGAAAGCCGGGCGTCATTCGCGCGGCATCAAACCGCAGCTGCTGCGCGTGCTCTACGCTACGGACATGCCGGGCGTGCTGACCGAGATCGGATTCATGTCCAACCCGCAGGAGGCGGCCTACATGAAGTCGGAGAAGGGGCAGAACGAGATCGCCCGCTCGCTATACCGGGCCGTGCGGGACTATTCGTCCTATGTGATCGGGACGCGTATGGCCGGGGAGGAGCAGGCGAAGCCCGCCGCTCCGGAACCCGCGGCGAAGCCCGCGGCCGAGACGCCGAAGCCGAAAACGGAGCCCGCGAAGCCGAAAGAGAAACCCGCTGCGGAGAAACCGAAAGCGGATGCCGCGAAACCGGCCGCTGAAAAACCGGTGCGGAAGCCTGCCGCGCAGCCCTTGCGCTACACGGTGCAGGTGATGGCCTCGGCGTCGCCGGTGTCCGTCTCCTCGGCGCAGTTCCGCGACTACAAGGGCAAGGTGAAGCAGTTCACTTCCGAGGGGCGTTTCCCCTACAAATACTGTGTGGGAGAATACGAAACCCGCGCCGCGGCCCAGCGCAAGGCGGCCGAGGTCCGCAGGGTATTCCCGGAGGCTTTCGTGGTGAGCTGCCGGGGAACGCAAATCGTAAAATAAAATTTCAGCTATGAAGAGAGAAGCTAAAATCGGAATTTTCGCCGTGGCGATGCTCATCGCCGCATGGGCCGGAATCCGGTTTTTGAAAGGATTCGACATTTTCAGCCGCAATTCGGTCTATTACGCCGCCTATGACCAGATCAACGGCGTGCAGACGGCCTCGCCGATCATGATGAAGGGCGTGAAGATCGGTACGGTGACGGGCATTTCGTTCGATCCCGGGCGCAGCGACAACGTCGTGCTGCAACTGACTGTCAAACGCCAGTACCGGATTCCGACCGATTCCGAGGCCAAGATATTCAGCAACAGCCTGATGGGGTCGAAAGCCATCGAGATCACCTATGGTTCGGCCCATACCTATCTCGAAAAGGGCGACACGCTGCGTTCGAGCCGCGACCGCGATCTGATGGACATGGCGGGATCGGAGCTGGATTTCTTCAAGCAGAAGATCTCGCAGGTGACGGGCGACCTTTCGCGCACGCTGACGAACCTCAATGACCTGCTGGAGGCCAATGCGCAGAGCATCACCGGGACGCTGGGCCATCTGGATACCGTCACGGGCGACCTGGCCGGGATTCTCGACGCCGAGAAACACAATCTGAAAGCCGCCGTGGAGAATCTCACGGCCTTTTCCGCGATGCTCGGCGAGAACGCCCCGCGCGTGGACAGCATCGTGGGGAGCGTGAACCGCATCGCCGCGGATCTGGCCGACGGCGGATTCGCGCGGCAGCTCTCCGATGCGGTCGGCGAGGTCAACGGTCTGCTGGCCCGCATCGGGTCGGGCGAGGGAACCGTCGGCAAGCTGCTGAACGACGCCGCGCTCTACGATTCGCTGACCGAAGCGAGCGACAACCTCGCGTCGCTGCTGGCCGACCTCGAAAAGTACCCCGGCCGTTACGTCCACTTCTCGCTCTTCGGGCGCAGTCCGGAGAAGATGCAGGAGAAGGCCGACCGGAAGGCTGCAAAAGCTGCCGCCAAGGCCGAACGCGATTCCTTGAAATTAAAAATGAAGAATTAAAAATTAAAAATGAAAGGACCCCGGGCGAATATTTTCTGCCTGCTTTGTCCGATAGGATGGGACAGTCTCTCTTAAAAACGAGATATGCCTCCAGCAGACCGAATCCCAAATTTTTAATTCTTAATTTTTCATTTTTAATTTATCGTCATGATTTACCCTGCCACATTCGAGCAGAAAATAGGCTTCGACCGGCTCCGTGAGCAGGTCGCGGCCCTTTGTACCATGCGCGCCGCCCGCGGACGGCTCGCCGACGAGGGCTTTTCGACCTCGCCGCGCGAGATCGAACGCCGCCTGGCGCTCGCCGACGAGATGCGTCTCGTGCTCGAAATGGAGCGCGATTTCCCCGGCGGAGAGTATCCCGACGTTGATTACGTCGTCGCCAAACTGCGCGTCGAGGGTTCGTTCCTCGACGTGGAGGAGGTCGTGACCCTGCGCAAGGCGCTGTCGGTCGTCGGCGGCATCGTCGCCTTCATCCTCGGCCGCGAAGAGCGCTATCCGACGCTGTATGCCCGCACGCGCGGCGTGGCGGCGTTCCCGGAGATCGTGCGGTGCATCGACGCCATTCTGGACGGCTTCGGCAACGTGAAGGACAACGCCTCGCCGGCCTTGCAGGAGATTCGTCGGGCCATCCGCGAACGCGAGGGGCAGGCGGCCAAGCGCTTGCAGGCCGTGCTGGCTGCGGCCAAGGGGGCGGGCATCGTCGATGCCGACGCCCAAATCTCGATCCGCGACGGGCGGGCCGTGATTCCGGTCGCCGCGGGCAACAAACGCAAATTGAACGGATTCATCCACGACGAGTCGGCGACGGGAAAGACCTTCTACGTCGAGCCGGTCGAGGTGGTGGAGATCAACAACGAGCTGCGCGAACTGGAGTATGCCGAGCGGCGCGAGATCGTGCGCATCCTGACTGAGTTCACCGAAGCGATCCGTCCCGACGCCGGACTGATCGCCGATTCGGGCGACTACCTCGCGGAGATGGACATGCTGCGCGCCAAGGGGCGCTGGGCCTCGGAGAACCGCTGCGTGCGGCCGATCCTCTCGACCGACGACCGGCTGGTGCTGAAGAACGCCCGCCATCCGCTGTTGCAGCAGACGCTGAAAGCCGCGGGACGCGAGATCGTGCCGCTGGACCTGCAACTGGACCGCCGCAAACACATCCTCGTCATCTCGGGCCCCAATGCCGGCGGCAAGTCGGTCTGTCTGAAGACGACGGGCATCGTGCAGTATATGTTCCAGTGCGGATTCCCGGTTCCGGCCTCGGAGGTCTCGGAGCTGCCCGTGTTCCAAAGCATCTTCATCGACATCGGCGACGAGCAGTCGATCGACAACGACCTTTCGACCTATTCGTCCCACCTGCTGAACATGAAAAACATGCTGGCGGGGGCTTCGGACCGGACGCTGGTGCTGATCGACGAGTTCGGGTCGGGAACCGAGCCCGTCATCGGCGGGGCCATCGCCGAGGCGATTCTCGAACGCCTGCTGGCGAAGGGGTGCTACGGCGTCATCACGACCCACTACGCCAATATCAAATACTATGCGTCGTCGGCCGAGGGCATCGCCAACGGCGCGATGATGTTCGACGTGCAGAACATCCGGCCGCTGTTCCGGCTGGAGACGGGCAAGCCGGGCAGTTCGTTCGCCGTGGAGATCGCCCGCAAGATCGGGTTGCCGGAGGAGATCATCCGCGCGGCGAGCGAGAAGGCCGGGTCGGACCATATCAACATCGAAAAGCAGCTGCGCGAGATCGCCCGCGACAAGCACTACTGGGAGCAGAAGCGCGACCGCATCCGCCTGACGGACCGCAAGGTCGAGGAGTTGGAACAGAACTACGCCGAACAGCTGGCGAAGATACGCGCCGAGCGGCAGGAGATACTGAAGAAGGCCAAGCAGGAGGCGCAGCAGCTGATCGCCGACGCCAACCGGCAGATCGAGAACACGATCCGGACGATCCGCGAAGCGCAGGCCGAGAAGGAGCTGACGCGGCTGGCGCGGAGGGAGCTGGACGATTTCCGCGAGACGGTCGAGCAGGCCGATTCGTCGGAGAAGGAGGCTGCCGTGGCCCGCGAGATCGAGCGGATCGAACGCCGCCGCCAGCGGCGCGACGAGCGCAAGGCCCGGCAGGGGGCGAAAGCCGCCGAAGCGCCTGCACCTATGCCCGAGAAGCCGCGCGAGGCGGTAGTCGGGTCGAAGGTCCGCATGGCCGGGCAGGAGATGGTCGGCGTGGTGCAGTCGGTGAAGGGCAATCGGGCGCAGGTGGCCTTCGGGCAGATTCTGACGACGGTGGACAAGAGCCGGCTGACGGTGGTCTCGAACAACGAATACCGCGAGGCGACACGCCCCGTGACGGCCCGGACGGTGGTGTCGGTGGACATCTCGTCGCGCAAGCTCAACTTCAAGGACCACATCGACGTGCGCGGCATGCGGGCGTCGGAAGCGCTGGACATGGTGCAGAACTTCATCGACGACGCGCTGATGGTCGGCGTGGGGTCGGTGTCGATTCTCCACGGCAAGGGCACGGGGGCTTTGAAGGAGGAGATCCGCCGTTACCTGCGCACGGTGCCGGAGATCGCTTCGGCGGCCGACGAGCATGCCGACCGCGGCGGGGCGGGAATAACGATCGTGACTTTTTCGTGATGGCGGCGTATTTTCGCGCTTCCCTTGCGTCCCGCGAATGGGAAATACGCCTGTATGTCCCTTCCGTGTGCCGCGGCACGAAGCCCGAAACTGCATCCGCTCTGACGAAAAAAATTGAAACGAATGATTCCGACTTGATGCCGGAGCCGTGAAACGCAGGGCGGACTAAAAGCGCGAGCGGAGGGGACGGTTTGCTTGCAAACCCGCGAATAGTCGCCCGGAGCCAGCGTTAGGCCGCCCTAAGTAGGCGAAGGCATCCGTCGGAGAGTTTTTGGTACTTTTTGCGGAAAAAAGTACCAAGGAAAAATTTAGGTATTTTATGAAATATCTGCTTTCGCAAATCGCCGCCGTCGTGGGCGGCAAGTTCTCGGGCACGGACTGCGAGGTGCAGTCGGTGGTGACCGACAGCCGTTCGCTGACGTGCGAGCTGGGCTCCGGACCGATGTTCGTCGCCATGTGCGGCGCCAACCACGATTCGCACGACTATATCGCGCAGATGTATGTGCGCGGGGTGAGGGCGTTCCTCACCGAGCGCAGCGTCGAACCCCTGCCCGGATGCGGGTACGTCGCGGTTCCGAACGCCATCGCGGCCCTGCAATGCCTGGCGGCCTACCACCGGGCGCAGTTCAAAGGCACGGTCGTGGGCATCACCGGGTCGAACGGCAAGACCGTCATCAAGGAGTGGATCGCCGAGGAGCTGCCCGCAGGGATGAAGTGCTACCGCTCGCCCAAGAGTTACAATTCGCAGCTGGGCGTGCCGCTGTCGGTGCTGATGATCGAGGGCGACGAGCAGCTGGCGTTGATCGAGGCGGGCATCTCGAAGCCCGGGGAGATGGAGCGGCTGGAGCGGATCATCCGTCCCGACGTGGTGGTCTTCACCTCGATCGGCGACGCGCATCAGGAGAACTTCCTCAATCTGGAGCAGAAATGCAACGAAAAGATGATCCTCGCCCACCGGGCCCGGACCATCGTTTACCATAGTTATTACGAGCCGCTGGGACGCATGATCGCCGCACGGTTCGCCGAACGGAAGCTCTGCGACGCCGCGGCGTGCCCGCAGGTTCCCGAGGCGGTGATCGGCAACGAGGCGTCGCGCCGCAACGCTCAGCTCGTCGAGGCGTTCTGCGCGGCGATGGGCTATCCCGCGCCGTCGTTCTCCGAGGCCCCCGAGGTCGCCATGCGGCTGGAGGTCAAGGACGGCATCAACGACTCGGTGCTCATCAACGACGCCTACAACCTCGATCTCAATTCGCTGGCGCTGGCGCTGGACTACCTGCACAACGTGGCGTTGTCGCGCCGCCGGACGCTCGTGCTGTCGGACATCGCGCAGAGCGGGCTGACGGACGACGAACTGTACGGCCGCGTGGCCGGGATGGTCTCGCGGGCGGGCATCGACACGCTGATCGGCATCGGACCCAAACTGAAACGCTACGCCGCGCTGTTCGACTGCGACAAGGAATTTTTCGCCTCGACCGACGAGTGCATCGCCCGTATCGGCCGCCGGGCCGTGGCGGGACGCGCCGTGCTGCTGAAAGGGGCCCGGGAGTACCGCTTCGAGAAGCTGGCCCATGCCCTGGCGCGCAAGAGCCACACGACGGTGCTGGAAGTCGATCTCGACGCAATGATCCACAACCTCAATTACTTCCGTTCGAAACTCGATTTCCGGACGAAACTCGTGGCGATGGTCAAGGCGGGGTCGTACGGCGCCGGGGATTTCGAGGTGGCGCAGATGCTCCAACATCAGGGCGTCGATTATCTGGCCGTGGCGTTCGCCGATGAGGGCGTGTTGCTGCGCGAGCGGGGGATCACGATGCCGATCGTGGTGCTGAACGCCGACGCCGACAGTTTCGACCAGATGATCGCCAACCGGCTGGAACCCGAGATATACAGTTTCCGTTCGCTGGCCGATTTCGCCGATGCGGTGTCGCACGCCGGGGAGATCCGCTATCCCATCCACCTGAAACTCGACACGGGCATGCACCGGCTGGGATTCATGGAGAATGAAATCGAGCGTCTGTGCGGGGAGCTGCCGAAACTGTCTGCCGTGAAGGTGGCGTCGGTATTCTCGCACCTGAACTGCGCCGACATGCCCGAAGAGGACGCCTACACGCGGGCGCAGATCGCGCGTTACGACCGCATGAGCGCGGCCGTCGCCGCGTCGCTGCCGTATCCCGTGATTCGCCACACGGCCAATTCGGCCGCCATCGAGCGGTTTCCCGAGGCGCAGTTCGACATGTGCCGCCTCGGGCTGGGGCTCTACGGCTTCGGCTGGGAGCACAATCCGGGCCTGCGTCCGGTATCGACGCTCAAAACCCGCATCGTGCAGATCAAGCGTCTCGAAGCGGGCGACGCCGTGGGATACGGGCGCGCCGGGAAGCTCCTGCGGCCGACGGTGACGGCTACGGTGCCGATCGGCTATGCCGACGGGCTGGACCGTCACCTGGGGTGCGGACGCTGGTCGATGCGCGTGAACGGGCGGCCCGCGCCGATCGTCGGACGGGTCTGCATGGACAGCTGCATGATCGACGTTACGGACATTCCGGGCGTCGGGGAGGGCGACGAGGCGGTGATCTTCTCGGCGGAGCCGGGCAACGATCTCGAAACGATGGCCCGCGTGCTGGAGACCATCCCCTATGAGATCATGACCTCGGTGTCGGGGCGTGTGAAACGGATTTACCTCAAAGAGTAATGGATTACGGAACCCTCTATCTGATACCTTGCCCGATCTCGGACGAGACGGCGCCCTGGGACGTGCTGCCCGCGGCCAACCGCGACGTGATGAACTCGCTGGACTATTTCATCGTCGAGAACACGCGTTCGGCGCGGCGCTTCCTGTCGAAAGCCGGCGTCGAACGCCCCATCGGAGAGCTGGAATTCCGCGAGCTGAACGAGCATACCGCCGCCGGACGCGAGGTCGAAGAGCTGGTGAAACCCTTGTTGGAGGGCCGTTCGGCGGGGGTGATCTCCGAGGCGGGCGTGCCGGGCGTGGCCGATCCGGGGGCGTTGGTCGTCGAGGCGTGCCACCGTCGCGGCATCCGCGTGGTGCCGCTCGTGGGACCGTCGTCGATCATCCTCGCGGTGATGGCGTCGGGGCTCAACGGCCAGTCGTTCGCCTTCAACGGCTATCTGCCCGTGAAGCCGCCCGAGCGGGCGAAGGCCATCCGCTTTTTCGAGCGGCGGGCCCTGACCGAAGGGCAGTCGCAGCTGTTCATCGAGGCGCCCTACCGCAACGGGAAGCTGATGGAGCAGCTGGTGCAGACGCTCGGGGCGGAGACGCGCCTGACGGTGGCCGTGGAGCTGACGGCTCCCGGCGGGCGGATCGAGACCCGCACGGCGGGGGAGTGGCGGCGGCGTCCGCTGCCCGAACTGAACAAACGCCCGGCGATTTTCATCATCGGGTAGCATCGCCCTTGAAATCCGGCCTTTGGGCGGGTTGGTATGCAATTTGTTCGAATAAAGGGAGGAAAACTGAAAAAATTACAAGATATGAAAAAGCAAGAAGTTTATAATGAAGCCGTTAGCGGCGACGAAGGTTTCGCTCCGGGCGACGGTTATCCTTCGTGCGACGGTGAACCCTGTGCCAATGTGTCAGACACGGCAGACGATGCGACTGACACAATGGCAGACGACGATCCGGCTGCCGAGGACGATGCCGCCAAGGCGCTCGAAGCGGCCGTGGCCCAGTGGCAGGACAAATTCGTGCGTTTGCAGGCCGAGTTCGACAACTACCGCAAGCGGACGCTCAAAGAGAAGATGGAACTGGTGCAGACCGGGGGCCGCGACGTGCTGCTGGCCATGCTGCCCGTGCGCGACGACGTGCAGCGCGCCGTGGACGCCATGCAGAAGAGCGACGATCTGGAGGCGCTGCGGGCGGGCGTGACGCTCATTTCGCAGAAATTCACCGAGGCGCTGCGCCAGAAGGGCGTGACCGAGATCGAGGTGCTGGACAAGGAGTTCGACGCCGATCTCTCGGAGGCCGTGGCGCGGTTCGCCGCCGGCGACGAGAAGAAGGGCAAGGTCATCGACGTGGTTCAGACGGGCTACAAGCTGGGCGACAAGGTGCTGCGCTTCGCAAAAGTTGTTGTAGGAGAGTAGGATCATGGCAGAAAAGAGGGATTACTACGAAGTGCTGGGCGTCCAGAAGAACGCTAACGCTGACGAAATAAAGAAGGCATACCGCAAGGCGGCCATCAAGTATCACCCCGACAAGAATCCCGGGGACAAGGAGGCCGAGGAGAAATTCAAGGAGGCCGCGGAGGCTTACGACGTGTTGTCGAATCCCGACAAGCGCGCCCGGTACGACCAGTTCGGCCATGCCGGAATGAGCGGCGCGGCGGGCGGCGGAGCCGGGGGCTTCGGCGGATTCAGCGGCGGAGGATTCTCGATGGAGGACATCTTCTCGCAGTTCGGCGACATCTTCGGCGGCCATTTCGGCGGCGGGTTCCGCTCGTCGGGCGGCGGCGGTGCGCGCCACGTGAACCGCGGTTCGGACATCCGCGTGCGGGTCAAGCTGACCTTGGCGGAGATCGCCAACGGCGTCACGAAGAAGCTCAAGATCAACAAGACCGTGGCCTGCGACAAGTGCGGCGGCACGGGGGCCAAGGATGCCAATTCCTATTCGTCCTG
Source organism: Alistipes intestinihominis (assembly GCF_040095975.1). Classification (NCBI taxonomy): domain Bacteria; kingdom Pseudomonadati; phylum Bacteroidota; class Bacteroidia; order Bacteroidales; family Rikenellaceae; genus Alistipes; species Alistipes intestinihominis. The sequence continues at coordinate 56,059 of NZ_JBBMFL010000015.1, forward strand.
CCCGACGTGCAACGGCACGGGGTATGTCACGCGCGTGGAGAACACCTTCTTCGGCCGCATGCAGACGCAGGGCGTGTGCCCGACGTGCGGCGGTTCGGGCAAGGTCGTCACGGCGCAGTGCGACAAGTGCAAGGGCGAAGGGACGCTGCGCGGCCAGGAGGTCGTGGAGATCCGCATTCCGGCCGGCGTGGGCGAAGGCATGGTCCTCACGGTCACGGGCAAGGGAAACGCGGCGCGTCAGGGCGGCGTGAGCGGCGATTTGCTGGTGATGATCGAGGAGAAGCCGAACCCCGAACTGGTGCGCGACGGCAACGACCTGATCCACAACCTCAATATCACCGTGACGACGGCCCTGCTGGGCGGCACGGTGGAGGTGCCGACCGTGGACGGACGCGCCAAGATCAAGATCGCCCCGGGAACGCACGCCGGCAAGGTGCTGCGTCTGGGCGGCAAGGGTCTGCCCGACGTGAACGGCTACGGCCGCGGCGACGAGTTGGTGGTGGTGGACATCACCATCCCGGCGAAACTCTCGGCCGAGGAGAAGAGGCTCGTCGAACAGCTGGCGGCGCAGCCCGGGTTCCAGAAGGCCGAATCGGTCAAGAACCAGAACATTTTCGAACGGATGAAGAGTTTCTTCCGGTAAGAAGATTCGAAGGTAGGTTCGACCGTTTGATTAGTTTCGGTCGGTTGTGTTCAGGGCGTTCCGCCCTGTTTGCGAGTCTGATCCACCCGGCTGAAAGCCGGGCTTTAGGGGCGATGCCTGGATGTTGAGCATTGGATTCAGTTTATTGTCTGCCCTCGCCTGTTGCACGCAGTTGTCGCATCGCGGCCGGATTGTCTCAAAAATGGAAGGATGATCATAAAATCCCGAAGATTTCGTATCTTTACCGAAAAAACAGGACGACCATGTTAGGCTTTACCCCGTTTAAGAAGCACGCGAACAAGTTCAACTATATCCCGCGTTATTATGACCCCGAGAAGGAGGCCCGTGAACAGCGCCGTGCCGAGCTGCGCGGCGAACGGGCCGAGGATGCCGGACGGGAATACAAGCCCGGGCAGTACATCCGCACCCAGCGCGACGCCCGTGCGGCGCGGCGCGCCGACGAGGATAGGGCGGGGCAGGTGCGTATTCTGAAGATGGCGGCGGCAGCCGTGCTGGTGCTGCTGTTCATCTATCTTCTGTACCCGAAGCTGGCCGACGTGTTCCTGCGTGCGGGAAGTCCGGCCGTACCGGTCCGGACCGAGCAGGCCGCCGAGGAGTTCGATCCCTACGCACCTATCACGGTCGTCCCCAACGATTACCAGGAGGAGTAGATGGCAGACAAGATCAGATTACTACCCGAGGTCGTCGCCAACCAGATCGCCGCGGGCGAGGTCGTCAACCGGCCCTCTTCGGTGGTGAAGGAGATGATGGAGAATGCTCTCGACGCAGGCGCGACCTCCGTGAAAGTCAATTTCCGCGACGGCGGCAAGGACCTGATTCAGATCGTGGACGACGGCTGCGGCATGTCGCCCATCGACGCGCGCATGGCTTTCGACCGCCATGCCACGAGCAAGATCGGGGCCGTGGAGGATATTTACGCCCTGCATACGTTCGGATTCCGCGGCGAGGCGCTGGCTTCGATCGCCGCCGTGGCGCAGGTGGAGCTGCGCACGCGGCAGGAGGGCGACGAGGTGGGCACCCAGACCGAGATCAACGGCGGACAGTTCGCGTCGCAGACGCCCGTGATGTGTCCCGTGGGGTCGCAGTTCTTCGTGCGCAACCTCTTTTACAACGTCCCGGCGCGCCGCCGTTTCCTGGACAAGAGCACCACGTCGGCTTCGCATATCAAGGCCGAGTTCCAGCGCATCGCGCTCTGCAACCCGCAGGTCGCCTTCGAACTCTACGCCAACGACGCTCCGGTCTACACGTTGCAGGCGTCGTCGCTGGCGGGCCGTATCGTGGACGTGGTGGGGCGCCATATCAAACAGAATCTGCTGGAGGTCGAGGCCGACACCTCGATCGCCCGCATCGAAGGGTATATCGGCCGTCCGGCGGCCGCCAAGAAGCGCAATTCGGAGCAGTACCTCTTCGTCAACGGCCGCTTTTTCAAAAGCAGCTACCTGACGAGCGCCATCCTGAAAGCCTACGAGAAGCTGATTCCCGAGAACTGCCAGCCGTCGTATTTCCTCTTCCTGACGATCGACCCCGGGCGCATCGACGTGAACGTCCACCCGCAGAAGACCGAGGTGAAGTTCGCCGACGAGGAGGCCGTGTGGCAGATCATCAACGCCGCCGTGCGCGAGACGCTGGCCAAGACGGGCGCCGTGCCGCTGATGGATTTCGACCGCGACGGCGTGGTGGAGATTCCCGTGTTGCAGCGGGGCGCCGTGTACAGCGAGCCGCAGGCGATGTCCAACAGCGACTACAATCCTTTCCGCGAGGAGTATATCGACCCCACGGCGCCCGATCCCAACGAGGATTTTACGGGCTTCGACGTGCCTTACCGCGACGGCGGTGCCGTGTCGGACAACTCTGCCGCGGGATTCCGCACGGGCGGAGGCCGGAGCGCCGCGCCCGCATTTCCGCGGGGAGGCGGGCGCAGCGGCCTGCCTGCGACGGACGACGGGGAGTTCGAGGAGTTCGAGTCGGGAGGCGGTTTCGAGATCGCTTCCGGCGGAGGCTTCGACGACAGCGCGCTGGATTTCATCCCTTCGGAGGCCGCTCCCGAACAGCAGCGTTTCGACATGGCGCAGCGTCCGGAGTTCACCGATCCCATGCCCCTGCCGGGCGGGTATGTCGCCGCCCTGCTCGGCGGCCGCTTCGTGGTGGTGGACGTACGCCGCGCCCGCGAGCGGATTCTTTACGAAGATTACCTGCGCATGCTGGGCAACGGCTCGTCGGTGAGCCAGCAGCTGCTGTTTCCCGAGCGGCTGGTGCTCTCGGGCGACGAATACGCCCTGCTGGAGGAGAACGCCGTGGAGTTCGCTTCGCTGGGCTTCGACATCGACTTCTGCGGCGAAGGGGCCGTGGAGGTGAAGGGCACGCCCGCCGACATGCCCGCCGATGCGGTGGACAAACTGCTGTTCGAGCTGTTGCAGGCTTTTGCGACCCCCGTGTCGCTGGCCGATGTCCGGCGGGAGAAGATCGCCGCCGTGATGGCCCGCTCGGGCTCCAAGGGCGCCGGGCGGATGCTGTCGCGCGAAGAGGCCGCGGCGCTGCTGATGCAGCTGGCCGACACGGGCAGTTTCAGCTTCTCGCCCTCGGGCAAGGCGATTACCGCGGAGATCACCCCCGAAGATTTGCGCGCCAAGCTGGGATAATCCCGCGGAAAGAGTTACATTTGCAAAAATTAAAACGCCATGAACCGTTATTTCCAGACCCCTCCGGTCGTCAAGAACCTGATAATTATCAACGTGCTGGTCTATATGGCCACGGCGCTGCTGCCCGTGGGCGACCGGATCATGGAGTACTGCGCCCTGTCGCTCGGGACGCCGTTCTTCCATACCTATCAGTTCATCACCTACATGTTCCTGCATGCCAATTTCGAGCATATCTTCTTCAACATGTTCGCCCTGTGGATGTTCGGGCGGACGCTCGAATACGAGCTGGGGTCGCAGCGCTTCCTGACCTTCTACATGGTCTGCGGCATCGGTGCGGCGCTGATCCAGTACCTCACGGCGCTGGCCTTCGGGGAACTGCCGCTGATGCTGGTCGGCGCGTCGGGCGCCGTGATGGGTCTGCTGCTGGCTTTCGGCGTGATGCACCCCAATGCGGTCATCATGCTGCTGATACCGCCCATCCCGATGAAGGCCAAGTGGTTCGTCATCATCTACGCCGTCATCGAGCTCTTCCTCGGATGGCGGGGCGTGGGCAACGTGGCCCATTTCGCCCATGTGGGCGGCATGCTGTGGGGCTTCCTGCTGCTCCAATGGTGGAAACGCCGCGGGACGATCCGTTTCTGAGCGATGGCTTCGGAGTATTACAACGATTACGGGGGACGCCCGGCGAAACGCCGCCGCAGTATCGTCATAAGAGTGCTGGACCTGATTCTGACGATAGCGACCGTCGCGGCGGCCGTGACGATGCTGCTTACCTATCTGGTCCCTTACGTCGATCCCGCCCGGGTCTGGTTCTTTCCCGTGCTGGGGCTTGCGGCCCCCGGCATCTACGTCGCCTCGGTGGTGCTGATGCTCTATTGGGTGATCCGCTGGCGCACGGTGCGCGCCCTGGTGATGCTGGCGATCGTCGTGGCGGGGCTTTTCAAGGTTTCGCTCTTCTGGCGGCCCGAAATCCGCCGCAGCTACGCCGAAGAGGCGGTTTATGACCGCGGGTCGTTCCGGGTGATGACCTACAACGTCCGCAGTTTCTACGGCGAGAACGGCGGCAGCAGCGTCGATGACATCCTGCAACTGATCGCCGAACAGGACCCCGACATCATCTGTTTGCAGGAGTTTAACGCCCGTCTGGCGGAGCGTTCGGCGGAGTTCGCGCTGCTCGACGAGAAGTACGAAAGCGCCCATTTCGGACGCACGCAGGCCCCCGACTCGGTCTACGGCTCGACGATGGCCATCCTGAGCAAATACCGCATCCTGCGGACCGGCACGGTGCTGACGCCGTCGTCGTCGGTCTGGGCCGACGTGATGATCGGCGAAGATACGGTGCGGGTGTTCAACAACCACCTTCGTTCGACGGCCATCAACGCCTCGGACAACGAGTTCATCACCAGCCACCGGTTTCTCTCGGACACGGCGCGCGAGACCAAGATCCGCAGCATCGTCACGCGCCTGCGCGAGAACAGCGTGCTGCGGGCCCGGCAGGTGGACAGCATCGCCAAGGTCGCGGGCGCGACGCGCACGCGGAAGATCGTCTGCGGCGATTTCAACGACACGCCGATGTCGTATGTCTACCGCACGATGGCCCGGGGGCTGCGCGATGCTTTCAGCGAGTGCGGTTCGGGCTATTCGCATACGTTCCGGGGATTCTACAACACGCTGCGCATCGACTACGTGCTGAGTTCCGAGGGGTTGGAACCCCTCTCCTACGAGGTGATACCGGTCGAGTATTCGGACCACCATCCCGTCGTCGTGCGGCTGAAAAAATCGTCGTAGAGGGACCCTTTGGTTAAAATAAAAATTCTTGTTAACTTTGTGTGCGGCTGCGGAATCGGTTCCGGGGCCGGAGAACGAAGAACCGGAAAAACAGATAAAAACATGATTTTAGACTCACTGAAAAACTGCGCGTTGTACGAGAACGTCAACCCGCGCATGAAGAAGGCTTTCGCGCTGATCGCTTCGACGGACTGGACGAAGATGGAGCCGGGCATCCACGAGCTCGACGGCAAGGACATCTATGTCAACGTGATGGAGCGCGAGCTCAAACGGAAACCCGATGCCAAACTCGAAGTGCACAACGAGTACATCGACATCCAGGTGCTCGTCACCGGCAAGGAGGAGTCCTTCGGCTGGAGCGAGCGCCGGGAACTGAAACTGCCGCAGGGCGAGTTCGACGCCGCGAAAGACATCCAGTTCTTCGACGACGTGCCGCAGACCTATTATACGCTGCGCCCGGGCCAGTTCACGGTGCTTTTCCCCGAGGACGGCCACGCTCCGATGGTGGGCGAGGGAACGGTGCGCAAGATCATCGTCAAGGTGCGCAAGTAGGCGTGCCGGACGATCGGGTTACGGGCCGGAGCATTGCGCTCCGGCCTTTTTTGTCAGGCGGCGGCGAGCGTCGTGGGCCGCGGGGCGATGCGCAGGCTGAGCCATGAGCAGAGGGCGCAGGCGACGAAGACCGCACCTGTGGAGAGAAGCGTGTCGCCGATGCCGACCAGCGGCGATACGACACCGCCGAACGAGAAGCAGACGGCGCCCAGCAGGGCCGAGGCCGTGCCGGCGTGCTCGCGGGCCGATTCCATAGCCAGCGCCGTGGAGGAGGTGAAGGTAAGTCCCATGGCGAACAGCAGTCCGAAAAGCACTCCTTCGTAGACCCAGAAACCGCATCCGAGGCCGAGTGCCGCGGCTTCGGCGGCGGCGAAGAGGAGCATCCCGGCGCATCCGGTGCGGGTGCTTCGCTCGGGACTGCGGAAGCGGATCGAGAAGGCCGCGGCTCCGCCGATGGCCACGGCGTTGACGGCGAAGCAGATGCTGAATTCGAAGGCCGAGAACCCGTAGTGTCCCTGCACGATGAAGGGCGAGGAGGCGATGTAGGCGAACAGCACGCCCTGTGCGAAGCCCATTTGCAGTACATAGGCCAGGTAGCGGCGGTTGCGGAGCACGGTGCCGAAATTGCGGAGGATGTCGTTCCAGGCCACGGCGCTGCGGCGTTCGGCGGGCAGCGATTCGCGGAGGCGGAAACAGCCTGCGAGCAGGAGGCACCCCAGTCCGAGCAGGATGCAGAAGATGCCCTGCCAGCCGATGGAGTCGGTGAGGGTGCCGCCGATGATGGGTGCGACGACCGGTGCGACGCCGTTGACGGCGCCGATCAGCGCCAGCATCCGGGCCAGGTCGTGGCCTCCGAAACGGTCGGTGGCCACCGACCGCGAAATGACAATGCCTCCCGAACCGGCGATGCCTTGCAGGAAGCGTGCGGCGATGAACTGGCGGATGTCCGAGGCGAAGATGCAGAGCAGCGTGGAGCCGATGAAGAGCCACATGGCCGTCAGCAGCGGCGTGCGGCGTCCGTACTTGTCGCTCAGGGGGCCGAAGAGCAGCTGCCCGGCGGCCAGACCGATCATGCTGGTCGTCAGTCCCATCTGCACCATCGACGAAGAGGTGCGGAAGAAATCCGTCATGGCGGGCAGCGTCGGCAGGTACATGTCCGTCACGAAGGGACCGAACGCCGTCAGCAGGCCCAGCAGGACGAGCAGGAAAAGTTTGCTGTTATCGTTGTTCATAATGTACTGTTTGACCGTTGCAAAATTACTTCGAATTTTCGCCCTGCAAATCGCCTTTTGGGGCAGGGTGTGGTTCAATTTCGGAATATGCCTGTCTGAAGAATCCCCGCTTCCGGCTTCCGAAAACCGGGGATGAAAAGATTCCTGCCGCAGACTTGTTTGTTTCTCGGATTTGTATTAAATTTGAGCGACGCAATTTCTACGAGATATGAAAACGCCGGTGTTCATCCTGTTGTTTCTGCTGCTCTCCTCGCTGTCGCCGGCGAAGGACGCGGGTGCGGAAGCGCGTATGCCGGCCGATGTCGGCAGGGTCGCGGAGTGTTACTCCGTGGCGTCCCTCTATGCCGATTGTTTCGCCACGGAGACCGTTCAGCCGGCTGTCCCGTCGCCCGTGCGCGCCCTGCGCAAGCATTTGGAGAATCACCGCCGGACGACCGTCGATGTCCGGAACTCCTGTTTCGGACGCCATTTCTCGCTCGTGCGGAGTTGCTGTACGCAATATGTCGTTTCCCTGCTGTCGCAGAGCGAACTGACGGCCCTGCCGTCCCACCGGACCGACTATCTCCGGTTCGGCATACTGGTCATTTAGCCTTTCATCCCTTCATCCGATCCCGTACCGTGCACCCCGCAGGGGATGCTGTACGGGTGAATTCCGTGTGCGAACCGCTCCCGAATGCCGTGCGGCCCGGGGCGTGGCGTCGCGCGCACAACAAATCTTAAAAAAATAAAGCGATGAACCTGATGTATATAATTCGGGAGACTGCGCTGATGATGGGCTTCACGTTTGTCGTGGGGATCGCATTCGCGTATGTGCTCAAAGGGATGACTTTCTTCTTCTCCCGCTTCGGCGGGTGCGGCCTTTCCGACTGGATGGGCCGGAGCCGGGTATGGGCCCGGGCCTACCGCATGAACCTGATACGTACCTACCGCAGTATCTGGTCGTTGGACTGTGAGGACGACGGCTCTCCGGAAGGGGCGGCGCAGAACGGACTGGCCGAATACCATTTCGGAAATCCCCGGGACGGGGAGAAACAGGATGCGGAAATGAAACGTTTATACGAATTGCACCATGGAAAAATTTGATCTGGGCAGTATTTTCCAGGGCATTTCGACCCTGTTGCAGTCCGATCCGGCGATCATGTATTCGCGCATCGGGCTGATCCTGCTGGGCATCCTGCTGGTTTACCTGGGACGCAAGGGGATTCTGGAACCGCTGGTGATGATCCCGATGGGACTGGGCATGGCGGCCGTGAACGCCGGTGTGCTGATCTTTCCCGGAGGTGCCCACGGCAATCTGTTCCTCGACCCGATGGTGACCGACACCGACCAGCTGATGAACATTCTGCAAATCGACTTCCTGCAACCCGTCTATACCTTCACTTTCAGCAACGGCCTGATCGCCTGCCTGATCTTCATGGGTATCGGAACGATGCTCGACATCAATTTCCTGCTGGCCAAACCCCTGCAAAGCATGTTCCTCGCGCTGTGCGCCGAACTGGGGACCTTCGCCGTGCTGCCGATCGCCTATTCGATGGGCCTGAGTCCCAGCGACAGCGCCTCGATCGCTATGGTGGGCGGTGCGGACGGACCGATGGTGCTCTTCACCTCGCTCAACCTCTCGAAGGAGATCTTCGTGCCGATCACCGTCGTGGCCTATCTCTACCTGGGGCTGACCTACGGCGGGTATCCCTATCTGGTGCGGGCGATGGTGCCCAGACGCCTGCGGGCCATCAAGATGAAGCCTGCCGGGAAACCGGCGAAGCAGTACAGCCCCGCGGCCAAGATCGCATTCGCCGTGGTGATGTGCGTGATCCTCTGCCTGCTCTTCCCGGTGGCCGCGCCGCTGTTCTTCTCGCTCTTTATCGGCGTGGTCATCAAGGAATCGGGACTGAAACACGTCAACGATTTCATCAGCGGGCCGATGCTCTACGGCTCGACGTTCTTCCTGGGCATCCTGCTGGGCGTGCTGTGCGACGCCCACACGCTGCTCGATCCCACGGTGCTCAAACTCCTCGTGCTGGGAATCCTCGCCCTGCTGATCTCGGGCATCGGCGGCATACTGGGCGGCTACGTCATGTATTTCATCAAGCGGGGCAATTTCAACCCCGTGATCGGCATCGCCGCCGTGAGCTGCGTGCCGACGACGGCCAAAGTCGCCCAGAAGATCGTGTCGCACGACAATCCTTCGTCGATGGTGCTGCCCGACGCTTTGGGAGCCAATGTCACGGGAGTCATCACGTCGGCCATCATCGCCGCGATCTACGTGACGGTGATTCCGATGTTGTAAATATCCGGTCCTGCAAGGAAACGGCCCGCTTTTCGCGGGCCGTTTTCGTCGGTCATTTCCCGATTCCGAAGTAGCGGAACCCGGCGGCCGCGACCTCCGGCTTGTCGAAGATGTTGCGGCCGTCGATGATCGCGTCGCCGCGCATCGCCGCGTGCAGCTGGGGCCAGTCGGGCATGCGGAACTCCTTCCATTCGGTGATGAGGGCCACGGCGTCGGCGCCCTCGGCCGCCTCGTACATCGTCCGGGCGTAACGGATCGGACGCCCGGCCATCCGCCGCTGCGATTCGGGCATGGCCACCGGATCGTAGGCGCAGACCTCGGCGCCGGCTTTCAGCAGAAGGTCGATCACCACCGTCGCCGGGGCTTCGCGCATGTCGTCGGTTTCGGGTTTGAACGCCAGCCCCCAGATCGTGACGAGCTTGCCCCGCAGGTCGCCCAGCGCGGCCTGCAATTTCTCGAAGACCACGCTTTTCTGCCGTTCGTTGACCCGTTCGACCGCCTCGATGATCTGCATCGTGCAGCCGTTCTCGCGGCCCGTGCGGGCCAGCGCTTTCACGTCTTTCGGGAAACACGACCCGCCGTAGCCGCAGCCGGGGTAGAGGAACTTGTTGCCGATGCGGGCGTCGGAGCCGATGCCCTTGCGCACCATCTCCACGTCGGCGCCCACGCGGTCGCAGAGGTTGGCGATCTCGTTCATAAACGAAATGCGCGTGGCCAGCATGGCGTTGGCGGCGTATTTGGTCATCTCGGCCGAGGGGATGTCCATGAACAGCACCCGGAAATTGTTGATCAGGAACGGCCGGTAGAGTCTGGCCATCAGCTCGCGGGCCCGCTCGCTCTCGACGCCCACGACCACGCGGTCGGGCGACATGAAATCCTTGATAGCGGCCCCCTCTTTGAGGAATTCGGGGTTCGAGGCGACGTCGAACGGCACTTGGCAGCCCCGCCGGGCGAGCTCCTCCTCGATCACGGCCTTCACTTTCCGGGCCGTGCCCACGGGCACGGTGCTCTTGGTCACCAGCACGGTGTATTTCCGGATGTGGCGCCCGAAGGTGCGGGCTACCTCCAGGACGTATCTCAGATCGGCCGAGCCGTCCTCGTCGGGCGGGGTGCCGACGGCCGAGAAGACCACTTCGACGTGGTCGAGGCATTCGGTGAGGTCGGTGGTGAAGTGGAGGCGTCCCGCACGGACGTTGCGCTGCACGAGCGCATCGAGCCCCGGTTCGTAGATGGGGATGGCGCCGGCGTTCAGCGCGTCGATTTTCTCCCGGTCTATGTCCACGCAGGTGATGTCGAGCCCCATTTCGGCGAAGCAGGCCCCCGATACCAGGCCGACATAGCCCGTACCCACGATTGCGATTTTCATCATAGTCTGTCGCGGTTTCTTGAATTCGCAACCGTAAAGATAGCGGTTTTTTCCGAAATTCCTTGTCCCTGAAAAGAAAAGGGGCGGCCCGCCGGACCGCCCCTTTTTCGCGTTATTCGCTTCGCCGGCGTTCGGCGATGCGGCCTGCCAGTGTCCGGCAGAGGCCGCACACGTCGGACGAAAAGCCCTGCTTCATCTCCACGGGATCGCACAGGGGTTCCCACTTCATCTTCTGAGCGAACTCTCCCAGCAGGCGCACCGAGGCTCCGGCCCAGCAGAACGATCCGAACCAGCCGAATTTGCGCTGCGGGATGCAGCGGGCGGCGAGCCGGTCGAGCAGTTCGGCGACGGGCGGGAAGAGGTTGCCGTTGTAGGTCGGGCCGCCGACGATCAGCGTGTCGTAACGGAAGACATCGCGCAGGACCACCGAAGGATCGGCGTACGAAAGGTTGTAGACCCGGATGGGGCCGACACCTTCGGCCGCCAGCTCGCGGGCGATGCGCTCGGCCATCTGCTCCGTGTTGCCGTACATCGAGGCGTAGGCCACGACCACGCCCGGCTCGCCCTCGTAGCGGCTCAGACGGTCGTAAATATCCATCACCCGGGGAATCTCCCGCTGCCACACGGGGCCGTGCGTCGAGCAGATCGTCTCGACGGGGAGCGTGCGGACCTTTTGCAGGGCCTTCTGCACCGGGCCGCCGTATTTGCCCACGATGCAGGCGTAGTAGCGGCGCATCTCGTCCCAGTAGCGGTCGGTATCGACCTGCGAGTCGGTGATGCCGCCGTCGAGGGCTCCGAACGTGCCGAAAGCGTCGCCCGAAAAGAGCGTCTTCTCGCCGGCGCACCACGTCACCATCGTCTCGGGCCAGTGCACCATCGGGATCAGGTGGAACGAAAGCACCTTGCCGCCGCCCAGGTCGAGCGTGTCGCCCTCCTTGACCTCGACCGTGCCTCCGGCGATGCCGTAGAACCCGCCGATCATTTGGAGCGTCTTGGCGTTGCCGACGATTTCGAGGTCGGGGTAGAGGCGGCGCAGCGCCGTGATCGACGACGAATGGTCGGGCTCCATGTGGTTGACGACCAGATAGTCGATCTTCCGGTCGCCGATCGTTTCGCGGATATTGGCTTCGAAGCGGCTGCCGAAAGCCTCCTCGACGGTGTCGATCAGCGCGATCTTTTCGCCCACGACCAGATAGGCGTTGTACGACACGCCGATCGGAAGCGACCAGAGGGCTTCGAAGCGCGTGGTGGTGCGGTCGTTGACCCCGACGTAGTGGATGCCGGGACGTATTTCGGTAATTGCCATAATTGTTTTTTATTTGTCTGGCGGCAAAATTACGAAAAAAATCGCCATCTGCGAAATATCTTGCCGCTATCCGAAAAAGAGGCCGCTCCCGGTTCGGGAACGGCCTCCGTGCGGATTGCGGCCGGCGTTATTTCTGGAACCACATCTTGGTCCAGATGCCGTCCACCTGCGGAACGTTGTCATTGACGAGCGATTCGCGCGAGGGATAGGGCCAGCGGCTGATCAGATCGGTATACAGCGTTCGGATCATCTCCGGGACTTCGAGTTTCGGATAGTCCGTGCGGCGCTGTTCGGACCATGCTTCGAGCGGGCGCATCATCATCTCGATACGCTGCTGTGCGGCAATGGCTTCGATCGCTTTTTCGTCGCCGCCCAGCGTCGAGAGGGCGGGAACTCCGTCGGCGAAGGTCTTGGCATCGGCCGCAGCGACTCCGACGTTGGTGCAGGATGCTTCCAGACCCTTCTTGAAATATTCGTCGGCTTTGGTGAGGTCTTTGGTGACGCCCAGGCCGCGGACATAGGCCTCGGCTACATAGAACATCACTTCCGGATAGGAACAGATCACGTCGGGGTAGTCCGACTTGAACAGGTTGTCGAGGTTGAAACGCGCTTCGGTGATCTCCGAAGGATCTTCGGCCTCCATGGCGGACCCTTCATGCGTGGATGCAATACCCACGTACAAACCTTCCTTGTTGGGATAGAAATAGATGGGACGGCGCGGGTCGTTGGTCGCATTCATCGGATCGACGATTTCCGGCGTGCCGAAATACATCCAGCCGAGGAGACCCGGGTTCTGATTGTCGAATTCGGCGTTGGGATTCCGGTTGCCCGGGCTGTCGTAGAACGGGAATTTGCAGTCGTCGGCCGATGAAGAGAGCAGATCGCCTTCTTCGATCAGCGCCTTGATCTCGGCACCTACATCCTCCTTGTTGGAGAGGTACATGTAGATCTTCAACTTGATGGATTTGGCCAGTTTGCGCCATTTGGTCATGTCGCCTCCGTAGTAGAGGTCGTATTTGGAGATCGTGTTCGGATCGGACTCGTCGATTTGGTCGAGAGCCTCGTCCAGCAGCTCTTCCAAAGCGTAGAGCACCTCTTTCTGGGTGTCGAATTTCGGCTCCTTGATTTCGTCGATGTGCCATGCCTCACTGTACGGGATGTCGCCGAAGAGCATGGTCGTCTCCCAAAAAACGTTGGCCGTCAGTATTTTGCATTGGGCTTCGGCGTTGACGTGTCCCTTTTCCTGAGCGAATCCGATCGCACGCTGAAGGTTGTAACCCGTGCTCGAATAGGTGCCTACCCAGGCATTGCCCGACGAATACTCGGCGTCGATGCCGTAGGGTTCGCCGCCGAAGATGTAATTGAACCACTGGGTCTGTTCGGAAGCGGTCTGCGCAGCGTACATCAGTGTAAGGAATTGGTCGGCGCCGCAGCGTTTCATACTGTAATTCAGGGCCGCATTGGTGAACAGGTATCCGGGATCGACCTCCGTGGCGGCATATTCATTCGTGTTGATGTCCAGCCAATCGCCGCAGGATTGCAATCCGGAAGCAGTGCCGCCGATCGTCAGGGCGATTAGAAATTTATATGCTAATTTTTTCATACGGTGCTGCGTTTTAGAATGTTAACTTGATATTGAAACCGTAGCTGCGCGTCGAGGGAATACCGGCGTACTCGATACCCGAACCCACTGACGAGGGACCGAAGATGCTGGCCTCGGGGTCGATGTGCGGGACGTTCGATTTGATGAGCCACAGGTTGCGGGCTTCGAAACCTACCGAAAGCGAACCGATGAAGCAATGCTCGAACCACTTTTTCGGCATCTGGTAGGCCAGTACGATCTCACGCAGTTTGATGAACGTAGCATCGAAAACGTTCGCTTCGGTGATAGACTTGTCGTAGTTGGTATTCCAGAACTGATACGGAGTGATAGCTTTGGTGTTCTTCTCGCCGGTGTTCTGGCCGTCTTTGTAGACGAATCCCTTATCGACGATTTCGGCGCGGTCGTTGCCCAGCGTCTCTTCAGCCAGACCGCTCGTGCGCAGCTGCTGTACCGTTCCCGAGTACATGACGCCTCCGTAACGGATGTCGAGCAGGAAGCTCAGCGAAAGACCTTTGTACGAGAAAGTGTTGCCGATACCCATCGTCCAGTCGGGAGAGACTTTGCCGAGATTCTTCGTGTCGGAACTCTTGATGCGCGTACCGTTCTCGCTGATGGCGAAATTGCCGTTTTCGTCGCGCAGCCAATAGGAGCCGTAGAGGCTGAACGATTCGCCTTCGACCGCTTTGATCTGGGTGCCTTCGTAACCCGAGGCCAGCGTGTAGGCTTTGACCGAGGGGTCGAGCTCCTTCACGAGTTGTTTGTTCGAAGCGAAGTTCACGTCGATGTCCCAGCGGAAGTTCCTGGTCTGCACGGGAGTCGCGCCCAACAGAATTTCGACGCCCTCGTTGGTGATGACACCGGCGTTCTTGCGCATGTAGAAGAATCCCGTGGAGTTGGCTACGTCCAGGCGGACGATGTTCTTGGTCGTCTTCTGATAATAATAGGTGGCGTCGAGACGCAGACGGCCGTTGAAGAACCGCAGGTCGGCGCCGACTTCGAACGAAGACTGGTTCTGCGGTTCGAGATTCGGGTCGGGATAGGTCGGCGTCGCTTCATAGCCCAGCAGCCCGCCGAACGGGAAATAGTTGGTGCATCCGAATTGTCCGAACACTTCCGAAACGGGGTAGTAGAGGAAATCGAGCTGATAGGGTGCCGTATCGCTGCCGACATTGGCATAGCTGACGCGGAACTTACCGAAGCTCAGTACGTCGTTTTTCGGAATCAGCTCCGAGAAGACGAATCCGGCGCTGACCGAAGGATAAAAATAGGAGCGGTGCGACTTGGGCATGGTCGAGGACCAGTCGTTACGTCCCGTGACGCTCAGGTAGACGATGTCCTTGTAGCTGAGGTCCACCTCGCCGTAGAGACCGATCAGGCGCGATTTCACCATGTCGTTCGTCGAGACGACGCTCTCGGCATTGGCATAGGTGTAGACATCCGCCACGAGCAGGTCTTTGGCCGAGACTTCCAGGTATTTGGTCATGTTCTGGTTGATGTTGTGGCCCAGCATCACTTTCAGCCCCCAGTCCTCGTTGAACTTGGCGTCGTAGGAGATCATTAGGTCGTTGTTGATCTGACGGTTGGTGATGTCGTTGGTGTTGAACTGGCCCTTCGGACGTCCGATCGTGCCGCTGGCCCAGATCTGACGGCGCTCCTCGTGGAAGTAGTCGGTTCCCAGGTTGTTGGTGATCGTCAGTCCCTCGATGGGCTTGTAGGTGACGGTCGCTGTGCCGTAGAGACGGTCTACTGTGTTGGTGAAGAGGTTTTTATTGACTGTCCAGTAGAAATTGCCGCTGGTGCTTTTCTCGGTGATCTTGCCCTGCGTGCCGTCTTCGTTCATCCAGTTGTCCTTCAGCCAGTTCAGATCCCAGTTGCGGGCGATACCGTTGATCTGCGGAACCAATACGTTGATCTCGTTCGATCCCTGGGCGGGCCGGCCGGCCGAGGAGGTGTGCGCGTAGTTGAACGAAACGCGTGCTTCGAGTTTGTCGTTGAATTTGCGGCCGCCGTTGAACGCTACGTTATATTTGTCGTAGTCGTTCTTGGGGATGATACCTTTCTGGTTGTGCGCCGTGAAGCCCAGACGGAAATCGTTTTTCTCGTCGCCGCCGGCTACCGAGATGTTATTAATATAGGTATGTCCCGTATTATAGAAGTCCTTGACATTGTTTTTGTAGGCTTTCAGCTGGACTTCGTCGCCCAGGAAATTCTGGACGGTCTGTCCTTCGATCTTGGGGCCCCAGCCGTTCTGCGAATAGGGATTGTAGGTGCCATCGGAAGAGTTGCCGCCTGCATAGCTGTTCTGGAAATCGGGAGCTTTCAGGATGTTCTCGAAACGCAGCGTCGAGTTGATCGTTACGCTGGTTTTCTGCATCCGCGAACCTTTCTTGGTCGTGATGATGATAGCGCCGTCCTTGGCGCGGGCGCCGTAAAGGGCCGTTGCGGCGGCGCCTTTCAGGACGTTGATCGACTCGATGTCGTCGCCCGAAATGTCGCCCATGCGGTTGCCCACATCGACCGAACCGTTGATGCCGGTCGGGTTGTAACTTTGGTTGCTGACGGGCATACCGTCGATGACGAAGAGCGGCGAACCGGCCGAGCCGAGCGACGACTGGCCGCGGATGATGATGCGCGAACCGCCGCCTGCGGTTCCCGAAGCTGCGGAGATGTTCACGCCGGCGACTTTACCGGCCAGCGCGTTGAGGACGTTGCCTTCGCGGGCCTTGTCGATTTCGTCCGCCTTGACGGTGGATACCGAGTAGCCGAGCGATTTTTCGGAACGGGTGATACCCATGGCCGTCACCACGACCTCGTCCACACCGATCGCATCCTCTTTCATCTGGACGTTGATGACGCTCTTGCCGCTGACGGGAACGGTCTGGTTCTCCATGCCGATGAACGAGAAGACCAGTTTGGCGTCTTTGCCGGCCGATATGCTGTATGCACCGGCTGCATTTGTCGTGGTGCCGACGGAGGTGCCTTCGACAACCACTGTCACGCCGGCGATCGGTTTACCGTCGGAACCGGTAACCGTGCCGGAAATTTGCTTGCTTTGGGCCTGGGAAAGCAAAATTCCCCCCCCCAGCAATGCAATTAACGTCAGTAGAATTTTTCTTACCATAAGCGTTAATCAATTAATTGTAAAATAAAAAGTTCACAACAAAGGTAAGAAATCGCTAACTCCTTTACAAATAATTTATTAAAATAATTTACAAATGTAACATATCGTGTCGAAATGAGCTTTCGGGAGTTACGATTCGGCCGGTTGATGGATTGCGGTATTACAATTTGTAACCGACTTTTCAGATAATTTTTTGGTCGAATCGGCCGGATTCAATCGTCGCTTGAATGGTTTTGAAAAAGATGGAGAAGGGACCGATAGCGGGTGTGAAATGGCTTTAATCGCGGTTGTATGATTATGCGAGGGCAGAAAAGTTGTAAATTTTCGGGGAAACTTTTGCAAGTTTGAGAAATTTGCTTACCTTTGCACCACGATAATACGAAATGCTTCGTTTATCGGGATGGTGCCATAGCTCAGTTGGTAGAGCAAAGGACTGAAAATCCTTGTGTCCCCGGTTCGATTCCTGGTGGTACCACGAAAATGCGAATTGCCGCGAATCCCTGAATCCGAAAGGTTCAGGGATTTTTTCGTACATATTTCTTTTCTTGCCGACGGGAATCGGAAGCTGCCGATGGGCAGGACTCGCCGACTGGCAGGAACGAGTAGCCGGACTTCCGTCTTGGACTGCATTATTTTTGTATTTTTGCAAGTGTGCAGAACAAGATCATACACGTCGATATGGATGCTTTCTACGCCTCCATCGAGCAGCGTGACCGTCCCGAACTCCGGGGGCGTCCGATCGCCGTGGGCTACGACGGACCGCGGGGTGTCGTGGCGACGGCCAGTTACGAGGCCCGGCCGTTCGGAGTACGTTCGGCGATCTCCTCGGTGCTGGCCAGGCGCCTCTGTCCCGACCTGATCTTCGTGCCGGCGCGCTTCGATGTCTACAAGGCCGTTTCGCAGCAGATCCGCGACATCTTCCACGACTATACCGAACTCGTCGAACCGCTCTCGCTGGACGAAGCGTTTCTCGACGTTTCGCACCTCCGCTCGGCGACGCTCGCGGCCCGGGAGATCAAGGACCGCATCCGCACCGAAACCGGGCTTACGGCTTCGGCGGGCATCTCTGTCAACAAGATGCTGGCGAAGATCGCTTCGGATTACCGCAAGCCCGACGGATTGTTCGTGATCCCGCCCGACAAAATCGACACCTTCGTCGCGGAGCTTCCCGTCGAGCGCTTTTTCGGCATCGGGGAGGTCACGGCCGAGAAGATGCACGCGTTGGGCATCCGCACCGGCGCCGATCTGCGGCAGTGGGAGGAGTTGGAATTGGTCAGGCATTTCGGGAAGGCCGGACGCAGTTATTACGGTTACGCCCGCGGAATCGACCCGCGCCCGGTGGTTCCGAACCGCATCCGCAAATCTCTCGGTGCCGAAACGACCTTCGGGACCGACACCGCCGACCGCGAGGTGCTGCTCGGCGAGTTGGAACAGGTTTGCGAGGAGGTGTGGCAGCGGCTTTCGCGCCACCGGTTCCGGGGGCGGACCGTGGTGCTGAAGATCAAGTTCGACGATTTCCGCCAGATCACCCGTTCGAGGACGCTTCCCGCCACGGTCGATTCGCGCGACGGACTGCGCCTCGTCGCCCGTGAGCTGCTGGCGGGGGTCGATTTCGGCGGCCACCGGATACGCCTGATCGGGGTCACGGTGGGCAATGCCCCGGATTTCGGCGAGGGATGCGTGCAGTTGCGGTTCGACTTCGGGGAGGAGTGACGGGGTTATTTTCCGGTGATTGTTTCGGCGGAGGGACGGGCCCGGTGCAGACGGTAATTTTCGGATGCCTTTTCGCCGGAACGGTTGGCGTAGCAGTAGGCGCACCCGTGCGGGCAGGTGTCGTATTCGCCGATGTCCTTGCTGGCGACACAGCCGCAGAAGGGCCGTTGCCCTTTGTCTTTCAGGTTTTTCCGGACGGCTGTTCCCGCTCCGGGCAATCCCTCGCGGCTTACGCCCAGAAAGTCCGTCAGGAGCGGATCGTCGGAGAATTTGCGGACGATCAGTTCGTCGTCGATACATTTGTTGCGCCGGACGCCGAACTGCGACAGGTCGATTCGTTCGCCGCATGTGGCCAACGTGTAATTCCACTTTTCGTTCAGTTCCGCCAGTCCGGCTGCCATGCCGAGCATTTGCCGTTCGTCGAACTCACGGCAGGGGAGGGCGTTCCGCCGCAGTCGGCTCTCCACATTGCGGTAGGCGCGGATGTCCGCGAAGCTGAAAACCAGTTTCTCGGTATGCCCGCGGAGCCTGTCGCCGATCCGTTCCGCTTTGCGCAACAGCTCCTCCACGCCGGTTCGCTCGGTCAGGACCAGGGGGTCGAACCGCCAGATGACCAGCTCTTTGCCCAACAGTTCAGAGAACCGGAGGAAAGTTTCGATCCGTTCGTCGAGCGGCGGTACGCCACGTTCGAGACCTTCGGCTTCGTAGTCGTTGAGCGTGTAGTGGAGGTAGCAGCGGATGCCCTTTTCGCGCAGTTTTCCCAGATGCGGAAGCAACGGACGGGGATTCTTCGACCAGAAAACGATCAGTCGTGTCCGGGCGTAGGAGATATATGATTTCACACCGTTGAAAGGGTTCGTCCAGACTGAATACCCCTTTTCCAGCCGGTCGAAAAACCAGTCGGCATAGAATGCCGGAATGTCCGTGGCACGGCTCGCCGAGATGATCACGGGCGCCTGTGCCCGCACCGTTTCGCCCGCTTCCGTTGTTATGTCGATCGTTTCCCAGACCATGACCGATGTTTTCTGCAAAGATACGATTCGGTTTTGGAACAGCCGCGCTTTTTGCTACCTTTGGTGTCGTAACGACACGTTTATTAGCTGTAACGTTTTGTCGCATTGGCCGCGATTGGGTTTTGGAACGGTTCCGCTTTTTGTTACCTTTGGTGTCGTAACGACACGTTTATTAGCCGTAACGTTTTGTCGCATTGGCCGCGATTGGGTTTTGAAACGGTTCCGCTTTTTGTTACCTTTGCGAATGATTGCCGCCGCGTGCGGCCGAACAAAAGAGTTATGAAAAAATATTGGGGCATCATCACGGTCCTGCTTGCCGTCGGGCTGGCCGTGTTCTTCTATTTCCGCTTCTATTTCGTCTTCGGCGAAGGCGTGAAGAGCGGGGAACTGAACTACGTCGTTTACAAGGGACTCGTTTTCAAGACTTACGAAGGCAAACTGATCCAGACGGGCATCCGTTCGAAGGCCGCCGGGTCGATCCAGTCCTATGAGTTCGAATTTTCGGTCGAGGACGAGGCGCTCGCCCGCGAACTGATGCTGCAAGGCGGCAAGACCCTCGAACTGCACTACCGGGAGTATTTCGGTGCGCTGCCCTGGCGGGGTTTCACGAAATTCGTCGTTGACAGCATCGTCACCGCACGTCCCGCACCGGCCGATCCGCTCGGCATATAGTCTGCGCCGCGGGGCGCCGGTCTTGCCCGGCTACACGCCCGGTTGCGTGCCCGGCTCACGCTTGGCCGTGTCGCACCGCGCCGTGATGGCTGCCCGCGGAGCCTTCCCGCTCAGAGCCTCTTCTCGAACGCCAGCCGTTCGCCGCTCCGGTAGACGACCTTTCCGCAGAAGGTGAATCCCATGCGTTCGAGCAGCCGCAGCATGGGACGGTTGTCATGGTTGGTGTCGATGCGGAATGCGCCGATGCCACGTTCCCGGGCCATCTCCTCTGCATGGCGCAGGAACTCCGCCGCCACGCCCTTGCCGCATTCGCCGTCGGCGACGGCCATGCGGTGTACCACTACGTAAGGCCCGTCGGTGAGCCATTCGCCTTCGAGGGCCTCGTAGGCCGGTTCTCCGTTGAACGCTACCGCGCCGTAGGCGATGATCGCACGGCATTCCCTGACGCCGGGCCTGCACAGCACATAGCCGCAGCCGCGGCCGATGTCCGCCGAG
This sequence comes from Alistipes intestinihominis, assembly GCF_040095975.1. Taxonomy (NCBI): domain Bacteria; kingdom Pseudomonadati; phylum Bacteroidota; class Bacteroidia; order Bacteroidales; family Rikenellaceae; genus Alistipes; species Alistipes intestinihominis. Next base: position 76,510 of record NZ_JBBMFL010000015.1, read on the forward strand.
ATATGTCCCGGGGCGGGATACCCGTCCTGCCATTGGCTGCTGCCTGCTGCGCGCATCCGGGCCTGCGCCTGCCGGATGATCTGCATGATGAGGGGCGCCTCGCGGGGCACCGCCTGCCGGAATGTCGATTCTTGGTCCATGTCGCAAATGTAAACAAATGTCGCCGCAATGTCGTTCTGTCAGGACATTTTTTCAGTATTTGTGACAATTCGTGACATTTTATCATTCTTTCGTGCATGGCACAGGATTTGACCGTATAGGGATAAATCCGCTCCGGAGGGGGCGGGCGAAAGGAAACGAATGTTAAACCAAAATAATTCAAGGAGGACAAAACTATGGTACCTGCAAGACGTAATCAGAACTGGCTGCCGAGCATTTTCAACGATTTTCTGGGCAACGATTGGCTCGTAGAGCGCCGCAACGCCACGGCTCCGGCCGTCAACATCCTGGAGAACGACGACGAATACAAGGTCGAAGTGGCTGCTCCGGGCATGACCAAGGAGGATTTCAAGGTTCATCTCAACGAGGACAACGAACTGATCATCTCGATGGAGAAGAAGAACGAGTCCAAGGAGGAGGACAAGGAGCATAAGGGCACTTACCTGCGCCGGGAGTTTTCCTACACGCAGTTCCAGCAGAGCCTGCTGCTGCCCGACAACGTCGAGCGCGACAAGATCTCGGCCAAGGTCGAGAACGGCGTGATGACCATCGAGATCCCGAAACGCAAGGTGACGGAGGCCGCTGCCGCCGCCCGACGGATCGAGATCAAGTGAAAAATGCACCCGAAACGGGAGGGACCGGGATACCGGGCCCTCTTTTTTTGTAATTTAGCGGACGGAAAGTCATTGCCGATGCACGAATCCCGGAAAAATCCGTATCTTCGGTAGGGTTCGGGCCGGCATTAAAATGGAAAAACGAATGAAGGTCGGATTGTTCATTCCCTGTTACGTCAATGCGGTGTATCCCCAGGTGGGCCGGGCGTCGTACGAACTGCTGCGCAAGGTCGGCTGCGAGGTCGAATACCCGCTGGACCAGACCTGCTGCGGTCAGCCGATGGCCAATGCGGGGTTCGAAAAGGACGCCAAGGCGCTGGCGGAACGCATGAACGCGCTGTTCGAAAAATACGATTACGTCGTTGGCCCGTCGGCCAGCTGCGTGGTCTTCGTGCGCGAGGGCTATCCGCGGCTGCTGGACGATTACAGGGAGCATGCGTGCGTCGATGCGCGCATTTGGGAGATTTGCGAGTTCCTGCACGACGTGGTGAAGCCTGCGCGGTTGGACGCCCGTTTCCCGCACCGGGTGAGTCTGCACAACTCCTGCCACGGGGTGCGCAAGATGGGGCTCTCGTCGCCCAGCGAGATGAACGTGCCCCTTCGGTCGAAACTCCGCGACCTGCTGGCGCTGGTCGAGGGCGTCGAGGTCATGGAGCCCGAGCGGCGGGACGAGTGCTGCGGCTTCGGCGGGATGTTCTCCGTCGAGGAGAACGCCGTGTCGGTGGCTATGGGGCGCGCTAAGGTCCGGCGGCACATCGACACCGGGGCCGAGTACATCACCGGGGCCGATTCGTCGTGCCTGATGCACATGCAGGGGATCATCGACCGCGAGAAACTGCCGGTGAAGACCCTTCATATCGTTGAAATCCTCAATTCGAAGTTATGAGCACCCATTCCAAAACTGCGAAACGGTTCGTCGCCGACGCCGAACGCATGGCCTGGCACGACAAGGCGCTGTACGCCGTGCGCGAGAAGCGCGACCGGATGATGATGACGGTTCCCGAGTGGGAGGAGCTGCGGCGCCGGTCGTCGGAGATCAAACGCCACACCCTGAGCCGCCTGGGGCACTACCTCTGCAAGTTCGAGCGCAACGCCTCGGCCAACGGCATGACGGTCCATTGGGCGAAGGACGCCGCCGGGATGAACGAGATCGTCTGGCAGCTGGTCCGCGAGCACGGGGGCACGAACCTCATCAAGAGCAAGTCGATGCTCTCGGAGGAGTGCGGATTGACGCCTTACCTGCACGAACGGGGCATAGATGCCGTGGAGAGCGACCTCGGGGAGCGGATCATGCAGCTGCTGCACCGGCCGCCCAGCCACATCGTCCTGCCTGCGATCGCCGTGCGGCGCGAGGAGGTCGGGGCGCTTTTCGAGCGCGAGATGGGCACCGAACCGGGCAACAGCGACCCCACCTACCTGACCCACGCGGCCCGCAGGGCCCTGCGGCCGAAGTTCCTCGGGGCCGACATCTCGATGACGGGCGTTAATTTCGCCGTGGCCTCCACGGGGGCGCTGGCCGTCTGCACCAACGAGGGCAACGCCGATCTGGGCACCTCGTTCGCCGACCTGCACATCGCCATCATGGGGATCGAGAAGGTGATCCCCGACATGGAGGCGCTGGCGGTCTTCACGCGCCTGCTGGCGCGTTCGGGCACCGGACAGCCCGTCACGAGCTACACCTCGCTCTACCGCCGTCCCGCCCCGGGGAAACGGATTCACGTCATTCTGGTCGATAACGGCCGTTCGGAATGGCTGGCCGACGCCGCGCACCGCAACATGCTCAAGTGCCTCCGCTGCGGGGCCTGCATGAACACCTGCCCGGTTTACCGCCGTTCGGGAGGCTATACCTATTCCTATTTCATCCCCGGACCGCTGGGCATCAATCTCGGGATGCTGCGTTCGCCGAAGCTCCACCACGGCAACGTCTCGGCCTGCTCGCTCTGCTACTCCTGTTCGGATGTCTGCCCGGCGCAGATCGACCTCGGGGAGCAGATCTACATGTGGCGGCAGCAGCTGGACGGGATGCACCTGGCCGATCCGGTGAAGAAACTCTCGGTCAAGGGCATGGACTTCGTCATGGGCGGGCGGAGGCGATTCTACGGCGGCATCGCCCTGGCCCGCGCGGCGGAGAAGCTCCCGTGCTTCGTGCTCGAAAACGGGCTCAACCCGTGGAGCGCCCCCGGCCGTGCCATGCCGCCTTTCGCGCCGAAGACTTTCAATGGATGGTGGAAAAAGGCGAATAAGTAGCAAGGCTGTCCGCAACGCTCCTTGCCGCATGGCGGCACCAAGTCCCCTCCTGAGGAGGGGATTTAGGGGTGGGTCGGATTTGTAAACGACGCCGGAGGCGGCGATAACGACCGTGCGATGAGAAAAGCCGGTGAAAAAAGCAAGACAATGAATAGCAAAGAGATCATATTGAAAAAACTTTCGGCCGACGGAATGCCCGAATATCCCTATCCTGCGCCGGGTTTCACGCCCCAGCGCTTCGACGACCCCGCGGCTATGTTCGCCGAACGGCTCGAAGCCGCCGGCGGCCGGGCGGTGCGGATGCTGCCGGGCGAAACCCTCGACGAGGCGGTCCGCCGCTGTTATCCCGATGCGCGGACGATCGCTTCGGCGATGCCCGAACTGAGCGTCGCCACGCTTGACCCCGACGCCGTGGAGGATGCGCGCGAACTGGTCGATGTCGATCTGGGCGTCGTGAAAGGGGCGTTCGGCGTCGCGGAGAACGGTGCGGTGTGGATCGCGCAGGACATCCGCCACAAAGCTCTCTATTTCGGGGCCACGGCCCTCGTGATCGTCATCCCGAAGGATGCGATCGTGGACACCATGCACGAGGCGGTCGTGCGTCCCGAGGTGGACGACTTCGGCTACGGGTGTTTCATGTCGGGGCCTTCGAAGACCGCCGACATCGAACAGGCGCTGGTCTTCGGCGCCCACGGGCCGATGTCCGTGACGGTGCTGATCCGGGCTTAAAGCGACAGGTGGAGAATGGGGTAGGGGCGGCCCGAGGGGTCCGTCTCGCTGCGCGAAACGACGCGGAAACCCATTCGGGCGTAGAATCCCGCGGCCTGCGCGTTCTGCTCGTTGACATCCACGCGCCGTACGCCGCGGCGGGCGATGAGATATTCCACGAGTTCGCGCCCCAAACCTCTCCCGCGCTTCTCGGGCGCGACGAACAGCATTTCGAGTTTTCCGGCTTCGACGCCCGCAAAGGCTGCGAAGCCGTTTTTTTCGTCCCGGATCACGTGGAGCTCCTCCACGCCCGGAAGCGCCTCCTCGCGCACCATGCGGCGGAAAAAGGCGATGTCCTCCGGGGCGAGGAAGTCGTGCGTGGCGCGTACCGACCGCTCCCACAGATCGGTCAGGGCTTCCAGTTCGGCGGGCGCCGGGGATTCGATGCGTTCGATCATGTTCTATAAACGGGTTACGGGCGGTTTGCGTCGGGTGAAGTTGCGTGCGAGGGCTGCGGCGAAGGGGGTTTGGAAACTCCGCGCCCCGACCGGGCATCCCTTGACGCAGGCGCAGCAGCGGATGCAGCGCGCCGGATCGGTGTGCGTTTCGTCGCCGCGGGCGATGGCTTGCGTGGGACAGATCGCCGCACAGCGGCCGCAACGGGTGCAGAGGTCGGCATTGCCTGCGGGCAGATAGACGACGGGATTTTTCCGCTGCCGGCGGCGGTAGCCCAGCACAAAGCGGATGAACCGCAGCATCGGCAGCAGCGGTGTCCGCACGTCTTTCAGCCCGGCGGCATCGACCGGCGTGAGGTTCCCGGCGGCGAGTTTTTCGCGCACCGCGGCGCCGAACGCCTCGGCCTCTGCGAGGTCCTGCGCATCGGGGCGTCCCGCGGCGACGGGCGTTTCGGGGGTGCTGTACGAATGCTCCCCGACGAAAGCCCCGGCGGCCACCGGGACGAATCCCTGCCGCGAGGCCAGTCCGGCCAACTCCGCGACGGCTTTTTCGAATGCCCGGTTGCCGTAGACGGCGATGACGACGGCGGGAGTGCCTTCGCCCCGGAGCGTTTCGAGCCGCTTCACGGCCGTCGGGGCGACGCGGCCCCCGTAGACCGGGGCGGCGATCACGGCCACGGTGTCGGCGGGGAGCGTTGCGGGTTGCCCGGCCGAGTGCGTCAGGTCGATGGTTTTCAGCGGGACAGATGCGACGGTTCCGGTCGCGGAGGCGATTCCCCGGGCCACGGCCGCGGCGATTTTTTTCGAGGTTCCCGTCGGCGAAAAGACGACGGTATGGATGGTTTCGGGTTTCATGCGGGCAAAGTTACGAAAAAATCCCGCGCTTCGGGGTGCGTTTTGCGGAATCGGGCTTTCGGACCGCTGTTTCCGTGCGGGGATCGCCGCCGGGATCGCTTCGTCGAGGAATGCGTGCGGATAAATTTGCTATTGTGCTTCGCGTGCATTATTTTTGCCGGGAACCGAAAAAAACGCAAGACTATGAAAACGAAACTGTTTGCCTGTGCCGCGCTGCTGCTGGCGGCGTGCGGAGGCGTCCCGTCGGCCCAAAAGGCCGCGGAGAGCCGGACCGAAGTGAAACACGGCCCCGAGATCGTCCTTTCGGCCCCCGATACGGTGGGCGGAGCGACCGTCGGTCAGGCGTTGGCCGCCCGTCGTTCGTGGCGCGAGTACAGCGCCGAGCCGCTGACGCTCGAGGAGCTTTCGGGCGTGATGTGGGCCGCCGCCGGCATCAACCGTCCGGACCAGGGGCGTCTGACGGCTCCTTCGGCGCTGGCGCTCTATCCGATCCGCGTCTACGCCTTCTTCGCCGAGGGCGCGTATGCCTACGATGCCCGGGCGCACAAACTCGTGCGCGTCGCCGAGGGCGATCTCCGCAAACTGGCCGGAATGCAGGATTTCGTCTTCAAGGCGCCCCTGAATTTGGTCTATGTCGCCGACCTTTCGGTCTACGACGGGAAGAACATTCCGGCGGAGCACGTCCGCTACCTCTGCGGGCAGGATGCCGCGGGGTATGCCGAGAACGTCAATCTGTACACGGCGGGTCACGGTCTGCGTTCGATCACGCGCGGCAGCCTTCCCGAAGCGGAGCTGATGGCCGCCCTCGGGCTCGATCCGTCGCGCTGCTTCGCGGCGCTGGCCCAGACCGTCGGCAAATAGCCGTCCGGTCTCCGAAACGCAAGGAGCGGTCCCCGAGGGGCCGCTCCTTTTTCATCGGGCCGTCACTCCTCCCGGGGTTCTTCGGGCGGAGCGGGGTTTTCGGCGAAGTATCGCCACAGCGGCGCGGTCATCAGGGCCTGCCGGATGCGGTCGCCGCGCAGCAGCTCCAGCACCTCCGCGCGCGTCAGGAGATGCACGCGCAGGTCCTCCGTCGGGTCGAGGTGCTGTTCGCCGATCCGCCCGACCCCCGTGGCGAGGAAGCAGTGGGTGAGGTTGTTCTGTGTCGCGGGATTGGCCGAGACGGTCATGAGCAGCCGCCATTCGCCGCCGCCGTAGCCCGTCTCTTCGGCCAGTTCGCGCTGTGCCGCGGCGAGCATCGACCCGTCGGAGGGTTCCGACACGCCGGCGGGTATCTCGTAGGAGGTCTCCCCGAGGCCGTGGCGGTATTGGTCGATGAAGACGAAGCGTCCGTCGCACGTGATGGCGATGACGTTGATCCAGTCGGGGTATTCGAGGACGTAATAGTCGGGAATGCGGCGTCCGTCGGGCAGTTCGAGGCTCTCGTGGCGGACCGTGAACCACGGTTCGCGCGCGAGGTATTCGCTCGTGAGGACTTTCCACTTGCGGTTTTTCGGATTTTCCATGATTCGGTTCGTTGTCTGTTGACAAAAATAGTGAAAAATCGCTATCTTTGATGTCGCTGCCGTAACGGCGCTTCCATTTGTCATATTCTAAGAATAACCCGCTATGCTGTCTTTATCCGAACGACGCAGAATCATAGATCTCATCAACCGCGAGGTGGTGCCCGCCATCGGGTGCACCGAGCCGATCGCCGTGGCGCTGTGTACGGCGCGCGCCGCGGAGACGCTGGGCGCCGGGCCCGAAAGGATCGCCGTGCGACTGAGCGCCAACATCCTCAAGAACGCTATGGGCGTCGGGATTCCCGGAACGGGGATGATCGGACTGCCGATCGCCGTGGCTCTCGGGGCTTTGATCGGCCGTTCGGAATACCGGCTGGAGGTGTTGCGCGACGTGACGCCGGAGGCCGTGGAACGCGGCCGGGAGATGATCGGCCGGCGGTGCATCTCGATCGGATTGAAAGAGGGCGTCTGCGAAAAGCTCTACATCGAGGCGGAGGTCGAAGCCGCCGGGCATCGGGCCGTGGCGGTCATTGCCGGCGGACATACGGATTTCGTCTTCGTGAGCCGCGACGGCGAGGTGTTGTTCGACAAGCGGACCCCGGCGGGGTGCGACGAGGAGGCGGGGGAGGTGCCCCTGACCCTGGCCCGGGTGTGGGATTTCGCCATGACCTCGCCCGTGGAAGAGCTGCGCTTCATCCTCGAAACCCGCCGTCTGAACATGGCCGCCGCCGAACGGTCGCTGGCCGGGGAGTACGGCCACTGCGTGGGCCGCACGCTGCGCTGCGACCGGGAGCGGAAGGTGATGGGCGACAGCCTCTTCACGCGGATTCTCTCCTACACCTCGGCGGCCTGCGACGCCCGGATGGCCGGGGCGATGATTCCCGTGATGAGCAACTCGGGCAGCGGCAACCAGGGCATCGCCGCGACGCTTCCCGTGGCGGTCTATGCCGACGAAGTGCATGCCTCGGAGGAGCAGACGATCCGGGCGCTGGCGCTGAGCCACCTGACGGTGATCTACATCAAACAGAGCCTCGGGCGGTTGTCGGCCCTGTGCGGCTGCGTGGTGGCGGCGACGGGTTCGAGCTGCGGCATCACCTACCTGATGGGCGGCGGTTACGAACAGGCGGCCGCGGCGGTGAAGAACATGATCGCCAACCTGACGGGGATGATCTGCGACGGCGCCAAGCCCAGCTGTGCGATGAAACTCACGAGCGGCGTCTCGACGGCCGTGCTCTCGGCGATGATGGCTATGGACGGCCGCTGCGTCAGTTCCGTCGAGGGCATCATCGAGGAGGATGTGGACCGCTGCATCCGCAATCTGACGGCCATCGGCCGCGAGGGCATGGATGAGACCGACCGGCTCGTGCTCCGGATAATGACCAACAAATGCTGATTATGAGATACTTTACCCTGAAAACCCGGCTGCTGGCGTTGTCGCTGCTGGCCGCGATCTGCGCTGCGGCGCAGCCCACCCCTGCCGAGTTCGCCGCGCATCCCGAACGCTCGGCGGGCATCTACCACTCCTACGAATACCTGCCCGGTCCCGCGACGCCGGTTCCCGCGGGCTACGAACCTTTCTACATCAGCCATTACGGCCGTCACGGCAGCCGCTACCACTCCTCGGAGAAGGCGTACGACCGGCCTCTCGGCGTTCTGCTGCAAGCCTCCGAGGCCGGTAAACTGACTCCTAAGGGGCAGGAGGTTTTGGCGAAGGTCGAGGCGCTGGCCGCAGATGCGTACCTGCGTTACGGGGACCTTTCGCCCCGCGGAACGGCCGAGCACCGGGGCATCGCCGAGCGCATGTATGCGGCCTGGCCCGAGGTCTTCTCGACCGACGGCGGCCGCGTGTGCCGCGTCGAGAGCCGTTCGACGCTCGTGCCGCGCTGCATCCTGAGCATGGCGGCCTTCAACGAACGTCTCAAAGAGCTGAATCCGGCGATCACGACCACCCGCGACGCGAGCGGCCGCTATCTCGACTATATGGCGCGGGGGAATTCGCTGGTGCTTGCCCGCAAGGCGGTTGCGGCGGTCGCCGACAGCCTGAGCCGTGCGCGGCTGAACCCCGACCGTCTGGTGCGGTCGCTGGTCACCGATCCCCGGGCGGTCGCCGAGCCGCTGGAGCTGATGCAGGATCTTTACATGCTCGCCAGCATCGTCCAGGACGTTAGCCACCTGGGCATCGAACCCTTCTACGACATCTTTACCGACGAGGAGCTCTACTCGCTCTGGGAGTGCGAGAACGCCCTTCGCTATATGCAGATGGGGCCCTCGGCCCGCTTCGGGGACCCGATCGTCGCCGATGCCGGGGCGTTGCTGCGCAACATCGTCGAGACGGCCGACGAGGTCGTCCGGGGTGAGTCGGACCTCTCGGCTTCGCTGCGCTTCGGGCACGACACCTGCATAACGCCGCTGCTGGCCCTGCTGGGCGTCGAGGGTGCTTCGACGCGCGTGGAGTCGCTCGACGACGTTGCCGCGGTGTGGAATGCCCAGACCGTGACGCCGATGGGCACCAACATCCAGTTCGTCTTCTTCCGCAATCCCGCGACGGGCGATGTGCGGGTCCGCGTGCTGCACAACGAGCGCGACGCCCGGCTGCCGATCCCCGGAGGTCCCTATTATCCGTGGAAGGAGTTGAAAAAGCATTGCGAATCGCTCTATTTTACGAGTGATTCTCCGGCTCCGGACGCCGATTGAAAATGAAACGTGCAGCCTCCTTCGTGGAGGCTGCACGTTTTTTCGGAGATTGCCGGATCAGTGGAAGATCGTCTTGACGATGATGTCCGTCGCACCCTGATGGCGCGTGGTGTAGTCCTTGGCGATGCGGCTGGTCTTCTGGAGGAACTCTTCGTTGTCGCGCAGGGGGACGAACCACGCCCGCAGCTGCTCGTAGTCGGCGACCGAACGCGCCGCGCCGAGCGTCACCAAATCGCGGGCCTCCTTGAATTTCTGGTAATTGGGACCGAATGCCACCGGAAGGCCGAACGTCGCGGCTTCGAGCGTATTGTGGATGCCGACGCCGAATCCGCCGCCGATGTAGCTCCATGTGGCGTAGCCGTAGACCGATGCGAGGATGCCCACGGTGTCGAGGATCAGCACCTGGCGCGACCCGTACGAGGTGCGGGGCGTGCATTGCGTGTAGCGCAGCGCGCCGCCCTTGATCTCGGACATCAGGTGCGCGATGCGCCCCTCGTCCATCTCGTGAGGCGCGACGACGAATTTCACGCAGGGATTGTCGTTGATCAGCCGGATCAGCAGCTCTTCGTCGGGCTCCCACGTGGAGCCTGCGACGAACAGCCGGTCGTCGGCCTTGAAGCGTTCGATGACATCTATCTGCTTGGCCGTCCGGGCGATCTCGGCGACGCGGTCGAAGCGCGTGTCGCCGGCCACCAGCACGTTGTCGAATCCGAGCGTCGCCAGCAGTTTTTTCGACTCCTCGTTCTGCACGAACATCACGTCGAACGACTCCAGCGCCTGCCGCCACATGCCGCCGTAGGGGCGGAAGAAGACCGAATTGCGCCGGAAGATGGCCGACACGACGTAGGTGCGGACCTTGCGGCGGCGCAGTTCGCGCAACAGGTTGAGCCAGTATTCGTATTTGACGAAGATTGCGATTTCGGGACGGGCGATGTCGAGGAACCGGCGGGCGTTGCGCGGCGTGTCGAGCGGCAGGTAGAAGATGTAGTCGGCGCCCTTGTAGTTCTTGCGGATCTCGTAGCCCGAGGGCGAGAAGAAGGTGACGAGGATCTTGTATTCGGGACGGGTCTTGCGGATCTGTTCGATGATGGGGCGTCCCTGCTCGAACTCCCCGAGCGAGGCGACATGCACCCAGACGATCCGGGCGGAGGGGTCGATTGCTTCCCGCATGCGGCGGAAAAGGTCTTTGCGGCCTTCGAGCCAGAGCCGGGCCTTCTGATGACGCGGCGCTACGAGGCGTATGGCCCATACATAGAGAAGCAGACCGAAATTATAGAACCACATCGGTATTTACGGTGTTGAGGTTTTCAGTTTCTTGTTCCCTGTGCCCCGGCCGTTCGCGGCTCAGCGTCAGGAAGTTTTTTTCAGTCCGGCAAAGATAGCACAATTTGTCGGAACTGCAAAATTACCAGTTGTATTCCAGTGCATTTTCGATCAGCTCGACGCGGATCGTACCGTCGGGAAACGCCTCGGCCGCAGCCAGGTCGAACTGCACTTCGCCCTCCCAGCCCGTCGTGTGCAGGTAGCATTCGGCGGCGCGGCTCAGGGCCCGGAATTTCCGCTGCGTGGCGGCCGCTTCGGGCGGCGTGAGCGATCCCGCCCGGCGGGTTTTGACCTCCACGAAGTGAAGCACGCCCTCTTTCAGGGCCACGATGTCCAGTTCGTAGCGGCCCTGCCGCCAGTTGAGGGCGCGGATGTCGTACCCCTCGCGGCGGAGGTGTTCGGTCGCGGCCCGCTCGCCGGCCTGTCCCGTTTCGGCCGTCGTCGTCAATGGATGATGCGTTGAATGGTGTTGGCGCGCTCCATGGCGTTTTTCAGCCCCTCGGCGTCGTCGCGTTCGAGCATCCGGCGCATGATCTGCAACTGGTGGATGTGCTCGCGCAGGACATCCAGCACGTTGTACTTGTTTTGCAGCAGGATCGGCACCCACGTCGCCGCGGAACTCTTGGCCAGACGCACCGTGCTCTCGAAACCGCCGCCCGCCAGGTCGAAGATGTGGCGCTCCTCGCGCTCCTTTTCGAGCACCGTGAGGGCCAGCGCGAACGACGTGACGTGCGAGATGTGCGAGACGTAGGCTGCGTGCAGGTCGTGTTCCTCGGGGTCCATGTAGACCGCCGGGCAGCCCAGCGTGCGGAAGATCCGCTCGACGACCGCCAGCGCGTCCTTGTCGCTGCGGACGGTGTCGCACAGCACGACGCTGCGCCCCGTGAAGGCGCCCCGCTGAGCGGCTTTCGGGCCGCTGTACTCCGTGCCCCACATCGGGTGTGCGGCGACGAAGCGCCCGCGGTGCGCGTGCATCGAAATCACCTCGCACAGCTCGCTTTTGATCGAACCCATGTCCATCACCACCTGCTTGTCGTTCACGCGGTTGAGGGCCTTGACAGCCATCAGCGGAATGGTGTCGGCGGGGGTGGCCAGCACCACGAGGTCCGCCTCGGCGACGCCCTCTTCGAACGTCACCATGCGGTCCGCCAGCCCCAGTTGCAGGGCTTCGGCGGCGTGTTCTTCGGAGTTCTCCACCCCGAGTATCTCCTCCGCGAGTTCGTGGTCGCGCAGGGCCAGGGCGAACGAGCCTCCGATGAGGCCCATGCCCGCAATCAGTACTTTCATAGCGGATATACCTATTTATAATAAAAAAGAGAGATCGCCGCCGGGTTCGACCTCGAACGTTTCGACTCCCTTGCGGAACATCCGCATCGGGCGTTTGCCGATCAGCTCCAGTTTCCCGTTCTCCAGCCGCAGCATGCACCCTTCGCGCAGTCCGGCCACCCAGCGGCGCGGATTGGCTTCGATGTACTCCAGAATGCGCTGCTCGCGCGTCTCGCCCGCGTGTCCCGCGGGGTTGGCGTCGAGGTAGTGGGGGTTGATCTGGAACTTCACGGCCCCGATGGCCCCGAACGATTCGGGCTCCACGATGGGCATATCGTTGGTGGTGCAGATCGTCGGACAGCAGACGTTGCTGCCGGCGGACCATCCTACGTAGGGGGTTCCGGCCTTGATTTTGCGGAGGATGGCCTTCATCAGCCCCTGCTGCTGCATCTTTTTGGTCAGGGCGAAGGTGTTGCCGCCGCCCACGCAGACGGCTTCGGCCGTGCGGATCAGCGCGGCGGGGTCTTTGGCCCGGTGGACCGAGCGGACGCGGATGCCGAGTTCGGCGAAACGCGCCTGCACCTTCTTCTCGTATTCGGCGTAGGAGAAGGTGACCGCGGCATAGGGCACGAAGACCGCTTCGCGCACCCCGTCGAGAAACCGGCCTATTTCGGGCAGCGGATAACGCAGATATTCTTCGCCGGCATTGGTCGAATTCGAGATCAGAAGCAATTTCATAAGGATATGGTTTTGAACGTATTAATTAAAATTTTGTGCTAAATGTCGAAAAAGTTGTGAATAAAAAATCGGGCCGTTTTGTCAAAAGTAATAAAAAAAGTGTTACTTTTGCGCAAAATTGCTCTGGAAATGTATATGAACTATTTCCAAATAATTGTTTAACTAAAAAATTAAAATTATGTCAGAAGTTCAATCAAAAGTTGTCGAGATCATCGTCGACAAACTGGGTGTCAAGGAGTCGGAGGTAGTACCCGAAGCAAGCTTCACCAACCACCTGGGCGCAGACTCGCTCGACACCGTAGAGCTGATCATGGAGTTCGAGAAGGCTTTCGATATCCAGATCCCGGATGAGGACGCTGAGAAGATCGCTACCGTAGGTGACGCCATCAAGTACATCGAGGAGCACAAGAAATAATTTTTTCTTTTAGAATTTCGTTCACGGCCAACAAAGCCTTAAATTTATGACAGGAAGAAGAGTAGTTGTTACGGGCATCGGTACGATCAACCCGCTCGGTAATAATATAGAGGAGTTTTTTTCGAATCTGGAGAAGGGAGTCAGCGGTGCCGCACCGATTACTCATTTCAATGCCGAAAAGTTTAAGACCCAATTCGCTTGTGAAGTAAAGAATTACGACCCGGCTCAGTATTTCGACCGCAAGGAGGTTCGCAAATACGACCTGTTCACCCAGTATGCCCTGATCGCCGCCACGCAGGCCGTGGAGGATTCGGCCCTCGATCTCGAGAAGGTCGATAAGGAGCAGGTGGGTGTCATTTGGAGCTCGGGCATCGGAGGAATCAAATCTTTCTTCGATGAGTGTCTGGGCTGGGCCGCCGGGGACGGAACCCCGCGGTTTAGCCCATTCTTTATTCCCCGCATGATCTCCGACATCGCTGCCGGTTTCATCTCCATGAAGTACGGCTTCATGGGGCCGAACTACTGCACCGTGTCGGCCTGCGCTTCGTCGAACCACGGCATCATGGCCGCTTTCGACGCCATCCGCTACGGCAAGGCCGACGTGATGGTGGCGGGCGGTTCGGAGGCTGCGGTCAACGAGCCTTCGGTCGGCGGCTTCAACTCCATGCAGGCGCTTTCGACGCGCAACGACGATCCGCAGCACGCTTCGCGTCCTTTCGACAAGGACCGCGACGGATTCGTGATCGGCGAGGGCGCCGGGGCGCTGATCCTCGAGGAGTATGAGCACGCCAAGGCGCGCGGTGCGAAGATCTACTGCGAGGTCGTCGGCGGAGGCGCTTCGGCCGACGCCTACCACTTCACGGCTCCCCACCCCGAGGGCAAGGGTGCCATGAAGGCGATGCGCGACGCCATCAAGGACGCCGGCATCAAACCCGAGGACATCGACTATGTGAACGTGCACGGAACCTCGACCCCCGCGGGCGACATTCCCGAGCTGAAAGCCGTAGCGGGCGTTCTGGGCGAGCACGTGTACGATGTCAACATCTCCTCGACCAAGTCGATGACGGGCCACCTGCTGGGTGCCGCCGGAGCCGTCGAGGCCCTGGCCTGCATCTTTGCGATGACGCACGGCGTGGTGCCCCCCACGATCAACTGCGAGAACCTCGATCCTGGGATCGACCCGAAGTTGAACCTGACGCTCAACAAGGCGCAGAAACGCGATGTGAAATGCGCGCTGAGCAACACGTTCGGATTCGGCGGTCATAACTCGACGATCATTTTCCGCAAGCTCTAACCCCGTTGACGACCCGTTGCCGTGATTGATTTTCTATTGCGTCCGCTGCGGCGGAATTACGGGCGTGACCGGGCGTATTACAGAATTGTCGATGATCTGTTCGGATTCATTCCGCACAACATCGAACTTTACAAGCTGGCTTTGATTCACAAGTCAGCTTCTTTGGTTTTGGAGGACGGCCGTTCGATCAACAACGAGCGCCTGGAGTATCTGGGCGACGCGGTGATCGAGGCCGTGACTTCGGACTATCTCTTCATCGAATACCCCGACCGCGACGAGGGGTTCATGACCCAGCTGCGGTCGAAGATCGTCTCGCGCCAGTCGCTCAATGCGCTGGCGGTGAAACTGGGGCTGGATGTCCACGTGATCTCGAACGGCGGGGCGGGCATCTCTCAGAAGCATATCTACGGCGACGCCTTCGAGGCGATGATGGGGGCGGTCTATCTGGATCAGGGGTATGAGTTCGTCAACCGCCTGCTGATTAACGATATTTACCTGCGGTTTCTGGATTTGGAGGAGCTTACCGAGTCGGAGACCGATTTCAAAAGCCGCTTGATCGAGTGGAGCCAGAAGAACCGCCACCGGATCGAGTTCCGCACGGAGCACGACAAGGAGTATGCGTCGAACCACCCGGTGTTCTGCTGTACGGTGCTGATCGACGACATGGAGGTGGGGCACGGCGCCGGGGAGTCGAAAAAGGAGGCCGAGCAGCATGCGTCGTTCTCCGTGGCGCAGTATCTGAGCGACGAGCAGTGCGCCTCGCTGTTGGACAAGGTCGATCGTCTGAGAGCCCATGAAAAATATCCACGATAAAATGGCCGCACGGGGTGTGGAGGCTTTGGACGATGCCGAGCTGCTGACCCTGCTCACCGAGGACGGGCAGGCGGCCCGGGCGTTGCTGGAGGCTTACGACGGTTCGCCGGCGCGTATCGCCGGGGAGTCCGAAGCCCGCCTGCGCATGGTCGGCGGATTGGGATTGAAACGGGCGCGGATGCTGCTGGCGGCCGCGGAGTTCGGACGCCGCGCGGCAGCGGACCGGGCTGCGGAGGCCGATTCCGTGGCGACGAGCGACGACGTGGTGCGGCTGTTCCGGCCGCAGCTGCAACGCCTCGCCCACGAGGAGTGCTGGGTGGTTTATCTCACTTCGTCGAACCGCATCATCGAGCGTCAGCGCGTGAGCCAGGGCGGGGTGACAGGCACGGTGGTCGATCACCGGCTGATCGTCAAACGGGCGCTGGAGCTGCTCGCCACGCAGCTGATCCTGATCCACAACCATCCTTCGGGCACCCCCGAGGCGAGCGGGCAGGACAAGGCGCTGACCGAGCGGGTCGCGCGCGCCGCGGAGTTGTTCGACATCCGCCTGCTGGACCACATCATCATCGCCCGCGAGGGGGATTTCTCGTTCCGCCGCGAAGGGTTGATGGGGCGGTAGGTCTCCCGGGGGGGGAGTAAAATAAACGGCGGTCTTTGTAAGACCGCCGTTCGGTTTTCGGGAGGAAAGTCCGTCAATAGAAAATCCGGTGCGTTTCGGTCTCCTTGTAGCCTCGTTCGGAAAGGATCGTTTCATTGTCGCCTTTTCGCTGGAAACACTCCACCTCCTGAGACCAGATGACCTCGGTGATCCGTCCATCGACCTGCTTCCATTCGATCCGCTCGTTCAGGGCTCTGAAACTGATAATTGATCCGTCGGGTAATGGCTCGACCGAGAACATGCTCTCGTCCGGATAGCTGTTCGTCAGATGGGCGCTGCGTTTGCCCAGCCGCCCGATTCCGGAGAGTATCGCTCCCATGGAGAAGTCGGTGTCCTCGATATCGGGGCATACGTCGAACAGGAGCGCATTGAGGTCGAGGTTGCACAATGCGGGCGTGTTGGACAGGTCGGTGTGGTATTCGAGTTCGTAGCTGAAATAAATGGAGTCCGGTTTCGAGTGGATGTCGAGACCGGTGAGGTCGTTGCCGCTCCAGCGGCAGACCGTGCGCGGGTAGTAGTGGGTTTCGTCGCCCTCGTAGGTGCACTCCTTGCAGCAGCCGTTGCCGTCGTAGGCGAAGGTCCAGCGTTCGGGACCGTTGTCGTTGCGGGCGGCGACGGCGCGCCCTGCATCGTCGAGCGTGACGGTGTACGATCCCTTTTCGGGCGATTCCGTCGTTTCGGCGGACAGTTTCAGGGTCTTGGCGTCGGGATAGCTGATCCGGAGGACTTCATCCATGACATCGGCCGTGTTCTCCGGGGTGTCGTCCCATTCGTAACTCGTGAGGCGTCCGGCATCGTCGTATGCGAAGTGGCTGGTCGAAGTCCATCGCTCCGGCTCCGAATCGCCGCTGTTCCGGATTGTCCGCCAGTAGTTTTCGATGCGCGTTATCCGGTTGGCCGGCATCGGTTCGATGGGGTCGTCCGAGCCCTCCTGCGTGACGGTGATCTCGATCTTCGACGTGCCGCACGTGATGACGATCGTCGCCGAACGCGACGCTTCCGACGTGTTGGATTCGAGGGTGATTTTCAGCGTGTAGCTGCCTGCCGCGTCGCCGTGGTCGGGCGAGATTCCGATCCAGTCGGGGGCTTCGGCGCGGGTCTTTTCGGCGATCGTCGAGGTCCACGCCCCTTCGGTCGTGAAGGTTACGCCCCGGGCGGCCTGCGTGTCGTCGGCCGTGACGGTCTGTTCCAGTTGCCGGGTGTCCGGGACCTTGATCTGCCCGAAATCGCCCGAATAATCCTCGTCGCTGTCGCTGCACGATGCGAGCAGCGCGGCGGCCATGAAGGCCATGAAGAATTTTGCTGTTTTCATTTTTTATTTTGTTTAAGGGATGTGTTTCCGTCCCGGCAACAAAAGGCGCAGGCAAAATTCCATATCCACATGTGAGGTATTGGACGACCCGAATGGTAGAATGATGGAATATGCCCACGCTGAAAAACAGCGAGAGCATCAACCTTTGTTCCTTACCATTCGCGAAAGTGTCCAATTTTCACATGTAAGAAAAAAGCCGATGCGCTTTTTATCGTCGTATGTCGGCGGCCCTCGCAGGCTGCCGGCACAAATATAGAAATAAAATCCGTATCGGCGGCGGCTTTTATTATTTATTTTGTACTTTTGTAATTCGGTAAATCAGTAAAGTAAAACAGATTGCGATGACTCAGGAAGAACTTTTCAAGAAACTTGTCGCCCATTGCAAGGAGTACGGCTTCGTATTCCCTTCGAGCGAGATATACGACGGACTCGGCGCCGTGTACGATTACGGGCAGAACGGCGTGGAGCTGAAGAACAACATCAAGCGCTATTGGTGGGATTCGATGGTCAAACTGCACGAGAACATCGTCGGCATCGACGCCGCGATCTTCATGCACCCCAAGACCTGGGAGGCTTCGGGACACGTCGCGGCGTTCAACGACCCGCTGATCGACAACAAGGATTCGAAGAAACGCTACCGTGCCGACGTGCTGGTCGAGGAGTGGCTGGCCAAGCAGGACGAGAAGATCGAAAAGGAGGTCGAGAAGGCCCGCAAGCGTTTCGGCGCCGATTTCGACGAGGCCAAATACCGCGAAACGTCGCCCCGTGTGGCGGAGACCGCGGCCAGACGCGACGAGGTGCACAAGCGGTTCGCCGATGCGCTGAACGCCAACGACCTTGGGGAACTGCGCCAGATCATCATCGACTGCGAGATCGCCTGTCCGATCTCGGGCACCCGCAACTGGACCGAGGTGCGGCAGTTCAACCTGATGTTCTCGACGCAGATGGGCTCCACGTCCGAGGGCGCGAGCACCATTTACCTGCGTCCCGAGACGGCGCAGGGTATCTTCGTCAACTTCCTGAACGTCCAGAAGACCGGCCGCATGAAGATTCCGTTCGGCATTGCGCAGATCGGCAAGGCTTTCCGCAACGAGATCGTGGCCCGTCAGTTCATCTTCCGCATGCGCGAGTTCGAGCAGATGGAGATGCAGTTCTTCGTGCGCCCCGGGACCGAGATGGGGTGGTGGAACGAGTGGAAGAACACCCGCATGGCCTGGCACCGTGCGCTGGGCTTCGGCGACGACAACTACCGCTTCCACGACCATGACAAGCTGGCGCACTACGCCAACGCCGCCACGGACATCGAATATAACTTCCCGTTCGGCTTCAAGGAGGTCGAGGGCATCCACTCGCGGACGGATTTCGACCTGGGCAGCCATCAGAAGTTCTCCGGCAAGAAGATCCAGTATTTCGATCCGGAGACGGGCGAAAGCTATGTCCCCTATGTGGTCGAGACCTCGATCGGCGTGGACCGCATGTTCCTGCAAGTGATGTCGGCGGCCTACACCGAGGAGCAGCTCGAAGGCGGCGACTCGCGCGTCGTGCTGAAATTCCCGCCCGCACTGGCCCCGATCAAGGTCGCCGTGCTGCCGCTGGTCAAGAAGGACGGCATGCCCGAGGTGGCGCAGAAGATCGTCGATCGGCTCAAATACGACTACAACGTCGTTTACGACGAGAAGGATTCCGTCGGCAAGCGCTACCGCCGTCAGGACGCCATCGGCACGCCGTTCTGCGTGACGGTTGACGGACAGACGCTGGAGGACGGCACCGTGACGGTCCGCCACCGCGACACGATGCAGCAGGAGCGCGTCAAGATCGAAGAGCTGCATGCGATGGTCGATGAGGAGTGCTCCTACCGCAAGCTGTTCAAAATGCTGAACCTCTGATTTGGGCCGCATTCTTGCCATAGACTACGGGACCCGGCGCACGGGGATTGCCGTGAGCGATCCCCTGCGCCTGATCGCCGGAGGTCTGGAAACGGTCCCGACGAAAGAGCTGGAGACGTGGCTGGCGAAATATTTCGCCCGGGAGGACGTTAGTACGATAGTTGTGGGAAAACCCTCGCGGATGGACGGCACGCCCTCCGAGACGTGGAGGTTCATCGAACCGCTGGCCGGACGCCTGCGGCGGGCGTGGCCCGACAAGGAGGTGGTTTTCTACGACGAACGCTTTACCTCGGTGATGGCCCACCGCACGATGCTCGAAAGCGGCATCGGCAGGATGGCCCGCCGCGACAAGGCGTTGGTGGACAAAATATCTGCAACGATCATATTGCAGAGTTATATGGAATTTAACAAATGATCTATCCGATTGTAATTTACGGGGATGAGGCGCTTCGCAAACGCTGCGAAGAGATAACGCCCGATTACCCCGACGTGAAAAAACTGGCCGAGGATATGTTCCTCACGCTCGAAGAGGCCGAAGGAGTCGGTCTTGCCGCTCCCCAGATCGGCAAGAACATCCGTCTGTTCATCGTCGATTGCACGCCGTGGGGCGAGGAGGACCCCTCGTGCGCCGACTACAAGCGCGCTTTCATCAACCCCGAGATTTACGCCTATTCCGAGGAGAAGAGGACCTACAACGAGGGATGCCTCTCCTTCCCCGGCATCCATGCCGACGTGTCGCGGTCGCTGGCGATCCGCATGCGTTACCTGGACACCGATTTCGTCGAGCACGACGAGGAGTTTACGGGGCTCAAGGCGTGGGTCATCCAGCACGAGTACGACCATATCGAAGGCGTGGTCTTCACCGACCGCATCGCCCCGCTGCGCCGCCAGCTGCTCAAAGGAAAACTGTTGAATCTGGCGAAGGGGAAATACCGCTGCGCCTACAAAACCAAATAATGCGATTATGAAAAAAATCTTTACGCTGGCATTCGCGGCCATGATGTTCGTCGGATGTGTCAAGTCTCCGCTCGTGGGAGGCATCTATACCGATGTGAAGGACGGGCTCGCCGTTACGGGCAACGCCGGGTCGAGCAAGGTGGGCACCGCCGAGGCCAAAGGCTATGTGGGCGTCGTCGCTCTGGGCGATGCGAGCATCCAGGCCGCAGCCCGCGAGGCCGGCATCACGCGCATCCACCACGTAGACTATCAGGCCAAGTCCTATGTCGGGGTCTACACGATCTACACGATCATCGTCTACGGTGACTAAACTCGGGCTGCTGGCTGCGTTTTGCGCCGTCGGGGGCGTGCTGACGGCCTCGGGGCAGAACATTCGCAGCCACTACGTCTCGAAGGCCGAGAGCGACGGCGTGATTTACCACACCTTTCCGGTGACGCTCTTCGAGAGCCGGGAGGCGGGCGACCTGACCTTCGACATCACCTACAAGGAGCACCGCGGCGGCCGTGCGACGATCAATTTCACGTGCCGCATGGCGCAGGCCGTTCCGGCCGATTCGGTGCGTTTCGTCTCGGGACGGGTGGTGCTGGCGGGGCCTGTGGAGAAGCTCTACCTCGAACCGGAGAAGAAGGGGTGGAAACACCGCTACACCTTCGACGCCGACGGTTCGCTGCTCTGCGGATTCTTCGACGAGGGGGCCGAGCCCGAAGTGACGCTCTATGCCGGGGAGCGGCCTTATGTCTATCGGGCGAAGCGTTCGGCGTGGCGCAGTTACGCCCCGATCGGATATAAGATTTTCGAGATGATCCATGTGAACGAGAGGCGCTGAGCGCCGCCGGTGACAAAATGAAATCCCGGAAACCTCGAAGGTTTCCGGGATTCGTTTTATCCGCTATCCGGCTTAGAACTTGTAAGCCGCGCCGATGCTGATGACTACGGGATTCTTGCGCCAGTCGTCGAACATAGGCTGCCATTTCAGGCCGGCCGAGAGGTCCCAGTTGCGGGCCACTTCGAAGTCGAAGCCGCCGCCGATGTTCAGACCTGCGGCCCATTTGCCGATGTCGTTGGCCGTGAAACCTACTGCGGGATAGACGCTCCAACCGCTGCCCAGGTGGAAGAGATACTGGGCGTCAACGCTGATGTCGATCGAGCAGCCGCTGTGCAGCAGAGCCATGAGCGACGGCTCGATGCGCCAGTTGTCCGTGATGCTGTAACGGCCGAACGCTCCCAGACCTACCACGGCGTCGCCCGTGTTGGTGTAGATGTTCATGCGGGGGCCCAGCGCCCAGTTTCCTTTGTCCTGCGCCGACACTGCCGATACTGCGAACAGCGCGACGATCGCCGAAAATAAGAACTTTTTCATTTTTCCGTTTTTTATATGAATAGACGTTATTCAAACTGTTTGCCAAACAAAAATAGAAAATTTTCCCATAACGACCAAACATATTCAACGAACCGCGGGGTTTTGCCGACGAAAAGAAAACCCGCAGCCGTCGCGCTGCGGGTTTTCCGAAATCGTACCGGGCTGTTCCCGGCATCGGACCGTTATTTCTGGTTGAGCGCTGCGTGTGCGGCTGCCAGACGTGCGATGGGCACGCGGAAGGGCGAGCAGCTCACGTAGTTCAGACCTGCGTAGTGGCAGAACTCCACCGACGACGGCTCGCCGCCGTGCTCGCCGCAGATGCCGCACTTGAGCGTCGGGCGCGTGCCGCGGCCCTTGAATACGGCTTCGCGGATCAGCTGGCCCACGCCGTTGCGGTCGAGGATCTGGAACGGGTCGTTCTTCAGGATGCCTTTCTCCAGGTACACGGGCAGGAATTTGCCGATGTCGTCGCGCGAGAATCCGAGGGTCATCTGCGTCAGGTCGTTGGTTCCGAACGAGAAGAACTCGGCGACCTCGGCGATCTGGTTGGCCGTCACGGCGGCGCGCGGAACCTCGATCATCGTGCCGACCATGTAGTCGATCTTGTCGTTGCGCTCCGAGAACACCTGCTCGGCCGTCGCGTCGATGATGCTCTTCTGATAGCGCAGCTCCTTGTGGTTGCCCACCAGCGGCACCATGATCTCCACGTGCACGGGCATGCCCGTAGCCTTGACGTTCATGGCAGCCTCGATGATGGCGCGGGCCTGCATCTCGGTGATCTCGGGATAGGTGTTGCCCAAGCGGCAGCCGCGGTGTCCCAGCATGGGGTTGAACTCGGCCAGCGACTCGACCTTGGCGACGATCTTTGCCAGGGGCACGCCCATCTCGGCGGCCATCTCCTTCTGGCCCTTCTCATCGTGGGGCACGAACTCGTGCAGAGGGGGATCGAGCAGGCGGACCGTCACGGGGTATCCGTTCATGGCCTTGAACAGACCCTCGAAGTCGCCGCGCTGAATCGGCAGCAGCTTGGCCAGCGCCACGCGGCGTCCGGCCTCGTCGTCGGCGAGGATCATCTCGCGGAACGCCTTGATGCGGTCGCCCTCGAAGAACATGTGCTCCGTGCGGCAGAGGCCGATGCCCTCGGCGCCGAACGCGAATGCCTGTGCGGCGTCCTTCGGGGTGTCGGCGTTGGCGCGGACCTTCATGACGGAGTATTTGCCGGCGAGCTCCATCAGCTTGCCGAAATCGCCGCTCAGGTCGGCGGCCTTGGTAGCCACCTGGCCGAGGTAAACCTCGCCCGTCGAGCCGTTGAGCGAAATCCAGTCGCCCTCCTTCACCGTGAATCCGTTGACCTGGATCGTGCGGGCCTTGTAGTCGATCTGCAACTCGCCGGCGCCCGATACGCAGCACTTGCCCATGCCGCGGGCCACGACGGCTGCGTGCGAGGTCATGCCGCCGCGTGCGGTCAGGATGCCTGCCGCGTCGAGCATGCCTTTCAGGTCCTCGGGCGAGGTCTCGATGCGCACCAGAATGGCGCGTGCGCCGTTCTTGGCCAGCACCTTTTCGGCGTCCTCGGCGAAGAACACTACGGGACCCGTCGCGGCGCCCGGCGATGCGGGCAGACCTTTGGTGATGACCTGTGCGCTGGAGATGGCCTTCTTGTCGAAGACGGGATGGAGCAGTTCGTCGAGTTTCGCGGGCTCGCAGCGCAGCACGGCGGTCTTCTCGTCGATCAGACCCTCGCGGAGCATGTCCATGGCGATCTTGACCATCGCGGCGCCCGTGCGCTTGCCGTTGCGGCACTGCAACATCCAGAGCTTGCCGTCCTGAATCGTGAACTCGATGTCCTGCATGTCGGTGAAATACTGTTCCAGGTGGTGCTGGATGTCGAACAGCTCCTTGTAAACCTCGGGCATCACCTCTTCGAGCGAGGGGTATTTCGCCTTGCGCTCCTCTTCCGAGACCTTCTGAGCCACGGCCCAGCGCTTCGAACCCTCGATGGTGATCTGCTGCGGGGTGCGGATGCCGGCTACGACATCCTCGCCCTGGGCGTTGATGAGGTATTCGCCGTTGAAGAGGTTTTCACCCGTCGCAGCGTCGCGCGAGAAGGCCACGCCCGTCGCGGAGTTGTTGCCCATGTTGCCGAATACCATGGCCTGTACCGATACGGCCGTGCCCCACTCGGCGGGGATGTTGTTGAGCTTGCGGTAGAGGATGGCGCGCTCGTTCATCCACGAACCGAACACGGCGCAGACGGCGCCCCAGAGCTGGTCCCACGGATTGGCCGGGAAGTCCTCGCCGGTCTGCTTCTTCACGGCGGCCTTGAAGCTCTTCACCAGCTCCTTCAGGTCGTCGGTCGTCAGGTCGGTGTCGTTCTTGACGCCCTTCTTCTCTTTCTGCTCCTCGATGATGACTTCGAACGGATCGTGATCCTCTTTCGAGACGGGCTTCATGCCCAGCACCACGTCGCCGTACATCTGTACGAAGCGGCGGTACGAGTCCCACGCGAAACGCGGGTTGCCCGTGCGCTTGGCCACGGCCTCCACGGCCTGGTCGTTCATGCCCAGGTTGAGGATGGTGTCCATCATGCCGGGCATCGAAGCGCGGGCTCCGGAGCGGACGGAAACGAGCAGCGGCATCTCCTTGTCGCCGAATTTCATGCCGGTCAGGTTCTCGATGTTCTTCATCGCCTTCTCGACTTCGGGGCGGAGCAGTTCGATGACGGCCTCCTTGCCGTGTTTGTAGTACTCCGCACACACTTCCGTGGTGATGGTGAATCCCGGGGGGACGGGGATGCCGATCAGGTTCATCTCCGCAAGGTTGGCACCCTTGCCTCCGAGCAGTTCACGCATTTTGCCGTTTCCTTCGGCCTCTTTGTTGCCGAAGGTATAGACCCGTTTTACGTCTGCCATAGTTTTTTGATTTTTTTTAATTGGTATGTGTATATAAATTTTTTTCTAACACGTTTCCCCGGAACTTAAAAAATAGCGGTAACGCCGCCGCGACCGCAACCCGAAAATTTTATTTTCGTCCGAGGGATTGCGAAAATACGAAAACTTTTCGAAATTTCCAAAAAAATCTACCGGATGTATACGAACACCGGGAGGGAATATCCGTAACCGCCCCGGTAGACCCCTCGGGAGTAGGTTGCGAGGGGGTTACCGCTCTTTTGGTCAACCAGATAGCGGCGTGCGAAAACGTCGCCTTCGGAAGTCCGCAGCGCCGTGTCGGCCCAGATCCGGTCGCGCATCTGCCATTTCCGGGCGCTCCGGACATTGCCGCGGCCCGATTTTTCGGCCCGCAGGGTTCTGTCGCGGAGTCCGTGGCGGGGTGTGAAAAATGATCCCGTGCGGCCCATGACGAGCAGTTTCGCATGCGGACGCTCCTCGCGCAGGTCGCCGATGAGCCACCGGGCCGTGCGCGGGTCGGAGCACAGCACCAGCCCCACGGTGTCGCGTCCCAGTTCGCCCTCGACATAGAGGTAGCCGCGGCCCGATTCGTCGTAAACGGGGTAGAAGAGGTCTCCGTAATAGAGCAGCGCAAAATCCATTCCGTCGAGCGAATTGAGCGTGCGGTGGAGGTAGGAGTAGTCGCCCCGGCAGGCTGCCGCGAGGTCGCGCACGACCCGCTCGTTCTCCACGCCCCACAGGGCTACGATCGGCAGGGCCATCGAGTCGATGACGGCCGCCGTGTTGCGGATCTTGCGTTCGTAGCGCGCCGCAGTCCACCGCAGGCGGCCTTCGGGCGTGTAGTCGGAATCGTCGTAGAAGAGCGCCGGGACGGTGTCGTAGAGGCGGTCCACGTCGTAGAACGCAATTCCTACGGGCGGTCGTCCGTAGGAACTGCAATTAAGAATGAGAAGTGAAAAATCGAGAATTGACAGCAGCCATCGCATACCTCTTCCGGATTACAGCGGTTTTTCGGGCATGAAATCGCGGGGCGAACAGCCCAGGAACCTGGCGATCTCGTTGATATGGTTGACATTGTATTTGATGTCGTACTTCGGACTCTCGGCCATGCCGATAAACCCTTTCGAGACGCCGATGCCGTATGCCAGCATGGCTTGCGACACCTTCTGCGCCATTCGCTCTTTGCGGATGGCCTCGATCACGTAGATGTCGGCGGGTGTTTTCACAGGCATTGTTTTGTCGTACAAAACTAAAAAACGTGCCATTTGTGACGCTCTTCTATACATGAGTATACTCACGTATGGTGAGCGTCCGTCCCCTCGGGGCCCCTGAAAAGGAAAGCCCTGCGGAAAACCGCAGGGCCCGGTCGGAGAGAGTTTTCTCCGGTGTTATCGGATGCCGTATTTGCGCAGGATTTTCCGGATGTGCGGCAGCCGTTCGCGGATCATCCGGTCGAATCCCAGGTCGGAGCCGTGGTCGCAGTCGATGGTTCCTTCGGAGTCTTTGCCGTAGTACCACTCGCCGTCGAGGAAATAGACGTTGTCGTATTGTTTCGCCAGCCGCCGCATCATCCGGTCGGCGGTGTCGATCCGCTCGCGGTGGAACTGCGCGGCTTCGTTGTTGAAGTTGCCTGCGGCATGCCAGTGGGTTTGCATGAAGATCAGCGGTTTGTTGGGGTGCGCTTCGACGAGCGCCGCGACGAACGCCTCGAGCCGCTCGCGGATCAACTCTGGAGAGGGGTTCGAAAAGGCGTCGAAGAGAAAGGCGTCGGCGTCGGTTTCGGCGAGCAGCCGTGCGAATTCGGGCTGGAGCTTGCAGTTGCCGCTGTACCCCAGATTGACGAACTCGATGCCTGTCATGCGGCTCATGCGCGCCGGATAGGCCATACCCGGACGGCTGGCCGAGGCTCCGTGGGTGATGCTCGACCCGAAGACGATGACGCGGTGTTTGTAGGGCGATGCGAGCGGCGTGACGGTGGCGTCGTCGTCCACGCCGATTTCCAGCGTCAGGAGTTCGCTCCACGTCGGCAGGTAGAGCATGCACTCCCGGGGCTGCCGGTCCATGTGCTCGACGATGGTGCCGGAGTGCCGGTCTTCCAGTCCGGGGCGCGCTGCGCCGGCCATCGTCCAGATCCCGTCCCGGCGGATGTAGAGGTCCATGCCGCGCTGCGTGACCGGGGTCATGTTCCAGCCGTAGCTGCGCGGGGTCGTGGTCCAGCGGGCCTCGATGGAGCGGCTGTCGGTGGTGAAGAGCACGGCCACGCCGGCCGGATAGCCGCAATAGCGGCGGATGGCGGCGTTGTCGAAATGGTAACGGGCCGTATCGACCCGGTAGTAGGGGTTTCCCTCCATCGGGCAGGTGCGGCCGATGAGGGTCAGCGTCGAGGCATCGACGTATTTGCGGGCTGCGGCGGTGTGCAGGCTAAGCACTCCGGCGGCGATCAGTGCGAGGTGTTTTATCATAGTGGGTTCAGTTAGGTCATTTCTCGATCACTCCCGAGCCGACCAGCTCGTCGCCGTCGTACCAGGCGGCGAACTGCCCCGGGGCGATGCCCCGCTGGGGTTCGTCGAAGAGGATATACATGCCGTTCGGGCGCATGTGGAGCGTAGCTCCCTGCAAGGGCTGGCGGTAGCGGATGCGCACGGAGAACCGGGCGCTCGTGCCGGGCGCCATCTTGCGCGAGGGGTTGACCCAATGCACCTCCTCCGGGACGATGTGCAGCGCCGGACGCCACAATCCCGGGTGTGCGTCGCCCTCGCCGACGTAGATCACGTTCTGCGCCACGTCCGTCCCGATGATGAAGAGCGACTCCTTGCGTCCCCCGATGCCGAGGCCCTTGCGCTGACCGACGGTGTAGAAATGGGCGCCGTTGTGTTCGCCGATCTTCTTGCCGTCGCGCACAGTGTAGTGCCACGGTTCGGCCTGTGCGGCCAACTGGTCGTCCGAGGGTTCCGAACCGTTGGCAGGGGCGGCCTCACGGCGGAATTTGGGCCATGCGGGGAGTATCTCGTGCACATTGCCCCTTTTGCGGGCGAGTTTCTGTTGCAGGAAGGTCGGCAGGTCCACCTTGCCGACGAAACAGATGCCCTGCGAATCCTTGCGCCGGGCCGTGGCGAGCTGCTGCTCGGCGGCTATGCGCCGCACCTCGGGCTTCAGCAGGTCCCCGACCGGAAACAGCGCATAGCGCAGCTGCTCCTGCGAGAGCTGGCAGAGAAAATAGCTCTGGTCCTTGTTGGGATCGCTGCCGGCCAGCAGTTTGTAGACCGTGCGGCCGTCGGGCAGCACCTCTTCCGCCTTGCGGCAGTAGTGGCCCGTGGCGACGTAGTCGGCCCCGAGTTTGAGCGCTTCGCGCAGGAAGACATCGAATTTGATCTCCCGGTTGCACAGCACGTCGGGATTGGGCGTGCGCCCCTGCTCGTATTCGGCGAACATGTACTCGACGACCCGTGCGCGGTATTCGTCCGAGAGGTCTGCCACATGCAGGGCGATGTCCAGCCTCTTGGCCACCAGTTCGGCGAAGACCCGGTCGTCGTGCCACGGACAGTCGCCTTCGAGCGTGCCCGTGGTGTCGTGCCAGTTGATCATGAAGAGCCCGATGACCTCGTGTCCCTGCTGTTTCAGCAGCCAGGCCGCCACCGACGAATCGACGCCGCCCGAAAGTCCGATCACTACCCGTGCCATCCTATTCCAGTGTCAGAAGTCCTTCGGGCAGCACGAGGTGCATCGTGCGGGCCTCGAAGTCGATGTGTGCGATGAATTCCTCGGCGGCGGGGACCAGCACCTGCCGTCCGCCGATCTCCAGTTCGAACAGCGGATTGACATCGCTGTCGTAATAGTCCGAGACGGTTCCTTTGAATTTTTCCGGCGTTCCGGTCTCCTCGGCCTCGACGGCAAAGCCGATCAGGTCTTCGAGATAGAACTCGTCGTTCTCGCCCTCTTCTTCCGGTTCGATGCGGAATTCGAGTCCCAGCAGCTCCTGGGTCCGGCGTTCGGTGTCGAAATCGGCGAACGTGGCGGTGGCTCCCGACTGGCCGCGGCGTTCGAAATGCTCGCACCAGAGCGGCACCTCCAATGCGTCGATGGTGACCATCAGCGGGGTGTCGGTCGTGAAATCGTCGGGGAAAGCGGGGTAGAGCGAGAGCATCACTCCGCCCTCGGTGCCGAAAAGTTTGTTGATTCTGCCTGCGGGAACAGTCATAGGATTGAGAATTACGGTGTAAAAATACAAAAAAACGATAAACCGCCCAAGGGACGGTTTATCGTTTTTTTATCGGAGCGGGAAACATTTGCGGCCCCCGCCCTCCTGCGGCGCCTTATTCGGCGGCGGGAGCTTCCGGAGCGGCCTCCTCGGCGGCAGCTTCGGTCTCGGCAGCGGCTTCAGCAGCAGCCTCGCGGGCAGCGGCTTCAGCAGCAGCCTCGCGGGCAGCGGCTTCGGCGGCAGCCTTCTTCTCGGCGATTGCGGCGGCGCGCTCCTCCTTGATCTTGGCCTCGGCAGCCAGACGAGCCTTCTCGGCCGACTTGGCGTCGGTCGCCAGCTTGTTGGCCTTGGCTTCGATCTTACCGGCTTTGGCTTCCAGCCACTTGTTGAAGCGTGCTTCGGCCTCGGCCTCGGAGAACGCACCCTTGGCGACACCGCCCAGGAGGTGTTTCTTGTACATTACGCCCTTGTAGGAGAGAATAGCCCGACAAGTATCCGTAGGTTGTGCGCCTTTCTGTAACCAATCCAGGGCTTTCCCGAAGTCCAGGTCGATCGTAGCAGGATTCGTGTTGGGGTTGTAAATGCCCAACTTTTCGATGAATTTACCATCACGTGGCGCTCTGCTATCTGCGGCAACGATGTGATAGAAGGCATAGCCCTTCTTACCGTGACGTGCCAGACGAATTTTAACAGCCATTTGCTATAAAATTTTGTTATAAGTTATTAAAAACGCTCACCCGTTCGGGCTTTTAAGCCTGCAAATGTAGGGAAAATATTCCGCCCGGCAAAATAAATGCTGCAAAAATGCGCATTTTGCGCCTGCAAATCTGCGGTCGGGATGTCGGATGCCGCGGAAAAATGAAAAACTTTTCCTATCTTTGCATCCGCAATTCGCATGGATATGCGTCGTGTGCGTTGGTTCCGTAGCTCAGTTGGATAGAGCAACAGCCTTCTAAACTATGGGCTCCGGCCTTCATAGATTTACACCCGGGCAAGGGTTTATATCTCTATATTTACTTCACATTTAGCGTATTATAAGATTCGCTAAGTG
This sequence comes from Alistipes intestinihominis, assembly GCF_040095975.1. Lineage (NCBI taxonomy): Bacteria > Pseudomonadati > Bacteroidota > Bacteroidia > Bacteroidales > Rikenellaceae > Alistipes > Alistipes intestinihominis. Next base: position 105,925 of record NZ_JBBMFL010000015.1, read on the forward strand.
TGCTTTTTGTATATAGCGCAGTCTTCTGATCTGGTGCGATTTCTTAAAAAGGGTCGAAAAATAGGCTATTATTTGCCCAAATGTTGTCCAAAAATGACTCAAAATTTTTAAGAGATGGCTACTTTTAAGACTTGTGTATTCAAAAATCATCTGCGTAAAGACGGCACGTATAATGTGAAATTACGTGTTACCCATAATCGAATATCGCGCAAAATCAGTACTCCTTACTATGTCGAGGCGAAGTATGTTACCCCGAACCTCGAAATTACCGATAAAGAACTTCTCGGATTGTGCGAGGACCTGTGTGCTGATTGTCGAAAAATATGCCGCGAACTGGGATTTACGATTAATCGGATGTCGGTCGATGACCTGGTGCATGTTCTCGATGTGAAATTAGCCGGTTCCGAAGATTTCCATTTGGACTTTTGCAAATTTTGGAGAGAGCAGGCTGATACCCTGTCACCAGGAACTCGGCGAAATTATATTGCCGCCTTGAATGCCTTCCAACGGTTTATTGGGACCGATTCATTCGATATAATGCACATCACATCTCGCTTGATCAGCGAATTTATGGCTTTCATCGAGCATGAGCCTTCACAACGGGGATCTAATCGGAAAACCCTGAGTAAGCTGAAAGGCGCGCAAAAGTCACGGGCAATCTCATTATATATTGCGAATATGAAGGCCATGTATAACCGTGCAAAATTGAAATACAATGATGAAGATTATGGATTTATTCCAATCACGCGAGCTCCGTTCTCGAAAATAAGGTTACCGGAGCATGTACCAGCCAAACGCGCTATTTCATTGGAAACATTGCAGCAAATAATCGATCTGCCTTATAGACCGGATACGACAATAGGCGCCAAACGATATAATTTGGCGAAAGATTGTTTCATCATGTCTTTTGGACTGATAGGTATGAATTCCGTTGATTTGTACACTTGTCAGGACATTGAAGATGGTGTATTAATCTATCACCGCAAGAAAACATGCACCAGGCGAGCGGACCGGGCCGAAATGCGAGTGAAAATTGAGCCGATGATTGCACCGTTGATGGCCAAGTACAAAGACCCCTTCAAAAAACGAATATTCAGATTCTATCTCGAGTATTCTAATCCGGATGCTCTGAATAAAGCGATAAATAAGGGGTTGCAGATGATCGCTGTCGAATTGGGGTTGCCGGCGCTGCAATATTATGCAGCACGCCATACCTGGGCCACAATTGCCCGATCACGATTGCTGAAGATTGAGAAGGCGACTGTCCATGAGGCACTTAACCACGTTGATCTGAAGATGCGAGTAACCGATATGTATATTGAGAAGGATTGGTCCGTAATATGGGAAGCCCATACAAAAGTACTTGCACTCTTAAAATGGCCCGATAAATAGTTACTTTTTTGTCCAAAAATGAGAAAATGACGGTCTTGAAGTTACTTTTTTGTCCAAAACAAGTTACTTATTTGTCCAAAAGTAGGGTTTGGAAGTTACTTTTTTGTCCACGGATACCTTATATCTATTTATCAAAGAATTTATCTTTGATAAATTCACTATACAACCTGATAAATTATATAACAACTGATGAATAGGCCAACAAAAGTTACTCGCGCGCGCGAGGAGAAAGGTTTTGTTGCTCATTATAACCTCAGTATTGGGCGAAATTTGACTGATATTACGAGAAATTGTTGAAAAGTGAAGGGAAGAGCCAAAAATTGACTCCAACGCGAGTTACTTTTTTGTCCAAAAAAAGTTGAGATACAAATTTTCGATTCCCAAAAATGGTTGCGGAAGTTACTTTTTTGTCCAAAAAATTATTAGCAAAAAAGAAAACCCAGACCGAAGTCCGGGTTACAATGAAGAGTTATTCTCAACTGAAGATAATCTCTTCCCTTCAAAGCAAATGTACGGAAAGGAAATGGTTTCTGCAAATTCCTATTTCCTTGTGATTCATCACAAAGAAATAAAAAGCAGCCGAAAACACCTCTCTACCCCATATTTGTACGTTGTCAGAAAAAAGAGAGCGATCTTCATATAGCATGAAAACCGCTCGTCGTGAAGTGATCTCGGCGCGGCTCGAACGCGCGGCCGGCAGATTAGAAATCTGCTGCTCTATCCAACTGAGCTACGAGACCATCGTTTAATAAAACGTTGCAAAATTAAGAAATTTCAGTGCAACTGCAAACTTATTCTTTGTGATTAATCACAAAAAATAGCCGCAGATTGACTTATACTGTTAATTTCTTCCCTTCACGTATCAACATCAGATCCTCGGAGCCGCAGCTCCGAGGATTTTTTTCTTTGTGATTTATCACAAATTCATCGGACCCGGCCATAGCCGGTTGCCGGTTGACCACCGGCTATCTCGCCGTGCGGATCTCCGATCCTGTCGCACGACCTTCGGGCCCCCTGAACTTGCA
>NZ_JBBMFL010000016.1:0-102737 GCF_040095975.1 Alistipes intestinihominis
GGCTCAAATTCCGATTCTTTTCAGCCACGATTCCACTCCGCCGGCACTCCCCGGCATGTCGATCCCAGCATCGTCCGGACGCCCGGGCGTGGTAATGTCGTCCGGATCGAGGTCCTCCGGAAGAGTTGCCGGAATGTGCTTCGACTCCGGAGTAAGGCGGTAGATCTTCTGCATCGACTCGTTCAGATAGGTCGTCGCTCCATAGGTGAAGAACGGAACGATGGTCTTGCCGCTCAGATCGTAGGCTTCGAGAAAGGTGCAGACGACCATCGCAGGCTGGTGCCACCAGCAAGGCGAACCGACGAAAATCGTGTCGTACCGTGCGATTGTCTCCGCAACGGGCAGATTCGCCACACCGGGCCGCAGGTCGCCGTACGCCTCGCGTTGAACACGGTCGCTGTCATCGTAGGGATCCGCAGCATACGGATCGGCCGCCTCGATACGGTACACATCGGCTCCGGTCAGCGCTGCAATGCGTTCGGCCACGCGCTGCGTATTGCCCGTCGCAGAGAAATAGGCGACCAAGATATTGCTGTTCCCGGCCGGCTGATCGGGTGTTTCCGGGTCGGAAGTCTTTTCGTCCGCCGAGCAGGCGCCCATCGCCGCCAGCGAAAAAAACAAAAACGGAATCAAAAGAATCTTTTTCATACTTCGTACATTATTTATCCGATTCATCGAACGGATGGTTTTCTATTCGTTGCCGGCCGCCGGACCGAACCATTCGGCCGGGCCTTTCGACACCTGCGTGCCGATGGCGATATGCGTGAACTCGCTGTCGGGGGCCGCACCGTGCCAGTGCACCACGCCGGGGGCGATTTTCACCACGTCGCCGGAGCGCAGCTCGCGGACCGCTCCGCCCTTTTCCTGATACAGTCCCCTGCCGGAAGTGCAGAGCAGAATCTGACCGCCCGGATGCGCATGCCAGCCGTTGCGCACGCCGGGAGCGAAAGTCACGTTGCCGACCGTGCAGTCCATCGAATCGGCCGCCGTGACGAACATTTCGAGCCAGGCATCGCCCGTGAAATTCGGGTTGTTCTCCAGCAGCGAACCTTTGGCAAAAACATCCTCCGCCAGCTGCGTTTGCGCTGTTTCGGCCGCTCGGTTGCAGCAGGCACCCGACAGGACTGCGGCTGCAACGATAAGTATCCATTTCATATCGGTTCGTTATTTGAGGTATTGTCTGAAATAGCTGTCCAATTTGGGCAGCGTGATTGCCAGATATTCCGGACGGTCGTAGAGATCGACGTGCGTGGCCCCTTCGACGACGAACAGCTCCTTGGGCTCGGCAGCCTTCGCATAGGCGTCTTCCGAAAAGTAGGCCGACACGGCATGCTCGCCCACGATGAAGAGCAGCGGACGCGGAGAGATGGTCCCGATCTGCACGAACGGAAAGAAATTCATCATCGGCGCGAGGCTCGTATAGGAATAGTAACCCGTCGAATTGGGATGCTTGCCGCGCTCCGGATTGTCGTAATAGTCCAAAAACTCGCGGGCGTACTGCGGCGTCGAGGCATCGACCTTTTCCGGCAGGGCGCGAATGTCCTTGCGGGCGGCTCCGCCGTATTCCGCTGTGCGCTGTGCACCGACGGCATCGAGCGTCGCCATGCGCTGTTCATAGGTCATCGAGTCGCCCACGCCCTGACGGCGGGCACGGCCCATGTCGTACATGCTGACCGTCGCCACGGCTTTGATCCGGTGGTCGATTTGCGCGGCGCTCACCGAGTAGCACCCGCCGCCGCAGATGCCGACGACTCCGATCCTGTCCGCATCGACCGCCGGGTGGTTCGACAGGAAATCGACCGCCGCGCTGAAATCCTCGACACGCACTTCGGGCGATTCGATCCGGCGCGGATAGCCGCCGCTTTCGCCGTAATAAGAGGCATCGAAAGCCAAGGTAACATAGCCCCGCTCCGCCAGGCTGCGGGCATAGAGCCCCGAGGTCTGCTCCTTCACGCCTCCGAACGGATGGCCGACGATGATGGCGGCATATTTTTGGGCCGGATCGTAATCCGCCGGGAGATAAAGATCGCCGACCACGTCGATGCGAAAGCGGTTTCGGAACGAGACCTTCCGCACCTGCACTCCGTTCTCCGCCGACACGGCCGGCGTTGCGGAGTCGGCGAGCAGTCCTTTGCTCTGCAACACTTCGTCCAGCGCCACACGTCCGGCATCGGCTTCGCAGCGGCCGATCCGCCGTTCGACGATTGCCAGCAGGTGGCGCAGTTCATCGGGTGCGACTCCCGTGTTCAGGGCAATGCCCATGTGTCCCTTCATCATCGGCTCCACGCCTCCGACAGCGGCCAGTATCGCCACCGTGGCGATCTCCCGCTCGGCATGGGTCAGCACGTCGCGCTCGAAAAGGTCGGCGAAGAGGTGCTCTTTGAGAAACACTTCGATTTCGGGAGCCAGCACGGCATAATCGGCTTTCGGCGCATCCGCAGGGATACCGGAGATCTCCGCGAGAATGTCGCGTCCCCGTTCGTATTTCGGGCGGGCGTCGGTGATCGGCGACGCCTCGCGGCCCCAATTCACTTCGACACCGGCGGCCTTGCGCCCGTCGAGCACGCCGACCAGAGTTTGCAATCCGCACAGAGCCCGCGGAAATCCGCAGTAGGCGTAGGCGTGCACCATCACCTCTTTCAGTTCGTTGACGGTCATGCCGTCGTCCAGCCCCGCAGCGAGGGCGGATTCCAGTCCGGCGAGGTCGCCCCGTCCCGTCAGGGCGGCGACCGCCGCGATGTGCTGTCGTTTCGTGTCCATAGCTTGTTCCGCTTTCGGGGTCTGTGCTGCGGCGAGCGAAGCGGCGCAGAGCATCCCCATTCCCAACATGTACTTTTTCATGGCTTTTTTCATTATTTCCGGGATTTCAGCGTTCCGCCCGCACTGTGGCCGCGGACCGCAACCCCGGTTCGTCTTTTCCGACAATGCAAAAGTAGGAAGCGGATGAAGGCGCATCCATAGACGGATTACGGATTCAAGCACCAATTTTACGGTTCGTGCAAAGAGTGTCCACGACGGACCAACCCGTATTACGGATTCAAGAACCGATATTACGGATTCCGCCGGAACAGGGTTGTGCGTATCTGAAAATCGGTTACCTTTGTCCCGGAAAAACGAATGAATACATATGGGAACGATCGTAAAATTGGATTCGGTGCAGGACTACAACGAACTGCTGGGCGTGGAGACGCTGCATCCGCTGGTAAGCGTCGTCGATTTTTCGGAACTGGAATCCGTGCGCCACTGTCTCAAAAATTTCGGGTTCTACTGCATTTTCCTCAAGCACCTCGACTGCGGGCCGTTGCTCTACGGGCGCAACCGGTACGACTACCGGGAAGGAACGCTGGTCTTCATCGCTCCGGGACAGGTCTTCGGCATCGACGACGGCAAAATCCTGTACGGATACAAGGGATGGTGTCTGATGTTCCATCCCGATCTGTTGCGCGGAACATCGCTCGCCCGGCGCATGGCCGACTACTCGTTCTTTTCCTATTCGTCGAACGAAGCGCTGCACATGTCCGAACGCGAGCAGCAGATCATCATCAACTGCTTCCGCGAAATCCGGGAAGAGTTGCAGCACGCCATCGACAAGCACTCGAAACAGATCATCGCGGCCAATATCGAGGTGCTGCTCAACCATTGCGTCCGTTTTTACGACCGACAGTTCGTTACGCGCGAAAACGTGAATAAGGACCTGCTGACCCGTTTCGAAGAGTTGCTGCGGGACTATTTCACGTCGGACAAGCCTCAGTCGCTGGGTCTGCCTTCGGTGGCGTGGTGCGCCGACCGGCTGCACCTGTCGGCCAACTATTTCGGCGATCTGATCAAGAAGGAGACCGGAAAATCGGCGCAGGAGTACATCCAGCTGACCACCATCGACCGCGCCAAAGAGCTGCTGACCGAAGGCGGCAGGTCGGTCAGCGAAATCGCCTACGAACTGGGATTCAAATACCCGCACCATCTGAGCCGGCTGTTCAAAAAGGTAGTCGGCTATACGCCCAACGAATACAAAACCCTCTCGGCCTGAGAGGGTTTCATTTTTTCCGGGCGGACACTCGCCGTGAACCTCGCCCAGTCCTTCTGCCTGCCATGAAAACGGGGCCGGATTCCCGTCTTCCTTTCACCGTTTTTTACTGCGCACTACGATGCAGTTGGGCACGGCCCGTTCGCCGGCATGGTCGAAGCGGTGGTTGTCGTAGGGATGGTTGAGCACGCCTTTCCGGGCGGTCCAGAGCGTCGAGGAGCCTCCTCCGTCGAGGTTCAGGGCTTCGACGAGCCCCAGCAGACGGGCGATATAGGCCGTTTCGGCGATGGTGGCGCCTTCGCCCTCGCCCCGGAAACGACCGTCGATGACGGCCATCACCACCTCGCCGTCGGCCCGCTTGCCGATCAGCGTGCGGGGATGACGGCCGGTGTAGAAAGTCTTGTCGGAATCGTATTCGACGATCCGGCCGCCGTCGATCAGCACGGGGCCCGCGGCCAGCACCGAACGGTAACGGCGTGCCACCTGCCGGTATTCCGACGTATCGCAGAAGAAAATATCCATCTTGCGGCCTTTTTTATCCTTGAAAGCGACAACGCCGTTGGTGCGAACCAGCTCCCTGGGGGTAGTGCGTCCCACGATCTTTCTATCGACCGACACGAACGTCACCGGCTCGAACGTCCTGACATCGAAATAACTGCCGTTGACGGCCATGTCCGCCCCGGCGGCCCTGCCCAGTTCGCTCACAGCCTCGGCCCGACGGTCGAGATGAACGATCCGCGTTTCAAATCCCCGCCGGGGATAACTGACGACGGAGATGCTCTGCCGGGAGCCGAACATATCGACCTGAGCATAGCGGCATCGGGCCCCTCCGCCGAGGTCGGAGACACGCCATTCGGCAGTCACGAAAGCAATCGAATCGGCAGGGGAGGTCTGGGCCGCCGCTGCAAAGGCATACAGGGAGAGCAGTGCGCCGAGTGTAAATCTGATCATAACGGTCATTAAAAGCGAGGTTAAAACTAACCATTAAAAATCAATTTACCAAATCGGTACGATGACGGCCGGCACGCAGCCCCCGAAAAAACGGTCCGGACGGCAAATTCCGTCAAAAATTCGTATCTTTATCCGCCGGGCGCGCCCCGGAACACGAAACACAATACACACCGAATGATGAAAACTCACAGAATCCTATGGCTCGGCTGCTGTCTGGCGGTCGCAGGCTGCGGCGGCGACAAGTCCCCCGGCCGTAATTACGACAAGGAAATTGACCGGCTCATGAGCCGCATGACGCTCGCCGAGAAGATCGGCCAGATGAACCAGGTATCGGGCAAGAGCAATCCCACCGGCGTCCTGAAACAGTACTCGTCGCTCGAAGGACGTGTCCGCGAAGGCAAGATCGGTACCGTGCTCAATGTCACGGGAGCCGTCACGACGCGGGAACTCCAGCGGATCGCCGTCGAGGAGACCCGTTTGGGAATCCCCCTGATCTTCGCGCTGGACGTGATCCACGGCTACAAGACCATTTCGCCCGTACCCCTTGCTGAAAGTTGTTCGTGGGACATGGAAACGATCGAAGCCTCGGCCCGGATGGCCGCCGTCGAAGCCTCGGCAGCGGGTCTGCAATGGACTTTCGCCCCGATGGTTGACATCGCCCGCGACCCGCGCTGGGGCCGCGTCATGGAGGGAGCGGGGGAGGACCCCTACCTCGGATCGTGCATCGCCCGGGCCCGCGTCCGGGGATTCCAGGGCGGCGATCTCTCGGCATCGAACACCATCCTCGCCTGCGCGAAGCATTTCGCGGGCTACGGAGCCTCCGAAGGAGGCCGCGACTACAACACGGTGGACATCTCCGACCAGCGGCTGCGCGAACTCTACCTGCCGCCGTTCAAAGCCGCCGCAGATGCAGGCGCCGCGACTTTCATGAACTCGTTCAACGAACTCTCGGGCGTTCCTGCCACCGGCAACCGCTTCCTCGTGAAGCAGATCCTGCGCGGCGAGTGGGGCTGGGACGGCGTCATCATCTCCGATTGGGGGTCCGTGGCCGAAATGATTCCCCACGGCGTCGCCGAGGACAAGAAACAGGCCGCGCTGCTGGCCGTAAAGAACGAATGCGACATCGACATGGAGGGCGGCTGCTATCCGAGTTCCCTCGAAGAGCTGGTGAAAGAGGGCAAGGTCTCCGAAAAGGAGATCGACCGCTCCGTCCGCCGTATCCTCCGGCTGAAATACGAGCTGGGACTCTTCGACGATCCCTACCGCTACTGTGACGAGCAGCGTGAAAAAGAGGTGACCCTCTCGGCAGCTCACCGCGAAGCGGCGCGCGACATGGCCCGCAAGTCGATCGTGCTGCTCGAAAACCGCAAGTCCGTGCTGCCCCTCGTCAAGCCCCGTTCCATCGCCGTCGTCGGGCCGCTGGCCGACAGTCCGGTGGACATGCTGGGCGAATGGAGGGCCAAAGGCGACCCGAAGGAGGTCGTGACGATCCTCCGGGGCATCGAAAAGGCCGCCGGGGCCGGCACGCGCATCGTCCATGCCAAAGGCTGCAACGTCACGGGCAGCGACCGGAGCGGCTTCGCGGAAGCCGTCCGCGCGGCACGCGGCGCCGACGTGGTGATCGCCTGCCTGGGCGAGAGCGCCGACATGAGCGGCGAAGGCTACTGCCGCTCGGAACTGGGACTTCCGGGTGTCCAGCAAGAGTTGCTGAAAGAGCTTAAAAAGACCGGAAAACCCGTCGTCCTGCTGCTGAGCAACGGCCGTCCGCTGACGCTGGCGTGGGAGAAGAAGAACATCGAAACGATCGTCGAAACGTGGTTCCTGGGCACCGAGGCCGGAAACGCCGTCGCCGACGTGCTGTTCGGCAAATACAACCCCTCGGGCAAACTGGTCATGTCGTTTCCCTACAACGTCGGCCAAATCCCGGTCTACTACAACCACAAGCACACGGGGCGCCCGTTCGAGCCGAACCAGCGCTATGTGATGCACTATATCGACGCTCCGGTTGATGCACTCTATCCGTTCGGCTACGGACTGAGCTATACGACGTTCGAATACGGCGTCCCGACGCTCAGCAGCGACCGGATGGCCGACGACGGCCGCATCACGGCGACGGTGAAAGTCGCCAACACCGGCGACTATGACGGCGAAGAGGTCGTACAGCTCTACATCCGCGACATCAAGGCGCAGATCACCCGTCCGGTGAAAGAGCTGAAAGGCTTCCGGAAAATCTTCCTCAAAAAGGGCGAATCCGCCGATGTGACCTTCGACATCACGCGCTCCGAACTGGAATACGTGCTGGCCGACGGCTCCGTCGTTTCCGATCCCGGCGAGTTCGAACTCTTCATCGGCGGCAGCTCCGCAGACCTCCGTCCCGTCCGATTCACAGTACTTCAATAAGCAATGATAACGATGAAAAAAACGCTTCTGCTGCTTGCAGCCTCCGTCGCCTGCGCCTTTCCCGCTCTGGCGCAGAAAACCTACACGCTCACCTCTCCCGACGGGCGTCTCCGGACGACCGTCGCGGCGGGCGATGCACTGACCTATGCCGTCACACTCGACGGACGACCGATACTGGACGCTTCGCCGCTCTCGCTGACACTGGACAACGGCACGACGTGGGGCATAGTCCCGCGTGTGGCAGGCGTCTCGCGCACAAGCGTCGATACCGCGATTCCGTCGCCGTTCTACCGCTCGGCGGAGGTCCGCGACCGCTACAACGGCCTTACGCTGAAGATGCGGGGCAACTGGTCGGTGGAATTCCGGGCCTACGACGACGGCGTTGCCTACCGCTTCGTGAGCCGTGCTGAAAAGCCTTTCAACATCGTGAGCGAACAGGCGGAATACCGTTTCCCCGCCGACTGCGCCGTGACGGTACCCTATGTACGCGACCATGCCGGCAACATCGACGCCCAATGGCGCAATTCGTTCGAGAATACCTACACCGAGACGACCCTTTCGAAGCTCGACGCCGGACGGCTGATCTTCCTGCCGCTGGTCGTGGACGCCGGCGACGGGGTGAAGGTCTGCATCACCGAAACCGGTCTGAACGACTATCCGGGCATGTATCTGTGGAACGGCGACGGCGGGCAGCACCTCACGGCACGTTTCGCGCCCTATCCCAAACGCACGGAGCAAGGCGGATACAACAATCTGCAAATGGTGGTCAAAGAGCGCGAGGCGTTCATCGCCAAGGTCGAGGCTCCGCGCACGTTCCCGTGGCGCGTGGCCATCGTCGGCACGGACCCCGACCTCGCCGCCAGCGACCTGAGCTTCCTGCTGGCCGCACCTTCGAAAATCGACGACACGTCGTGGATCAAGCCCGGCAAGGTGGCCTGGGACTGGTGGAACGCCTGGAACATCTCGGGCGTGGACTTCCGGGCGGGAATCAACACCGAGACCTATAAATATTACATCGACTTCGCGGCCGCGAAGGGTATCGAATACGTGATTCTCGACGAAGGGTGGGCCGTAAACAAAAAGGCCGACCTGATGCAGATAGTCCCGGCGATCGACCTGCCGGCGATCGTGGAGTACGGACGGCAGAAAGGCGTGGGCATCATCCTCTGGGCCGGCTACTGGGCCTTCGACCGCGACATGGAGAATGTCTGCAAACACTATTCGGAGATGGGCGTCAAGGGCTTCAAGGTCGATTTCATGGACCGCGACGACCAGCAGATGACCGCCTTCAACCACCGCGCGGCGGAGACGGCGGCCCGATACGGACTGATTCTCGACCTGCACGGCACGCACAAACCCGCGGGTCTGAACCGCACGTGGCCCAATGTGCTGAACTTCGAGGGCGTGCACGGTCTGGAGCAGATGAAGTGGAGCCCCGAATCGGTGGATCAGATGAAGTACGACGCGACGATCCCATTCATCCGTCAGGCCGCAGGCCCGATGGACTACACCCAGGGGGCCATGCGCAACGCCACACGGAAGAACTACCGTCCCGTCAACTCGGAGCCGATGAGCCAGGGCACGCGCTGCCACCAGCTGGCGTTGTACGTCGTGCTCGACTCGCCGCTGAACATGCTGTGCGACTCGCCGACGAACTACCTGCGCGAGGCGGAATGCACGGAGTTCATCGCCGCGATTCCGACCGTGTGGGACGAAACGCGCATTCTCGGCGGACGCATGGGCGAGTACATCGTCACGGCGCGCCGCAGCGGAGATACGTGGTACGTCGGCGCCATCACGGACTGGACGCCGCGCGACGTGGAGGTCGATCTCGCGCCGCTGGGCATCGGCGGCACGGTCGAGGCGACGATCTTCCGCGACGGCGTGAACGCCGACCGGAAAGCCTCGGACTACAAGCGCGAAACGATCCGTATCGACGCCGCCGAACCCCTGAAGATCCACCTCGCACCCGGAGGCGGATTCGTCGCCGTACTCGCTCCCGTCCGATAGCCGCCGCCGCTTCCGCCGTCCGTCGCATCGCTTAATAACGGTATCCGGACACTCCGAAAACCCCGAAAAATAGGTATTGCCCCGCGCCGGAGAATGTCGTTACTTTGCGAAAAACCAAAAAAACGAAAGAGATGACTGGAATTTTTTACGGAAGTACGACTGGCACGACGGAGGCCGTCGCACAGGACATTGCCAAACAGCTCGGCGTAGCGTCCGCCGATGTTCACAACGTGGCGGACGCCTCGGCCGACGAGGCGAACAAATACGACCTACTGGTGCTGGGTTCCTCGACATGGGGCAGCGGCGAACTGCAAGACGACTGGTATCCTTTCCTCGACGCCCTGAAAGCCAAGGACCTCGCCGGCAAGAAAGTCGCCCTGTTCGGCTGCGGCGACAGCGGCTCCTATCCCGACACCTTCTGCGACGCTATCGGGCTGATCTACGAAGGATTGCAGGACACGGGCTGCACGTTCGTCGGCTCCTATACGCCCGAAGGCTACGACGTCACCGACTCGCTGGTGTGCAGCGACGGCCGGTTCGTCGGACTGGCCATCGACGAGAGCGACCCGGGCAAGACCGACGCCCGCCTCGCCGCCTGGTGTGAGAACCTCAGAAACGTCTGACGATGAGTGCCGAGGATTTCAGCCGCCACGGTTCGATGAAACTCTTCATGCACCACATCTACGAGTTTCAGAAGGGTGTGCGCAGTCTGGTGCTGTGTACGATGTGCCGCACGTGCGCCGTGCTGGTCTGCGAACGGCTCGACCGGCTGGGGATCGAACACCTCACCCAGCCCGTCACAGACAGCAAGGTCAACCTATATTTCGGCAACCGGCTGTGTCTGAATGCGGTGCGGACTTTCGTCCACAAGCCGCTCAACGAACTGACGCCCGAGGAGGATTTCATGCTCGGCGCCATGCTGGGATACGACATCGCCCGGCAGTGCGAACGCTTCTGCAAGCGCAAACGCCTGCTGGCATGAGACGGAGAAGCCGCCGGAAATTCCGGCGGCTTCTCTTTTTCTCGTCAGAGTCCGACGACCTCCCCGATGACGGGTTGCAGAACCGCGGGCGGCTCGTGCCCGGCCATCGCCGCAGCGGTCCTCAGCGGCTCGTCCCACGGATGCCGCGCCAGAGCGTATTTCGAATGGTGGACCGTCAGCACCTTCCGGGCTCCCAGGTCGGCCGCGGCCTGCGGCAGCTGATCGGGCAGCGTATGTATATAGCGCCAGTCGGCATCGTACTGCCCGTTTTCGAGAACGGCGAGGTCGATCTCCGGGAAGCGCTCTCCGATCTGCGCGAAATGGCTTCCGTAACCGCCGTCGCCGCCGATATAAATCTTCCGCGCAGAGGTCTCCAGCAGGAAAGAGGCCCACAGCGACTTATTGGGATTCAGTCCCCGGCCCGAGAAGTGACGCGATGTCAGGCAGAAGACCCGGACTCCCTCCACGGGACTGGCGTCCTCGTCCCAGTCCAGTTCGACGATCCGCTCCGGAGCGAATCCCCAGCGTTCGAAATGTTCGCCGACACCCAGCGGACAGACGACCTTTCCGATGCGGTCTTTCAGTTCGCGGACCGTACGGTAATCGAGGTGGTCCCAATGGTCGTGGGTGATGACGAGCAGATCTATCGCAGGCATATCCTCCGGGCGGTAGAGGTCGCTGCCCGGAAAGGCCCTGTTCAGAAACCCCAGCGGAGCGGCGCTCCGGAAAACCGGGTCCACGAGAATCCGCCGCCCGCCTGAAAAGATCAGGTAGGAGGAGTGTCCGAACCAGACCAGCTGCTCCCGCGCGGGGTCGAGCTCCCGCAAATCGGTCCTGACGGCAGCCACGGGCACCGCCGGACGCAGGTTCTCCGTCGAACGGAACAGGAATCCCAGCATGGTCCGCACACGTCCCCGGTCCGCGGTGATCTGCGGTGTGCGCTCCCGGTTGCGGAACTGCCCGTCGCGGTAGTTGGGCGAGCGTTCGATCCGGGCCAGCCGCTCCCCGCGGGGCAGCCGTCCGAACAAAGGTCGATGGATGAAGAGCGCGACCGCAGCGGCCAGCAGACAGACGATTCCGAGAAGCAGAAGCATGACACGTTTTGTTTTTCGGCGGAACATTCGTAATAGCGTTTTGACAATGTACAAATATAAACCCGTTTTTCCGGTCTTTCGGTATACGGATTCCGGATTTTATTACCGTAATTACACCTTTTCTTAACAAAAACAGGCATTTCGGCATCATATTCGCCCGATTTGCACCGGGAGGAGAGGCAGATTGACAAAAAATCCTAATTTTGCAATCCAAATACCGGACATCCGAACCAGGCAATCAATACACACGATGTCAAGCAATGAAAATATCCCGTGATAAAATCAGACAGCAGGCACTCCTGACAGGACGCCGCACGCTGGAACTGGGCAAAGAGGCAGGCGGCAGGGTCCGCCGCTTTTCCAGACGCACCTGGATCATCCTCGGCGGAGCCGCCGTCGTGGCGGCCGGAGGGCTGTGGTGGTGGCTGCGTCCCGAGCCCGCAAAACCCGTCTGGCCGGTGGTCGAGGTCGAACCCGTCCAGACCGACGATATAGAACTTTACGGCGAATACGTCGGACGCATCCGCGCCCAGCAGTTCGTCGAAATCCGCGCCCGCGTCGAGGGCTTCCTCGAAAAGATGATGTTCGAAGAGGGCACCTATGTCCGCAAGGGACAGCCTCTGTTCATCATCGACCCCAAACTCTATCGGGCGCACGCCAACAAGGCCCGCGCCCAGCTGAACAAGGACAAGGCCATGGCCCTCAAAGCCGAGCGCGACTTGCAGCGCATCCGTCCGCTCTACGAACAGAACGCCGCGAGCCAACTGGACCTCGACAACGCCATCGCTTCCTACGAAAGCGCCACGGCGGCCGTGGCGATGAGCGAGGCCGACCTCACGCAGACCGAAACGGCCCTGAGCTACACCACCGTCAGTTCGCCGATCTCGGGCTACATCTCCGAGCGCAGCGTGGACATCGGGACGCTCGTGGGTCCCAACGGCAAATCGCTGCTGGCGACGGTGGTCAAGAGCGACACCGTGCGCGTGGATTTCAGCATGACGGGTCTCGACTACCTCAAAAGCAGGGCCCGCAACGTCAACCTGGGCCAGAAGGACTCCACGCGCAAGTGGGACCCCTACATCACCATCACGCTGGCCGACAACACGCAGTATCCGCTGCGCGGGCTCGTGGACTTCGCCGATCCGCAGGTAGATCCCGAAACGGGAACCTTCTCCGTGCGGGCCGAGATGGCCAACCCCGACCGCATCCTGCTTCCGGGGCAGATCACCAAGGTGCGCCTGCTGCTGGACGTACGCGAAGACGCCACGGTCGTTCCGACCAAATCCGTCGTCATCGAGAAGGGCGGCGCCTATGTCTTCGTCATACGGCCCGACAGCATCGCCGAGCGCCGCATGATCGAACTCGGCCCCGAGGTCGATAACCGGGTGATCGTCGAACGGGGCGTCGTTCCCGGCGAGAAGATCGTCGTGGAGGGCTTCCACAAGCTCACCCACGGCGACAAGGTGGACCCCGTGCCGGCCCCTGCAAAGAGTCGCGTAACCGAGACGGAGGCGTCTGAAAAATAGCGAGCCATGAAATCGGATTTCTTTATCGACCGGCCCGTATTCTCGACCGTTCTCTCCATCGTCATCGTCATCGTCGGCCTGCTGGGACTGGTATTGCTGCCCGTGGACCAGTATCCGCGCATCGTGCCCCCGGTGGTGAAGGTTTCGGCATCGTATCCCGGCGCCAGCGCCCAGACCGTGACGCAGGCCGTCGCCACGCCCATCGAACAGGAACTCAACGGAACGCCCGGCATGCTCTACATGGAATCGACGAGCAGCAACTCGGGCGGTTTCTCCGCCACCGTCACGTTCGACATCGACACGGACGCCGACCTGGCGGCCGTCGAGATTCAGAACCGCGTGAAGCAGGCCGAGGCGCGTCTTCCGGCCGAAGTCATCCAGAACGGCATTTCGGTCGAGAAGCAGGCTTCGAGCCGCCTGATGACCATCACGCTGCTGTCGAACGACCCCAAGTTCGACGAGATATACCTTTCGAACTACGCCACGCTCAACGTGCTGGACATGCTGCGCCGCGTGAAGGGGGTCGGCAGCGTCTCGAACGTCGGCAGCCGCTACTACGCCATGCAGATCTGGGTGCAGCCCGACCGGCTGGCCAACCTCGGACTGACGGTCCAGGACCTGCAAAAGGCACTCAAAGACCAGAACCGCGAATCGGCGGCGGGCGTACTGGGCCAGCAGCCCATCACGGACCTCGATGTCACGATCCCGATCACCGCCCGCGGACGCCTTTCGTCGGTCCGCGAGTTCGAGGAGATCGTCATCCGCGCCAACCCCGACGGATCGCTCATCCGCCTCAGGGACGTGGCCCGCATCTCGCTCGAAGCCTCGTCGTACAGCACCGAGAGCGGCATCAACGGCGGCAATGCGGCCGTGATGAATATCAACATGCTGCCGGGCGCCAACGCCATGGAGGTGGCGCACTCGGTGCGCGAGACGATGGAGGAGATCAGCCGCAGCTTCCCCGAGGGCATCTCCTACAAGATTCCGTTCGACATGACCTCCTACATCTCGCAGTCGATCAAGGAGGTCTACCACACATTGTTCGAAGCCTTGCTGCTGGTGATCCTCGTGGTCTTCCTCTCGCTGCAAAACTGGCGCGCGACGCTCATCCCGACGATCGCCGTGCCGATCTCGCTGATCGGTACGTTCGGCGTGATGCTGGCTTTCGGATTCTCGCTCAACATGATGACTTTGCTGGGACTTATCCTCGCCATCGGCATCGTCGTGGACGACGCCATCGTGGTCGTCGAAGCCGTGGAACGCACGATGGACGAAGAGGGGCTCTCCCCGTACGAAGCCACGAAGAAAGCCATGAGCGGACTGGGCAGCGCCATCGTCGCCACGTCGCTGGTGCTGTGCGCCGTGTTCGTTCCCGTGAGCTTCCTCTCGGGCATCACCGGCCAGCTCTACCGCCAGTTCACCATCACCATCGCCGTTTCGGTGCTGATCTCGACGTTCGTGGCCCTGACGCTTTCGCCGGCCCTCTGCGCCCTGATCCTGCGCCCCGATCCGGGCAAGAAGAAAAACCGCCTTTTCCGCCGCATCAACATCTGGCTGGCCAACGGAACGAAGTTCTACGAACGGATGATCCGCGGCGGCGTGCACCATTCGAAACGCATGCTGGCGCTCTTCGGGCTGACGCTCGCGGCGCTGTGGGTGCTCAACCGGATCGTTCCCCAGAGCTTCATGCCGCAGGAGGACCAGGGCTATTTCACCGTCGAACTGGAACTTCCGGAAGGGGCCACGCTCGAACGTACGCGCCGCGTGACGGACCGCGCTATGGAGTACCTGATGTCGCTCGAAGAGGTGGAATACGTGCTCAACGTCACCGGATCGAGCCCCCGCGTGGGCACCAACCAGTCGCGCAGCCAGCTGACGGTGATCCTCAAACCGTGGGAGGAGCGCAAAAATTCGGACATCCGCCGGCTGATGAACGACATCCGCGAGGAGATGCGCCGTTATCCCGAAAGCAAGGTCTACCTCTCGACGCCGCCCGTCATTCCGGGACTGGGCGCCTCGGGCGGTTTCGAAATGGTGCTCGAAGCCCGCGGCAACGCCTCGTACGGCGACCTCCAGCGGGCCGTGGACACGCTACTGCACTACGCATCGAAGCGCAAGGAGCTGACGGGCCTCTCGTCGTCGATGCAGAGCGACATCCCGCAGCTCTATTTCGACGTGGACCGCGACAAGGCCCAGATGCTCGGCGTTCCGATGGCCGACATCTTCTCGACGATGAAGACCTTCACCGGATCGGTCTACGTCAATGACTTCAACATGTTCAACCGCATCTACCGCGTCTACATCCAGGCCGAAGCCCCGTACCGGGCCCAGCGGGAGAATCTGGGTCTCTTCTTCGTGCGGGGCGCCGACAAGGCGATGATCCCCATCACGGCCCTCGGTACGACCTCCTACACCACAGGACCGGGCACCATCCGGCGTTTCAACATGTTCAACGCGGCGACCGTCTCGGGCGAGGCGGCGCAGGGATACAGCTCGGGGCAGGCTATGGCCATCCTCGAACAGATCGCCCGCCGCCACCTGCCGCAGTCGATCGGCGTCGAGTGGAGCGGCCTTTCCTATCAGGAAAAGCACGTCAGCGGCCAGACGGGGTACGTGCTGGCGCTGGCTTTCCTCTTCGTCTTCCTGTTCCTCGCGGCGCAGTACGAAAGCTGGCTGATCCCCGTGGCGGTGATCCTCTCGCTGCCGATCGCAGGCATCGGCGCCTATCTGGGCAACTGGGCCTGCGGACTGGAGAACAACATCTACTTCCAGATCGGACTGGTGATGCTGGTGGGGCTGGTGGCCAAGAACGCCATCCTGATCGTCGAGTTCGCCAAGGACGAGGTCGAAAAGGGCCGCGACATCCTCACGGCCGTCATTCTGGCCGCACGCCTGCGCTTCCGGCCCATCGTCATGACTTCGCTGGCCTTCATCCTCGGCATGCTGCCGCTGGTCTTCGCCAGCGGTCCCGGATCGGCCAGCCGGCAGGGCATCGGCACGGGCGTCTTCTTCGGCATGCTGGTGGCCATCACCGTCGGCATCGTCTTCGTGCCGCTGTTCTTCGTCTGGGTGTATAAACTGAAGGAAAAATGGAGTACGCGATGAAACGAAGCACTTTATATATCTTCGGAGCCCTGCTGCTGACTCTGGCGGGAGGTTGCTCCGTGCAGAAGAAATGCCCGGCCCCGGAACTGAACCTCCCCGCCGAGATCGTCGCCGGACGCACCGATTCGCTGACCATCGGCGACATGGCCTGGTGGGAGGTCTACACCGACACGACGCTCTGCCGGCTGATCGGCCGCACGCTCGACCGCAACCGCAACATGCAGTCCGCCGAAGCGCGCATCCGCCAGCTGGAGGAGCTCTACCGGGTAAGCAAGGCGGCCCGGCTGCCGTCGCTCGGAGGGTTGGTGCTCGCCGACAACGAGACCAACGACTATTACGGCGAGGCCCACAAGAGCGACGCTGAATTCAGCGTCAAGGCGACCCTGAGCTGGGAAGCCGACCTGTGGGGCAACCTGCGGTGGGCCAAACGCAAGGGCGCGGCGGAATATCTCGCC
Source organism: Alistipes intestinihominis (assembly GCF_040095975.1). NCBI lineage: Bacteria > Pseudomonadati > Bacteroidota > Bacteroidia > Bacteroidales > Rikenellaceae > Alistipes > Alistipes intestinihominis. The sequence goes on from NZ_JBBMFL010000016.1 coordinate 16,548, forward strand.
TCGGTCGAGGCGGCCCGGGCCATGCAAATGACGCTCGTCGCCGAGGTGGCCACGGCCTATTTCGAGCTGACGGCGCTGGATCACGAACTGGACGTGGTGCGCCGCACGGTGGAGACCCGCGAGGAGAGCATGCGGCAGGCCCGGCTGCGTTTCGAAGGCGGCCTGACCTCCGAGACGGCCTACCAGCAAGCGAAAGTCGAGCTGGCGAGCGCCTCGGCGCTGATTCCCGACCTCGAACTGAAAATCGCCCAAAAAGAGAACCAGATCTCGGTGCTCGCGGGAGGCTATCCCGCCCGCGTGTCGCGCAGCAAGATGAACCTGAATGTCACGATGCCCGACTCGCTGGCCATAGGAGTGCCCTCGACGCTGTTGCAGCGCCGTCCCGACGTGCGGCAGGCCGAGCAGAATCTGAAAGCCGCAATGGCGGCGGCCGGCATGGCCTATGCCGACCGGTTCCCGCGGCTGACGATCTCGCTGACGGGAGGACTCGAAAACGACGCCCTCAAAGGGCTCATCGAATCCCCGTTCTCCTATGCCGTCGGCAACCTCACGGCGCCGCTGTTCGCCTTCGGATCGAAACGGGCGAAATACCGCGCGGCACTGGCGGCCTACGACCAGGCGCGGCTGGCTTACGAACAAAAGGTGCTGGAGGTCTTCCGGGAGGTCAACGACGCCGTGGTCGCCTATCGCAACATGCGCAGGACCGCCGAACTGAAATTCAACCTCAAAGAGGCGGCCCGGCAGTATGTCGTGCTGGCCAAGTTGCAGTACATAAACGGGGTGATCCGCTACATCGACGTACTCGACGCCCAGCGGAAATTCTTCGACGCGCAGGTCGAGGAGAGCAAGGCCGTGCGCAACGAACATCTGGCGCTGGTCGGGCTCTACAAGGCCCTCGGCGGCGGATGGGATACCCCGGAGCGCGAAAAGAAAGGCTGACCCCGACGGTCAGCCTTTTTTCTTCCCCAGTTTGGCCCGGATGCGGCTCAGCGACTGCGGCGTGATCCAGAGGTAGGAGGCGATGTGTTTCAGCGGCACGACCTGCAACAGTTCGGGGCTCTCGGCCATCAGCGTCCGGTAACGCTCCTCGGCCCGCGGGGCCCCACCCGAAAGAATCCAGTTTTCAAGCGCCATAAACTGCTCCTCGAAGAGCCGCCGTCCGAAATTGGCCGCCCCGACCGACGAGGCGAAAAACTCCTCCAGATCGGCTTTGGCGATGCCGTACAGCTCGGCGTCGCACATCGCCTCGATGGTGATCTGCGAAGGGGCATTGCCGACATATCCCCACGTCGAAAAAAGCGCCTCGCCCTCGCCGGCGAACCACACCGAAACATCTGCGCCGTCGTTGCAGTAGCGGCCCAGCCAGATGCCGCGGCTCACGACGTAGAAATCGGAATTGCGTTCGCCCTCGCGGACCACACATTCGCCCTTCCGGAAGGTCCGTCGCTCCATCCGTTCCACGAGCCGCCGGCACTCCTCAGTGGGAAGGTTGTATTTCCGGCTGAATTTTTCGATAAAAGCCTCCATGCCTTACAGATTTGAGAAGACAAAGATAGCACAAAATCGAACAACCGGCCCCTTTTCAGCCGCAAGCCATCCTGCACCCCTCTAAAACCTGCTTTTCAAGCGGGTCCGATAGTAGATCGCCATGACGACCCCGAAGGTAAGCACCTCGGCCAGCGGCACGGCCAGCCAGATGCCCTCGACATCCAGCAGCAGGGGCAGTCCGAAGAAGCAGAGCACCATGAAGACGAATCCGCGCAGGAGGGTGACCAACATGGCCGGACGCGCCCGCTCGACGCTCTGGAAATAACTGATCGCCACGATGTTCACGGCAAAAAAGACGAATCCCGACGCGAACAGCGGAAGCCCCCGGACGGCGATGTCGTAAGCGGGGCAGGCGCTGTCGATGAACATGGCCACGATTTCGCGGCTGAAAAGCGCCGTCACGCCGAAGAAACCCAGTCCGGCCGTCAGGGCCGTCATCAGCGCCAGCCGGAACGCCTTGCGCACACGCGCGTCGTTGCCCGCGCCGAAATTGTAGCTCAGGATCGGCTGTGCCGACTGGCCGATGGCATTGTAGACCATGAAGATAATCGGAAAGAAGTAACAGGCGATGCTGAACGCCGCCACGCCGTCCTCGCCCAGATAGCGGATAAAGACGTAGTTCCCGGCGAACATCATCGTCGCAATGGCTCCTTCGCACAGGAAGGTCGAGAGCCCCAGCCGGCACATGTACTCCACATTGCGCAAGGTCAGGCGCATGCTTTTGCGGCTCAGTTTCACACGGCAGAAACGCACGACCCGCCGGCGGCCGCTCAGATAGACGAGGATCATCCCCGCACCCACGATATAGCCCAGGCTCGTAGCCAGCGCGGCGCCCGTCATCCCCCAGCCGAAGATGAAGATGAACACGTAGTCCAGCGCGATATTGATGACCGCCGGAACGGCGTTGCAAAGCATGGCGTAATTGGGCGACCCGTCGAGACGGATGAAAAACATCCCCGAGCTGAGCAGGGCGCTGAAAGGCAGGAAAGGCGCGAACCAGTGCATGTACTCCACGGCCAGCGGCAGCAGGCGGTCCGAGCTGCCCAGCAGCCGGGCAACTGCGGGAGCGTACCAGGTAATGAGGAAGCTGTATGTCGCCAGCAGCAGCGACGAAACCACCACGGCCTGCGTCACGTTGATACGCGCGACCTTGACTTTCCCCTGCGAGAGGTGGATCGAGGCCACGACCGAGGCCCCGACGCCGAACATCAGTCCGACGCCTGTGCTGATGAGGAACAGCGGGGCGGTGATGTTGACCGCGGCCAGGGCGTCGCTGCCGATGCCGCGGCCCACGAAAATCCCGTCCGTGATGACGAATACGGCCGAGAAAATCATCCCCAGCACGGTAGGAATCAGCAGTTTGCGGAACAATTTCGGAATGTCCATGCTGCCGAAATCAATACTGTCTTTCATAAGGCTCGTTTTTCGGAGTGCAAAGATACGCGCTTGCGGCCGGGCAAAAATTAACATTTGGTAAAAAAAGCCCCTCCGAGGGGAGGGGCCGTATGCGGGGCGTCAGAGAGTTCCCCGTTTGAGCTGCTCGACGAAACGGTCGATGCGGCGCAGCTGCTGCGGGATTTTGATCGACTGCGGGCAGTGCGACACGCATTGGTCGCAGCCGATGCAATGGCTCGCCTGCCGGAGCTTCGGCACCGAGCGGTCGTAGCCGACGAGGAAGGCCCGGCGGGCCTTCCGGTAAGCGGGGTCCTGCCGGTCTTTCGGGACATTGCCCTCGTTCACACAGCGGTTGTAGTGGGCGAAAATCCCCGGAATGTCCAGTCCGTAGGGACAGGGCATGCAGTACTGACACTCGGTGCAGGGCACGGTGGGGTATTTCAGCATCACCTGCGCCGTGTCCTCCAGCAGCGCCAGTTCGTCGTCGGTGCAGGGTTCGAGCGGCGAATAGGTGCGGATATTGTCCTGCAAATGCTCCATGTAGGTCATGCCGCTCAGCACGGTCAGCACCCCGGGGTAGGAACCCGCAAAGCGGAACGCCCACGAAGCGGTGCTCTGCGTCGGACGGCGTTCTTTGAGCCGTTCGCTCAGATGGTCGTTCAGCCGCGAGAGACGGCCGCCCAGCAGCGGCTCCATGATCACGGCCGGAATGCCGCGCTTCTCCAACTCGCCGTACAGGTAGTCGGCATTGACGTTGCGGCCCCCGGCATGCTTCCAATCGACGTAGTTCATCTGTATCTGCACGAAGTCCCACACGGCCTCGCCCCGGTCATGCATCGCCAGCAGGTGGTCGAAGACCTTCCGGTCGCCGTGGAACGACCACCCGAGGTTGCGGATGCGCCCCGCCTCGCGTTCGCGCAGGAGAAAGTCGAGCACGCCGTTGTCGATGAACCGCTCGTTGAAGGTCTCCACGCCTTTGCCGCCGCCCACCGAGTGTAGCAGGTAGTAGTCCAGATAATCGACCTGCAATTCGGCCATCGACCGGCGGTACATGGCCAACGAATTTTCGCGTGTGAAATTCGAGAAATTGGACATCTTCGTGGCGACGAACACCTTCTCGCGCGGATGGCGTTTGAGGGCGATGCCCGTGGATTTTTCGGAAAATCCCTGCACGTAGACGGGCGCCGTGTCGAAATAGTTGACCCCGTGGGCAACGGCATAATCGACCAGTTCGTTGACGGCCTCCTGGTCGATCGGATTCCCATCGGCCGCAGGCGTCTCCAGCAGCGGCCAGCGCATGCAGCCGTATCCCAGCAGCGACACCCGGTCGCCGGTCGCCGGCGTCGTCCGGAAGGTCATCCGGTCGGTCGGGACTTCACCGACAGCGGCGGCAGCCCCCGGGGCCCGCTTTCCGCAGCCGTAAATCCCCGCGGTCGCGGCGGCGGCCCCGGCACCGAAGAGTTTCAGAAACTCGCGGCGGTCTATCTTTTTCTTCTCCATCTCTTCGCTTTTTAGATGATTCGCTGACGTTGGTGGCCTTCGACATAGATTGCGCTGAACGGACGCGCCGGGCAGAGGTTCTCGCAGGCTCCGCAGCCGATGCAACGCTCTTCGAGCACGGCCGGAATGCGCGGCGACTGCGGATCGCTGGGATCGCGGGGCACCATCTTGATCGCCCCCGCGGGACAATGGCGGGAACAGTTGTTGCAGTGCACGCCGTCGGTGTTGACCACGCAGTTTTCGGCGATCCACACCGCATGGCCTATCTGCGTCGCCGACTTCTCCGCGAGGTCCGCGAGGCGGATGGCGTCCGTAGGACACACCTCGGCACAGCGGGCGCACTCCGGACGGCAATAGCCGCGCTCATACGACATCTCGGGCTTCATCAGCATCGACAGCCGCCCCGAAGGACGCAGCACCTGATTCGGGCAGGCCGACACGCACAACTGGCACGAGGTGCAATGCGTCGTGAAGCGGCGCAGATTCTGCGCTCCCGGAGGCAGGATCGGCACGGCACGGTCCGGGATCTTCTTCTCCTCGATCACGGCCAGTCCGCCATCGACCTTCTTCTCCTGCGCACGCAGGACGGTGTAGGCGAAGAGCCCCAGCACACCGAAGAACCGGCGCCGCGAAGCGTCGGTCCGAGGCTCCCCGGCAGGGGAAGCCGACGGCCGTTCCGGCCGCCGCAGGGTATAGGTGATAGCCCCCTGATGACAGGATTCGAGACAATCCATGCAAGCCACGCAACGGCTGTAATCGATCGTATGGTTCGCCGGGTCGATGCACGACGCCTTGCAGCTGCGGGCGCAGAGTTTGCAGCCGTTGCATTTCGACACGTCGAAACGCGGCCGGAACAGCGAGCGGCGGGACAACACGCCCAGCAGCGTTCCCACCGGGCAGACCGTGTTGCACCACGTGCGTCCGCTGCGCCAGGCGAGGAAGGAGAGTCCTGCGAACGTCACGACGGCGATGAGGAACATCCCGAGGCTCTTCATCCACACCTCCACCGAATAGAAAGCGTAGCTGTCCATCCGCTCGGCGATCCAGGCCAGTCCGTTGTTGCCCCACGCATAGATCGGTGCGAAAAGATTCGATGCGATCCGGCCGTAGGCGCTGTACGGGGCGATCAGCCAGCCGACGCCCGCCAGCATCGCCGCGACGAACACCGCCAGCATCGTCCAGCGCAGCCACGTGAGCGCGGGGGAGTAGCCGAAGCGGTAGCGGTGCTTTTTACGCCGCCCCGCGAACCACGACACGATGTCCTGCATCACCCCCAGCGGGCAGATGACCGAACAATAGACCCGTCCGAAAAGCAGGGTCAGCGCCACGAGCGCCAGCACCACGCCGACGTTCACGGCCAGCAGGGCGGGCAGGAACTGGATTTTCGCCATCCACCCGAACCACGCATGGAGCGTCCCCGTAAAGTCGAGGAACAGCAGGGTAATCAGCAGAAAGAAGAGGACCGCCGCAACGATCCGGATTTTTCGCAGCATCTCTATTTAAGTTTGTTATACGGCATTTTCACGCCCGCAGGCCCAGTTCGTACGCCTCCTGCATCGCGGGCGAGGATTCGATCTCCCCGACGTGCCAGGCCCCGACGCCGTAGACCACGCCGCGCTCCACGGGCCCTTCGAGACAGTCGAGGAATCCGCGGAAACACTCCACCGTGCGCTCCATCATCGGAATGCTCTCCTCGGCGGCCGTCAGGATAAAGTAGAACTCCTTGTCGGTCATCTCGGTATAGCGGGCGCAGCAGCGGTCGATCAGCGTCTTCATCTGGCCGCACACCGTGTAGAAATAGACCGGCGTGGCCATCACGATCACATCCGCGGCGACCATCTTCTCCAACACCCCGGCGGCATCGTCCCGCTGGGGGCAGGGATGCTCGCCGTTGTAGCAGCGGTTGCACCCCGTACAATAATTGATCTTCAGGTCTTTGAGAAACACCTTCTCGACTTCGAGACCCGCCTCGCGGGCTCCCTCCATGAAACGGTCGCACAGCAGGTCGGAATTTCCGCCGCGCCGCGGACTGGATGAGATTATCAAAACTTTCCTGGCCATATCGTCAATGCAGGTTATTCACGTCATTCGTCATTCAGGCAGCACTTCGTTCAGGCATCCGATGGCGTTCAGCGTCCGCGGATAGCCTATGTAGGGCAGAAGCTGCGTCACGACGGCCAGCAGGACAGCCTTGTCGTTGCCGAGGTTCACGTTGCCGGCGATGTGCCCCTTCACCTGCGGTTCGCAGCCGCCGAGCGACACGAGCAGCGAGAAGGTCACCAGCTCGCGCGTCTTCACGTCCAGTCCCCCGCGGGTCAGGAAATCCCCGAAGCAGTTGTCCGACAAATATTGCTGGATATGCTTCTGATTCTCGGGAGCCGCCTCCCGCATCGCGTCGATATGCCCGGCGCCGAAGATCGACCGCTGCACGGCCAGTCCCTTTTCGAAACGGTCCGCAGGGGTCGTCGTTGACTGCCCTTCGAGAGGCAGGCCGACGCCGCGGGCCTCCAACACGTCGTTGGCCGCCCCGATGAAATCGGCGACCTTCGCCATGCCGACATAAGGAACCGCCTGATAAAGAACCTCTTTCACCTCAACGGGCGTAACGCCCGCCCCGAGCGCCGCATCGAGCGTCGCCCGGAATGCGGCGCGGCCCTGCGAAGCGACGTTCGACGCCAGAATGCACATCAGCCGCGTCCGGGCGTCGAGGCCGCCGTGTCCGAGCACCTCGCCGAGCGCAAAGTTATCAAAAATTTCGAATAATTCGGGATCTTTCGCCCCGTCCACCGGAATTCCTTCGGAAAAAACCGGACGCGAAGCCGTCGCCGCATCATACTGCGCATCATCGACGGGTTCCAGCCACGTGTTCACATTGGTCGCAGGGTTGCACTCGACGGCCAGATGGGAGAACCAGCTGTCGGGAGCCGCCCCGTGCCAGTGCACCACGTCGGGAGCGATCTCCACCACGTCGCCCGGCAGCAGCTCCCGGGCCGGCCGGCCCTTTTCCTGATAGTAGCCCCGTCCGCCGACGGCGATCAGAAGCTGACCGCCCGTATGGCTGTGCCAGTTGTTGCGGCATCCGGGCGAGAAGGTGACGTTCGACACGGGGACGTTCAGCGCCACGTCCGTCGTCAGGCGGGCCAGCCAGGCCTGCCCGGTAAAATACTTCGAAAACTGTTCCGGAAGCGGTTCGCCCTGCGGAAACATCTGTTGAAAAGTCTTTTCGTTTTCCATACGTCTCTCTTGTGCCGGCAGCGTGCCCGCCGCCAGGACGGACACGACACCGAACACGGTTAAAATCCATAATTTCCGTTTCATAGCTCAATTCATGACTGTGACGACATCCTCTACGATCTGTCCGGGCGTGAGCCGGTTTTCGCGCAGGAACTCTTCGGGATCGAAGCGGTCTGCGAACTCCTTCCGGGCCCCGCAGTTGAGCACCTTCATCTCCGACGTGCCGTAGAAGCGTGCGATCTTCTCGCCGAAACCGCCGTCCAGCACGCCGTCTTCCAGCGTCACCACCAGCCGGTGATCGGCTTTCAGTTCCGACAGCAGCGCTTCGTCGATGCCGGTAATGTAGCGCGGATTGATCAGCGTGGCTTCGATTCCCGTCCGCTCTTTCAGCAGCTCCGCAACCTCCTCGCCGAGCCCGAAGAAGGAACCCAGCGCCACGACGGCCACGCCGCTTCCCCGACGGACGACCTCGTAGCGGTTCAGCTCGCCGTAATCCGCCGCGACGAACCCCTCGCGCGAGGAAACCTCCGCGGCCGGAACGCGGATGGCCACGGGGTGCTCCGTCTGGCGCATGCTCCAATCCAACATGGCGAAATACTCCTCCCGGCAGGTCGGAGCCAGATAGACCAGATTCGGAATGTTCCCCAGCAGCGGAATGTCGAAGAAACAGAGGTGCGTAACGTCGTTCATCGCCGTCAGCGAGCCCCAGAAAACCAGCAGCACGGCCGGATTGCCGTTGATGCAAAGGTCCTGCGAAAGCTGGTCGTACGCCCGCTGAATGAACGTGCTGTAAACCCCGTAGACGGGTTTGCCGCCGCCCTTGGCAATTCCGGAGGCCAGTGCCACGGCATGCTCCTCGGCGATGCCGACATCCACGAACTGCGCCCCGGCCTCCCGGCGGCGCTCCGGCGTGAAGCCCATCACCGAAGGGGTTCCCGACGTAATGGCCACCACGCGCGGGTCCTGCTTCATCCGTTCGAGCAGATAGCGCGCCGTCAGCGCGTCGTACCCCTCCGCTCCGGCCGGAGCCGTCGGTTCGCCCGTCGCCAGGTCGAACGGCGCCCGCCAATGGTAGGTCTCCCGGTCCTGCTCGGCACGGGCGTATCCCTTGCCTTTCAGCGTATTGATATGCACGACGACGGGATGAGCCGTATCCTTCACGGCGGAGAACGCCCCGATCAGAGCCTCCACGTCGTTGCCGTCGGCGACATAGCGATAATCGAAGCCCATCGCCCGGAAGAAGTTGCAGGCGCAGTTTCCGCCGCTTTCGCGCAGCTCTTGCAGATTGCCGTAAAGCCCGCCGTGATTCTCGGCAATGGACATCTGGTTGTCGTTCACGACGACGATGAAATTCGTGCCCAGTTCGGCAGCGTAGTCCAGCCCCTCGAACGCCTCGCCTCCGCTCAGCGATCCGTCGCCGATGACGGCCACGACATTCCCTTCGCCGCCCTGCAAGTCGCGGGCCTTGGCCAGTCCGCCCGCCAGACTGACCGACGTGGAGGTGTGGCCGATGACGAAGTGGTCGTGTTCGCTCTCCGACGGTTCGGAATAACCCGAAACCCCGTCGTATTCCGCAGGATCGAGGAACGCCCGGCGGCGTCCGGTCAGCATCTTGTGCACGTAACTCTGGTGCGAAACGTCGAAGACGAGCTTGTCTTTCGGCGAATCGAAAACATAGTGCAGGGCCACGGTCGCCTCTACCATGCCCAGATTGGGCCCGAAGTGCCCGCCGTGCGCGCTGACCTTGTGCAGCAGCGCTTCACGGATCTCACCGCTCAGCAGGGTGAGTTCCCCGACGGAAAGCCGTTTCACATCTGCCGGGGAGTCGATTTTCTCCAAATACATATCGTTTCTGTTTTTATCAGGTTCGTTCCGTCCGCCCGTCGGCGGGTTCACGATGCAAAAATAGGGTGGTTCGCGCAATAAATACGTACCCGGATTACGGTTCGGCATACCAATTTTACACATTTCGGGCCGTCGGCGTAAGACGCCGATTCGAAGAGCGGCACAAAAAAGCCCGCTCAGAGAGCGGGCGGGAGCAGGAAACCGGCTCGAAAGCGACCGAACCGACAAGTGTCCCTAAAAGGGGCGTCTTACGCCTTGCCCTGATTGGCGACGGCCTCCATCAGTTTGGCGATCTCGGCGGGATCGCCCAGGAAATAGTCCTTCACATAGCCCAGCCCCTCGTCGAACTCGAAGACGTAGGGCACGGCCGTCGGGAGGTTGAACTCCGAGATGGCCTCGTCCGAAATGCCTTTCAGGTTCTTGATGATGCCGCGCAGGCTGTTGCCGTGGGCCACGACCAGCACCTGATCGTAACGGGCCAGCGCCGGGAGTATCTCGCACTCCCAATAGGGCATCGTGCGGGCCACGGTGTCGCGGAGCGACTCGGTGCGGGGCAGTTCGGCATCGGGAATCCCTGCGTAACGGGGATCGAGGCGCGGATTGCGCGAATCGTCCTCGGCCAAGGGCGCGGGAGCCACGTCGTAGCTGCGGCGCCAGACATGCACCTGCTCGTCGCCGTACTTCTCGGCCGTCTCGCGCTTGTTCAGCCCCTGCAACATGCCGTAGTGCTTCTCGTTGAGCCGCCACGTCTTCGTCACCGGAATCCAGTCCAGATCCATCCGATCGAGCACGACATCGAGGGTCTTCACGGCCCGTTTCAAATAAGAGGTATAGGCGCATCCGAAATGAAACCCCTCCTTGCGGAGCGTCTCCCCGGCTTTCACCGCCTCGGCGACGCCCTTTTCGCTCAAATCCACATCGGTCCACCCCGTGAACCGGTTCTCCCTGTTCCATACGCTCTCGCCGTGGCGGAGCAAAACGATCTTTTTCATGGCTATTTTACGACTGCGTTTTCGGGTTCGGCGCGCACCTCGTTCACCAGCTCCCGGCGTTCCGAAAAATCACTGATATTCTGCAACGTAGTATGCGCTATATTATCCAATGCTTCACGTGTGAAAAATCCCTGATGCGAGGTGACGATCACGTTGTTGAACGACAGCAGGCGCGCCAGCACGTCGTCGTCCATGATCCGGTCCGAGGTGTCCTCGTAGAAGTAGTCGGCCTCCTCCTCGTAGACATCCAGCCCCGCGGCCCCGATCTTCTTCTCCTTCAGCCCGTCGATCAGCGCCTCGGTGTGGATCAGCTGGCCGCGGCCCGTGTTGATGAGGATCACGCCCGGCTTCATGTGCGAGATGGCCACGTCGCCGATCATGTAGCGCGTCCGGTCGGTCAGGGGGCAGTGCAGCGAGATGATGTCCGCACGGCTGTACAACTCGTCGAGCGACACGTAGGTAATACCCGCCTCGGCGGCATAGCGCCGGTCGGGGTAGGGATCGTAAGCCACGACCGTCATGCCGAAGCCCTTGAGGATGCGGATCAGCTCGCGGGCGATCTTGCCCGTGCCGACGATGCCGGCGGTCTTGCCGTACATGTCGAATCCCAGCAGGCCGTGGAGCGAGAAATTGCCGTCGCGCGTGCGCCAGTAGGCGCGGTGGACCTTGCGGTTGAGCGCCAGCATCAGCGCCACGGCGTGTTCGGCCACGGCATGCGGCGAATAGGCCGGAACCCGCACCACGGGAATCCCGTAGCGGGCCGCGGCATTCAGGTCCACGTTGTTGAAGCCCGCACAGCGCAGCGCGATCAGCTTCACGTTCAGATCGGCCAGCTGGCGGATGGTTTCGGCGTCGGCCGTGTCGTTGACGAAGATGCAGACCGCATCGGAGCCCCTGGCAAGAGCTACGTTATTGGCGTTCAGATGGCTGCGGTGGTAGCATATATCGAATCCGTAAGCGTCGCGGATGCGCTCGAAAGACTCCTTGTCGTAAGGCTGTGTTCCGAAAAGCGTTATTTTCATAATTGCACGTTTGGTTACTGTATAAGAACGTTTTCCACGGCCGCAATATTATGCGATCGTCACCTCGTCGTCGAGATAAACGTCCTGAACGGCGTGCAGCAGCGCGATGCCCTCCTTCATCGGACGCTGAAAGGCTTTGCGGCCGCTGATGAGCCCCATGCCGCCGGCGCGCTTGTTGACGACGGCCGTCGTGACCGCCTCTTTCAGATCGGACTCCCCGTGCGACTCGCCGCCCGAGTTGATAAGCCCCACGCGGCCCATGTAGCCGTTGGCCACCTGATAACGGCAAAGGTCGATAGGGTGGTCGGAGGTCAGTTCCGTGTAGACCTTGTCGCCGGTCTTGCCGAAGCCGACGGCCCGGAAGCCGCCGTTGTTCGACGGGAGTTTCTGCTTCACGATGTCGGCCTTGATCGTCACGCCCAGATGGTCGGCCTGCCCCGTGAGGTCGGCCGAGGCATGGTAATCGACGCCCTCCTTTTTGAATCCCTCGTTGCGCAGGTAACACCACAGGATCGTCGCCATGCCCAGTTCATGCGCCTCGTCGAAGGCGCGGGCGATCTCGACCAGCTGCCGGCGGCTCTGCTCCGAACCGAAATAGATCGTAGCCCCGACGGCCGCGGCGCCCATGTTCCACGCATCGCGCACCGAGCCGAACAGGACCTGGTCGTAGGAGTTGGGATAGGAAAGCAGCTCGTTGTGGTTGAGCTTGACGATGAACGGTATCCTGTGCGCATATTTCCGGGCCACGGCCCCGAGCACGCCGAAGGTCGAAGCCACGGCATTGCAGCCGCCCTCGAGAGCCAGCTTCACGATGTTCTCCGGATCGAAATAGGCGGGATTCGGGGCGAACGAGGCCCCCGCGGAGTGCTCGATGCCCTGATCCACGGGCAGGATCGAGACATAGCCCGTGCCGCCCAGGCGGCCGTTCGAGAGAATCCACCGGAGGCTGCCCAGCGTGCGGATGTTGCGGTCGGAATCCGTCCAGATGCGCTCCACAGTGTCGGGTCCCGGCAGGTACAACGACTTCTTGTCGATCGTGCGGCATACGTGGGAGAGGTAATAACCGGCCTGCTCCCCGAGAATTTCAACAGTCTTGCTCATATCATCACTTTTTTAGGATTGATATTTCACTGCAATTCCGATTCCAAAAGCGCAGCACGTTCCACCCCTCCCGGGCGTTATTTCCGCATATTCCGGTACTCGGTGGGCGACTCCCCGGTGTGCTTCTTGAAAAAGCGCCCCAGATACGACTGGTCGGAGAACCGAAGCCGGTAGGCGATCTCCTGCACCGAAAGGTCGGTCGATTGAAGCATCATCTTGATTTCGAGGATCACCGCCCGGTCGATGAACTCCTTGGCCGAACTCCTCGCCACGCTCCGCACGATGGTCGAGAGGTAACGGGTCGATATGCAGAGTTTGTCGGCATAGAACGCGACCTCGCGTTCCTGCGAACAGTATTCGTGCACGAGGGCCACGAAACGCTGGAAAAGATCGGTCTGCCGCGTGGTGACCTCGGGCGTCCGCGGCTGCCGTGCGGCGAAGCGCTGCATCTTGTCGTAACTCTCCAGCAGCACGTTTTGCAGACGGTTTTTGATGATCGTATTGCGGAACACGTTGTTCCGGTCGCGGTAGGTGTAGGCCGCCATCTGGAACCAGATCGCAGCCCCTTCGACGACCCGCGCCGGAGGGTAGGAGATCGGCCGCTCGCCCAGGGTACGGAAGAACGAAGGGTCCAGACGGAACGCCGCCTCGGCGAAAAGATCGCGCGAAAAAGCGCAGAATGTCACCCTGAAATCCTCCGTGCGGTCGGTGAGCAGCAGAATCGAACCGGGCAGCAGCAGCACCATCGTATTGCGCCGCACCTCGCCCTGATACTGGTTGACGGATGCCTGCGCGCTGCCGCTGCGGCAGAACAGAAACGCCCCGCCTTCGATACGGCATGCGTAGTTGTCGAAGAAGGCGAAATCGGACTCTCCGACGACGAACTGCTCTTCCGGGGTGGTAGTTATCGGATTCACCTGAGACATAATCATTTCTTTTTTCGAACAAAAATAATGAATTATTCGATAAATCCCCCGAATTTGTTCCGAAAAGTGCCAATTCTGTTCGCAATAAAAGGCATATCGGCACCGTTTTTAGAATACTTTTGCACCTGAAAAAGTTTTTTAGTTCAAAAAGTTAAAGGAAAAGTTATGAAGCAAACATTTGTGAAGGCTGCCTTAGCGGCATACTGCATGGCAGCCGTCGCCTGTGGGCAGGCGCCTACGGCAATGGGTCCCGGCGAATACGCCGTGATGACCGTAGCCACCACCGACCGCGAGATCCAGAGCAACTACTCGGCGAGCATCCGCGGCCGTCAGGACATCGCAATCTATCCGCAGGTGGCGGGCACGATCTCGGAACTCTGCGTCACGGAAGGCCAGCAGGTATCGAAAGGCCAGACCCTTTTCATCATCGACCAGGTGCCCTACAAAGCCGCCCTGCAAACCGCCGAAGCCAACGTCGCGGCTGCCAAGGCCGGCGTAGCTACGGCTCAGCTCACTTATGACAGCAAGAAAGAACTTTTCGCCAAGAACGTCGTTTCGCAGTACGACCTGTCAACGGCCAACAACAACCTGCTGACGGCCAAGGCCCAGCTCGCACAGGCCGAGGCACAGCGCGTGAACGCCGCCAACAACCTCTCCTATACGGTCGTGAAGGCCCCGGCCAACGGCGTGGTCGGCACGCTGCCGTACCGTGTCGGCGCACTGGTGAGCGCTTCGATCCCGCAGCCGCTGACCACCGTGTCGGACAACTCGGAGATGTACGTTTACTTCTCGATGAACGAAAACCAGCTGCTGAACCTCACGCGCCGCTACGGCTCGGTCGCCGAAACGCTCAAAAACATGTCGGCCGTGCAGTTGCAGCTCAGCGACGGTTCGATCTACGACCTGCCGGGCCGCGTGGAGTCGATCAGCGGCGTCATCGACACCTCGACGGGCAGCGTGTCGCTGCGCGCGGCGTTCCCCAACCCGAACGGACTGCTGCACAGCGGCGGCGCAGGCAACATCATCCTGCCGAGCATCTACAAGGATTGCATCGCCGTTCCGCAGGCCGCGACGTTCGAACTGCAAGACAAAGTGTATGTATATAAGGTAGTGGACGGCAAGGCATCTTCGTCGATCATCGACGTTGAGAAACTCTCGAACGGCCGCGAGTACATCGTGCGTTCGGGACTCACGCCGGGCGACGTGATCGTAGCCGAAGGCGTCGGCCTGCTGCGCGAAGGCACGCCCATCGTACCGAAGGGACAAAGTGGTGCCGTACAGGCTGCTCCGGCCGAGCAGGCTCCCGCAACCGAAGCTGCCGAGGAAACTGAAACCGCAAAGGAGGAATAATCTATGACACTCAAACATTTTATCGAACGACCCGTACTGGCGTCGGTCATATCAATCGTAATCGTAATCGCCGGTATCATCGGCCTTGCGACGCTGCCCGTCGAGCAGTATCCGGACATCGCTCCCCCGACGGTCATGGTGCGCGCCTCGTATCCGGGCGCCAGCGCCGAGACGATCCAGAAGTCGGTCATCGTACCGCTCGAACAGGCCATCAACGGCGTGGAGGACATGACCTACATGACTTCGAGCGCAGCCGTCGGCAGCGCCTCCGTAACGGTCTATTTCCGTCAGGGCATCAACGCCGACATGGCGGCCGTCAACGTACAGAACAAGGTGTCGCGCGCCACCGGCCAGCTGCCCTCCGAGGTCACGCAGATCGGTATCATGACCATGAAGCGCCAGACCTCCATGGTGAAGATCTTCTCGCTGTACAGCCCCGACGACTCCTACGACGAATTCTTCCTGGCGAACTACTCGAAGATCAACATCGAGCCGCGTATCCAGCGTATCCACGGCGTCGGCGAGGTATTCACCCTCGGCGCCGACTACTCGATGCGCGTCTGGCTGAAACCCGACATCATGGCCCAGTACAAGCTCATTCCGTCGGACGTGACGGCCGCGCTTGCCGAGCAGAACATCGAGTCGGCGACCGGTACGCTGGGCGAGAACTCGCAGAACACGTTCCAATACACGATGAAATACCGCGGGCGTCACCAGACGCCCGAAGAGTTCGGTGAGATCGTGATCCTGGCGAAATCCGACGGCACGATCCTGCGCCTGAAAGACATCGCCGACATCGAGCTGGGCAGCGAATCCTATGCCTACAAAGGCTACACCAACGGCCATCCGGGCGTCAGCACGATGATCTTCCAGACGGCCGGTTCGAATGCCACGCAGGTCGTGAACGATGTCAACGCGCTGCTGGACGAAGTGCAGGCCGAACTGCCGAAAGGCGTCGCCATCGCACACCTGCAAAGTGTGAACGACTTCCTCTACGCCTCGATGAAAGAGGTGGTCAAGACCCTCTTCGAGGCTATTCTCCTCGTGATTCTGGTAGTATACGTCTTCTTGCAGGACATCCGCTCGACGCTCATCCCGACCGCCTCGATCCTCGTGTCGCTGATCGGTACGTTCGGCTTCCTCGCATTCGCCGGATTCTCGATCAACCTGCTGACCCTCTTCGCGCTGGTTCTTGCGATCGGTACGGTCGTCGATGACGCCATTATCGTGGTGGAGGCTGTCCAGGCACGTTTCGACGTGGGATATAAGTCCTCTTTCATGGCCACCGTCGATGCCATGTCGGGCATCACGTCGGCTATCGTAACCTCAACGCTGGTCTTCATGGCCGTGTTTATCCCCGTCGCCATGATGGGCGGAACGTCGGGTGTGTTCTACACGCAGTTCGGTATCACGATGGCCGTGGCCGTAGGTATCTCGGCCATCAACGCACTTACGCTCTCGCCGGCCCTCTGCGCCATGATCCTGAAACCCTATCTCGACGAAAACGGCGAGATGCGCGACAACTTCGCGGCACGCTTCCGCAAGGCTTTCAACACGGCGTTCAGCGTACTGATCGGCAAATACAAGCACGGCGTACTGCTCTTCATCAAGCACAAGTGGCTGATGTGGTCAACGCTCGGCCTGGCTTTCGCAGCGCTGGTGCTGCTGATGAACTCCACCAAGACGGGTCTGGTTCCCGACGAGGACCAGGGTACGATCATGGTCAACGTCACCACGGCCCCCGGTTCCTCGCTCGCCGAGACCCACAAGGTCATGGAGCAGGTTTCGGCACGTATCAACGGCATTCCGCAGATCCGCGACTACATGCAGGTGGCCGGTTACGGTATGATCGCCGGACAGGGATCGTCGTACGGTATGGCCATCATCAAGCTCAAAGACTGGGACGAGCGTCCGAACAAGGAGGACGACGTGAACGCCGTGATCGGTCAGATCTACGGACGCACCGCCGACATCAAGGACGCACAGATCTTCGCCGTGGCACCGCCGATGATCTCGGGTTACGGTACCTCGACCGGTTTCTCCATGAACCTTCAGGACAAGGCCGGCGGCGAGCTGAGCGACTTCTATAACGTCTATCTGCAATTCATCGGCGCGCTGAACCAGCGTCCGGAGATCGCCCGCGCATACTCGACCTTCAACATCAACTTCCCGCAGTACATGGTGGACATCGACGCTGCGAAGGCCAAGCGTGCCGGCATATCGCCGACTTCGATCCTCTCGACGCTGGCGGGCTACTACGGCGGCCAGTACGTTTCGAACATCAACCGCTTCTCAAAGATGTACTACGTGACGATGCAGGCCGACCCGAAATACCGTCTCGACACCGAGTCGCTGAACAACGTCTTCGTGCGCTCGAACAGCGGCGAGATGGCTCCCCTGAGCCAGTTCGTGACCCTGAAGCGCGTATACAGCTCCGAAGTGCTGAACCGCTTCAACATGTACAGTTCGATCGCCGTGAACGGTACGGCCGCCGACGGCTATTCGTCAGGCGACGCCATCAAAGCCATTGAGGAGGTCGCCGCACAGGTTCTGCCCAAGGGCTACGGCTACGAGTTCGACGGCATCACGCGCGAGGAGGCGCAGACGGGCAGCAACACCGTTATCATCTTCGGTATCTGCATCCTGCTGATCTACCTCATCCTGAGCGCCCTGTACGAGAGCTTCCTCATTCCGTTCGCCGTCATTCTGTCGGTACCGTGCGGTCTGATGGGTTCGTTCCTGCTGGCCAAGATGATGGGTCTGGAAAACAACATCTACCTCCAAACGGGTATCATCATGCTGATCGGTCTGCTGTCGAAGACGGCCATTCTGATCACCGAGTACGCCGCCGACCGCCGCGCCGCAGGCATGAGCCTCACGCAGGCCGCCGTATCGGCTGCCAAGGCACGTCTGCGTCCTATTCTGATGACCGTCCTCACCTGTGTGTTCGGTATGATCCCGCTGGTACTCTCGCACGGCGTAGGTGCCAACGGTAACTCGACCCTCGGTGCGGGTGTCATCGGCGGTATGATCGTCGGAACGCTGGCGCTGCTGTTCCTCGTACCGACGCTGTTCATCGTCTTCCAGACGTTGCAGGAGAAGGTCAAACCCCTGGAATTCGACCCCGATCCCCAATGGGCCGTACGCGCAGAGCTGGAAGAGTGTAAAAACGAGAAAGAGGAGGAGTAACCCATGAAAAAGATCCTGATAATATGCGCTGCGGCGGCGCTGACCGGCTGCGGCATCTATAAACCCTACACCCGCCCCGAGGTGAACACCGCAGGGCTCTACGGCACGGCGGAGACCGCCGACACGACGACCCTGGGCGACATCCGCTGGCAGGAGATGTTCACCGATCCCCAGTTGCAGGCGCTGATCGCGCTGGCGCTGGAAAACAACACCGACCTGCAATCGGCAGGCTGGCGCGTGAAGGAGGCCGAAGCGACACTCAAATCGGCACGCCTGGCTTACCTGCCGTCGTTCAACTTCGCTCCGCAGGGCAGTCTGAGCAGCTTCGACGGTGCAACGCCGACGAAGACGTACAGCATTCCCGTGACGGCCAGTTGGCAGATCGACATCTTCAACGGCCTGACGAACGCCAAGCGCAAAGCCAAGGCGCTCTATCTCCAAAGCAAGGAGTACGAGCAGGCGGTGAAGACCCAGCTCATTTCGAGCGTGGCGAATCTCTACTACACGCTGCTGATGCTCGACAGCCAGTATGCCGTGACAGAGGAGACGGCCGCCAAATGGCGTCAGAGCGTCGAGACGATGCGCGCTATGAAGGATGCCGGCATGACCAACGAAGCCGGCGTGGCCCAGTACGAAGGCAACACGCTTTCGATCGAGGCGTCGTTGCACGACATCGCATACCAGCGCACGCAGATCGAGAATTCGCTCTGCTCGCTGCTGGGCGAGGCCCCGCACACCATCGGCCGCGGCAGTCTCGACAATCAGCAGCTGCCCGATGACCTGACGGTCGGCGTGCCCCTGCAAATGCTTTCGAACCGCCCCGACATCCGTTCGGCCGAATACTCGCTGATGCAGTCCTACTACGCCACGGCGAGTGCCCGTTCGGCTCTCTATCCGTCGATCACGCTGAGCGGCTCGCTGGGCTGGACCAACAGCAGCGGCGCAGGGATCGTCAATCCCGGCAAACTGCTCTGGAGTGCCGCAGGATCGCTCCTGCAACCGATCTTCAACGCCAACGCCAACCGCGCCCGCGTGAAGATCGCCAAGGCACAGCAGGAGGAATCGCTGCTGGCGTTCCAGCAGGCGTTGCTCAACGCCGGCGCCGAGGTCAACAACGCTCTCGTGCAGAGCCAGTCGGCCCGCGCGAAGACGGACCTCCGGGCCCGCCAGATCGCCGCGATGGAGCGCGCCGTGGAATCGACCGAACTGCTGATGCAGCACGGTTCGACCACCTACCTCGAAGTGCTGACCGCACAGCAGTCGCTGCTGTCGGCCCGTTTGTCGCAGATTTCCGACCGGTTCGACGAGATCCAGGGCATCGTGAACCTTTACCAGGCTCTCGGCGGAGGCCGTGACATCACGGAGGAAAAATAATGAAACGGGGAGCGACCAAAGAGGAGATCATCCGCATCACGCGGGAACTCATCGCCCGGAACGGCATCCGTGCCGTCCGGGTCGATGAGATCGCGCAGACGCTGGGTATCTCGAAGCGCACCCTCTACGAAATGTTCGCCGACAAGAACGATCTGGTAGGCGCCTGTCTCGACTACATGAGCCACCAGCAGCGGGAACGCATCGTCGCTTGCAGCAAACGGCGCGGCGGCAATTCGCTGCAAAAGGTGCTCAAGCTGGCCAACGAGTATATGGACAACCTGTACACGGTGGACCCTCGTTTCCTGTCGGACATCCGCCACAAGATCATCTTCGCCGAACATTACGACGAACACCGGGAATTCTGGCACCGGGAGATCACGCGCTGGCTCGAAGCCAGCCGCGACGAAGAGCTGCTGCTTCCGGAGATCGACGCTCCGGCATTCGCAGACCGGCTGATGAACACGCTCTACGAACTGCGCCTGACGGGCACGGTCCGGGAAGAGCTCTACCTCTTCTGCCGCACCATTCTCCGCGGAGCGGCCACCCGGAAAGGCATCGAGCTGATCGACCGCCGGTAAAGCCGGACGCCAGCGAACGAACGATCCGCAGGACAAAACCTGCGGATCGTTTTTTATCGCATTATGCAAAGTTCCCAACAGCCCCCATCCGAGGCCGCAAAATCCCGCATTCGTCCGGACGATAAAATTTCCGCCGAAAAATGGCCGTTTCGAAAATTTTTTATATATTTGCGCCATAAGAGTTATGCAAGCGAAATGAACGCACGGAAAACATACGCATCCCACGACCGCGAAATGCTTCGCGGTATGATGATGGACATGATG
Organism: Alistipes intestinihominis; assembly: GCF_040095975.1. Taxonomy (NCBI): domain Bacteria; kingdom Pseudomonadati; phylum Bacteroidota; class Bacteroidia; order Bacteroidales; family Rikenellaceae; genus Alistipes; species Alistipes intestinihominis. The sequence continues at coordinate 36,866 of NZ_JBBMFL010000016.1, forward strand.
ATGTGCAGCCGTTCTCGCCGGGTGTAGCTCGATCATGCACTGAACAGATACAATCCGGCTTCTCTGAGGTCGGATTTTTTTATGAACAAATTATGGAAGCGAAAAACTACCGATTCGAAACCCTCCAAATCCACGCGGGCCTGCAACCCGACGAAGCGACCGGAGCCCGGGGCGTGGCGATCTATCCCACGGCGGCCTACCGGTTCAAAAGCTGCGACCGCGCGGCCCGGCTCTTCGACCTGAGCGAGGCGGGCAACATCTACACCCGCCTGCAAAACCCCACCACGACGGCTTACGAACAGCGCATAGCCGCCTTGTACGGCGCAGTGGGGGCGCTGGCCGTGTCGTCGGGCATGTCGGCCATCCTGGTCACGGTGCTCTCGCTGGCCTCCGAGGGCGACAACATCGTCGCCTCGCCGTTCCTTTACGGAGGCACCTACAACCAGTTCCGCATCACGCTGCGCAAACTCGGCATCGACTGCCGCATCGCTTCCAGCGAACGTCCCGAGGATTTCGAGGCGCTGATCGACGAACGCACCAAGGCGCTCTACGCCGAGAGCATGGGCAACCCGACCTGCGCCGTACCCGACCTCGAAGCGCTGGGCGAACTGGCCCGGCGGCGCGACGTGCCGCTGGTCATCGACAACACGTTCGGCGCCGCCGGCTACCTCTGCAACCCCTTCGAATGGGGTGCGAACATCGTCGTGGACTCCGCGACCAAGTGGATCAACGGCCACGGCACGGGGCTGGGCGGCGTCATCGTGGACGGCGGCAACTACAACTGGGCGAACGGCAAATTCCCGCAGATCGACGGCCCTTCGGAAGGGTATCACGGGCTGAATTTCCACGAGGCATTCGGCCCGGCGGCGTTCATCGTGAAATGCCGCGTGGACGGACTGCGCGACATGGGCTGCGCACCCTCGCCGTTCGACTCCTATCTGATGCTGATCGGCCTCGAAACCCTTTCGCTGCGCGTGAAGCACGAGGTGGAGTCGGCGCGGAAACTGGCCGAATACTGCCGCTGCCACCCCAAGGTGGAGCGTGTGAGCTTCGTGGGATTCGACACCCATCCGAGCCACGAGAACGCCCGCAAATACTATCGCTTCGGCTCTTCGGCGGTCTTCAACGTCGAGCTGAAAGGCACGCTCGAAAGCACCGTTCGCTTCGTCGAGTCGCTCCGGCTGGCGGCCAACATGGTCATGATCGGCGACTCGATCACGGTAGTGACCCATCCGGCATCCACGACCCATAAACAGCTCAGCGACGCCGACCTCGCAGCGGCGGGCGTAACGCCCACGCTGCTGCGCATCTCGCTCGGGTTGGAGAATGCCGACGACATCATCGAGGATTTCGAACAGGCTTTTTCCAAAATAGACTGATGGAACCGCAGATATACATAGCCCCCGGACCTTTCGAACTGGAAACGGGCCACACGCTGCCGGAACTGCGGATCGCCTACCACACCTACGGCACGATGAACGCCGCGAAGGACAACGTGGTGTGGGTATGCCACGCGCTGACGGCCAATTCGAACGTCGCCGACTGGTGGCCCCACACGGTCGAGGCGGGGCGTTTTCTCGACCCCGCGCGGTATTTCGTCGTTTGCGCCAACATCATCGGTTCGCATTACGGCACGACGGGCCCGCTGCACGTCAATCCCGCCACGGGAAAGCCCTGGTACCGGGATTTTCCGCCCTTCACCATCCGCGACATCGTCCGGGCGCACCGGCTGCTGGCCGAAGCCCTCGGCATCGGGCGCATCGCAACGCTCGTGGGCAGTTCGGTCGGAGGGTTTCAGGCCGTGGAATGGGCCGTCACGGAACCTAAACGGATCGAGCGGCTGGCGCTGATCGCCACCGACGCCAAAGCCTCGCCCTGGACCATCGCCATCGACGAAACGCAGCGCATGGCCATCGAGGCCGACACGACCTTCGGGGAGCCGCGCGACGACGCCGGAATGAAAGGGCTTGCAACAGCCCGGGCCATCGGCCTGCTGAGCTACCGCGGTCCCGAGGGCTACAACCTCACCCAGCAAGACCGCGAAGAGGCTCCCGCGGTGCACCGGGCCTGCACCTACCAGCAGTATCAGGGCGAAAAGCTCTGCCGCCGCTACAACGCCTATTCCTACTACGCGATCCTCAATGCGTTCGACACCCACGACGCAGGGCGCGGACGGGGCGGCGTGGAACGGGCGCTGGCGGGCATCGAAGCCCGCACGCTGGTCGTCGGCATCACCACCGACATCATCTTCACCCCGGCCGAGATGCGGCGCCTGCACGCGATGATCCCCGGCAGCACGTACCACGAGATCGACTCGCCGTTCGGCCACGACGGCTTCCTCGTGGAGTACGAACAGCTGAACGAGATACTTCTCCCTTTCATGCAAGGTGAAAGTTTTCACGTAACACAATAAACTCACACGGATCGAGAACGCTCACTTTGCCGCGAAGCGGCATATAAGCCCCCGCCTGGGGCGGGGGTTTGGGGGTGGGTCGGATTTGCAAACGCAGCGGAACGCTGCGACAACAGCCGTCCGAAGAGGAAAATGGAACAAAAACTGATAACAAACCTATACGCTTATGACCAAGATTAAAATCGGACTGTTCGGATTCGGCGTCGTCGGACAGGGCATCTACGAAGTGGTGCGCAAATCGAAGAACGCCCACGCCGAGATCGTGAAGATCTGCGTCCGCGATCCCAAAAAGCCGCGGAAGACCGAAGCGGACCCGTCGCTTTTCACCACCTCGGTCGATGAAATCCTCGACAACCCCAACATCAATCTGGTCGTCGAGGTCATCGACGACGCCCGGGCGGCCTACGACATCGTGAAACGGGCCCTGCTGCGGGGCATTCCGGTCGTGTCGGGAAACAAGACGATGCTGGCCCGGAACCTTCCGGAGCTGATCGACATTCAGAAAACGCGCAACGTGGCGCTGCTCTACGACGCCTCGTCGTGCGGTTCGATTCCGGTGATCCGCAACCTCGAAGAGTACTACGACAACGACCTGCTGTTGGAGGTGAAGGGCATTCTGAACGGCTCGTCGAACTACATTCTCTCACGCGTTTTCGACCACAAGGACTCCTACGCCAACGCACTGGCGCAGGCGCAGGCGCTGGGTTTCGCCGAGAGCGACCCCTCGTTCGACATCGAGGGCTACGATTCGCTGTTCAAGCTGGTTATCATCACGGTGCACGCCCTGGGAACCTACGTCGCCCCGGACCGCATCTTCACCTACGGCATCTCGACGATCCACGATTCGGACATCCGGTACGCCCGCGAAAAGAACGTGAAGATCAAACTCGTGGCCCAGGTGGTGAAGGTGAGCGACCGGCACTTCACGATGTTCGTCATGCCGGAGTTCGTGACGCCCTCCAAGTACATTTACAGCGTGGACGACGAATACAACGGCGTGGTGATCCGCGGCGAGTGCTACGACCGCCAGTTCATGTTCGGCAAAGGAGCGGGAAGCCTGCCCACGGCCTCGTCGATCCTGAGCGACATCATGGCGCGGCTGAACAACTACCGCTACGAATACAAGAAGATGAACTACATCGAGAAACCCGACTACACGACGGACATCACGCTGAAAATCTACGCCCGCTACAAGGAGACGGAGGTGCAGAAGATCCTGAATTTCTCGAAGATCCACGAGCAGTTCACGAGCGAGGAGAGCAACTACGTGATCGGCGACATTCTGCTGAGCGAGCTGATCGAAAAACGGTCGCAGCTCTCGGGCAAGGATGTCTTCCTGGCCAACATCCCGATCTTCTTCCTGAACCGCGACTGAAAACAAGCAGGTCCCGCTCTCGGAGCGGGACCTGCCGTTTTTAATCCTTCACGCAGCGGAGCGGAAAATAATATCCGATCGGCATATCCTTAACGGCAGGCGCCGAATCGCCCGAGTAGAAAAGACAGCAGACCCGACCTTCGTCGAAAAGACTGCAACTAAGCAGATAGCCTTTGGTCTTATCGCCATAGTCCGTCCCCTTATGAAACCCGGCGTAACTGAGGAAACCGTCCGGAAGTTCGGCGCTCTTACCCATCGATTCGAGTTCCGCAGCGGTGGGAATATGCCATCCGGCGGGACAGATGCCTTGCACGGGCGCATCCCCGGCAGTCACGGCGCTGCCCGTCGCCGTCGCATAGTTGTAGAGCATCCCTGCGGACAATCCGTCCTCGGAGGGCCACATATCCCTTCCTTCCGACGCACCCGCAGGCTTATAGCGCAGGTTCTCGACCATCCACACCTGTCCGCCGATCGTCGCCGTAGGGTAGGTGTCACCCCCGTAGGTCAATTCTCCGGTATCACCGCCGGTATCGTCGCCGCCATCGTCACCGTCGAGCGAACCGCCCTCGCCCCAGTCGTTGATGTCGCCGCTCAGCGAAACCGACATGTCGATCTTAGTCAACGTGACCGACATATCGTACTGTTTGCCGCTGACGAGCTGCGCCGACGCGACGGTCTTGCTGTGGCTCTTGCCGTCGGATGTTCCGACCGTGACGGTCAGCGCCGCCTGCTGGGGAACCAAGATCACGCGATAGGAAGTGCCGGACTCCTCCTTGAAAGCCCTGATCTCCGCGACAGCGGCGTCCGCCTTCGCCGCAGCCGTCGGGACAGTCAGATCCACGGTCGCCGTCGGCACGAGCCCGCCCACGGAAACGGAAGTGACCGTCGCGCCGGAGTTATTCGTCAGAAAAATGGTAAGCTGCGACATCAGGTGGTAGAAAACCATGCCCACCGGAGCGCTTCCGGGTTTCACGTCGCGCTTCACGGCTCCCAGCAAGTCCGACGAAGCGCAACCGCCGGTCTGGTCCGCCGCCACGGTAAATTCCGCCGGCACGCCCGCCGAAGAGTAGGGATGATAGGCCGTAAGCGTAGAGGTTTCGTTCAAGTCGTCGTACCACAGCAGTCCCGACCCCGAGAAGGCCGAACCCTCGTAGGTCATGGGATGATTCTCGGCATAGGGCTGCTCCCCTTTGAGGATGGTCAGCCCGATCTGATCCCCGTCGTCGAAATGGAGGCCCGAAACGCGGGTTTTGATCGTCGGCACGATTTTCACGGAAGGATGTGCGTCCTGTTTTTCGGTGCAGCCGGACATGACGGCACTTGCAGCCAAAACGGCTGCGAGTAAAATTTTGTTCATAATAATATAAAGAATTGCATTCTGTTGCGACCTTTCAGAACAAAATTAACGATAAAAAATGAGAAGCGGAAATATCGGGTCGATAATGATTCTTCGCCAACTAAATTTGAAGCCTGAAAATCAAGGATGATGAAGTGCAATTCATATCCGATTTCCCGCCGATTCCGGCAGTAAGATTCAGCAGCACATTTAGAATACAAAAAAGGGATACAAATCTTGCAAATGCTTGATTTATACCCTTTCTTGCGGTGCGTAGGGGACTCGAACCCCTGACCCCGTGCGTGACAGGCACGTATTCTAACCAGCTGAACTAACGCACCATTCCGGTTATTGCGAGTGCAAAGATACCGTTTTTTCTGAAATCCGCAAATATTTACGCTACATTTTTTTGTTTTTACTGTACCGGAGTTCCTGTTTCATCGGGTTTGCGCCCCGCCCAAACGTCCCGCGGGCAAGCCTTTTTCAAATTGGATTTGTCCAAAAAGAAACTTTTCGTCAACTTTTATAATACGATTCGTCGAGCCCGAGCGTGAAATTCCCGCGGTAGCGCCAGGTTACGATAACCATGACGAGTACCGACGCGGCATTGAAGAAAAACGGGAAACGGTCGCTATGGGTGTGGAACAGGTGCCGGAAAAGGTCAACGATAAAGGGGCAGACCATCACAGCCAGGTAGTTCATCGCCATGACGAACGACAGCGCGAGGGTCGCCGACCGGGGCGGAGCGATGGTGGCGGCCTTGTCGTAAACGACGGGCTGCATCACCCCGTAGCCGAATCCCGCGAGCAGGGCCCCGACGACGAGCATCGCCTTGCCGCGAAAAATCCCGACGCACAATAACCCCGCGCAGACCAGTCCCAGCGATACGAGGTTGACATTCTGTTTCAACCGGACGATAATCTTGTCGATGAAGAGCCCCGGAAGCATGATGGCCAGGAAAAACAGCGAGATCAGCACCCCCGAGAAGGAACTGTCGATCTTGTAATCGTCGATCAGGAACGAGGCGTAGAACGCCACGGCAAGTACGGCATAAGTGACAAAGAAATAGAACAGCATCAGCCCCGCCAGTTTGCCGCGGTCAATACGCTTGTGGCGCAGCTGGATACTCTGCTCGGGCTCGGGGTCCGAACGCTGCCGTTTGAGGAAGAAAGAGAGCGCCAGCGAGATGCCCGGCAGGGTGTAGACCAAAAAGGGCAGGTGCCAGTTAACGTCGGCCAGATAACCCGTGACCACGGTGGCTATCACGAGCGTCAGATTGTTGATCGCCGAGCTGTAACCCAGCTGCCGGACGCGGTAGTCGCCCGTGAAATAATCGACGACCAGACCCGTCGAAAGAGGAATGACCATACCGGCCCCGATGCCGAGGATGCAGCTGATGACGATCAGCCACGTCATACTGCGGGCAAACAGGCACGCCACGCCGCTCAGGAAGAAGATCGAGAGTCCGACGACCAGAATCTTGAGTTTGTCGCGGCCTTCGGAGAGCTTTCCCGAGAGCAGCACGAAGGGGATTATCAACAGCGATGGCAGCGACGTGAGCATCTGGATTTCGAGGTCCGTGACCTTGGGAAACACCTTGTTCAAATCGCCCAGAATGGGGGATATGGCCAGTCCGGGCAGCGAGGCAATGGCCGACACGGACCAGATTGCCAGCAGGACGACGAGCGATACGGAGCCTTTTCCTGTATTGATTTTCATGGCCTGGGATTTTAGCATCCCGCCCCGCAACAGTTATACCAAACAAAACGGGCCGGCTGTGCGGCCGGCCCGACGGTTGGGTTTCTTCGTAAGTTTGCGTTACTCCGCTTTCACGCAGCGCACCGGCATGCCGTTGGCACGGGCATAGGGCACTCTGTTCTCAATGCCTTTGGAAGTGCTTTTCTTCTCGAACCAAAAATGCAGCGCCGACGACTGCGTGCCGGTCCCTGCATCGGCCGACCAGTAAAGGCCCTCCCAGGGCTGCGCCTCGTCCGCCGTGCTCCGCACGCCGAGCGTCCGGGCAGGAGCAGGGGCATACAGGTTCTGAATCGAACTGTTGTCGTAACGGCGTCGGCCCGCACCGATAAACAGCGACTCGGAGTCGTTCCAGCCCAGCGTCCAGCCGTATTTGTCGGCATCGCCCGCCTCGGGAGTATTTTTGACGAACAAATTGTCGAAAGCCACCGAAGGAGCCACGCGCCAGCCGTAGGGACAGGGGTCGTTGACGGTCTTGGTGTCGCCCCACAGATCATCGGAATGAGCGCTCCACAGCCAGTCGTACTCCGAGCCGGAAACGCCCGTGATAAACGTCAGCGGGTTCCGCACGGCGTAGTCCATCGTTCCGGATTCGGCACTCGATGTCTCGGTCTTCATGTAGACGCGGCTGCCGCTGCCGTTGTACATGCTGGCCGACGCGCCGTTGGCGGCGTTGTACGAAGCCGGGCCGATGAACGGGTCCTTGCGGCCCCATTGATAATAAAGCCCGTAGGAGGCGAGGATATTTTCAACCGTCGAATTGTCGTTGGCCAGCGCTCCGAGGTTGCGGTCCATCATCTTCAAACCGTTGAAATCGACCGCCGATGCTTCGGGGTCGTAATTCACGGCCCAAATGTGCCAGCTCCACATCAGCGTGCCGCCGGCGCCGTAGGCTCCGATCACGGCGTTGCCCTCCTTGATCTTTTTCTCATCGTCGCTGTCGGCCCCCACGTAGAACGATACCATGCCGTCCTCCCGGAGTTCCGCGTACTGAATCAGCCCCGACTTGCTCTGCCACACGACATCCACCGACGCCGGAAGCACCGCCATAAGGTCGCCCCGGAACATGGAACTGATCAGATAGTTGGTCTCGGGTTTGCTGACGATGTAACTGTTGGCAGGCTTGCCGCTCAGATCCTCGGAGTTGACCACCCCCACGAAAAGCGTCGCCGAAACCGACGAGCCGCCCTTGGGCGAACCGGCCAGCACCAGCGAACCGGTCTTCGCCTCGTCGTCTTCGAAAGATACGGGAGCCGTGATCGTCAGGGTCTGTGCCGCGAGGTCGATCGCCGGCTCGACCCAGCCCGTAGGTTTGTTGGTCACCGAGAGATTTTGGAGGTTGACAGCCTTGAAGCCCACCTTTACGGTCTGGCCCGCCGACAGGAACACCGCCGGAGAGTCGAACGAAAGAGTGCCCGACTCCTTGTCCTTGCTGCACGAAGCGAAAAATGCGATGGCCGCGACGGCGCAAACCAGCCCTGCGAATCTTTTCATATAATTCATCGTTACTTTATTTCAGTTTCAAAATCCGTTACAAAGGTAATAAAAAGTCAGCCGGGTGCAAAACCGAATCGCGGGCAATTCTCGTAAAACCCACCAATAAACAGAAGGGTCGTTGCGACCCCGGCGCCAAAAATAGCGAAAAGCGGGACAATTCCCATAAGCACCTCCCGAATAATTGCATTTGGGAACAATTATTGCCACCGGTTCTCTAACGAACCAGAAACGCATTATAGTATGTCGAAATTGAAAATCGAGACGGGAAGTTCCCCCGCCGGGGAACGTTTCAGCATCACCGTGACCGAAAAAGGGCCCTATCTGGTCTACGGGCGTCCGCCGCTGGCCGAGCAGTTCATCATGCCCAACGAGAACAACGAAAGCTGGTATTTTCAGGAAGGGCGCCACTTCTCGACCGAAGCCGAACCCACGGCGCTATGCCGCTGCGGGGCGTCGCAGCGCAACCCCTACTGCGACGGAAGCCACGAAAGAGCCAAATGGGACCCGACCCTCACGGCGCAATCCGAGCCGCTGCTCGACAAGGCCGAAGTGATCGAAGGGGGCACGCTCGACATGACCGACAATCCCGAATACTGCGTTTTCGCGCGCTTCTGTCACCCGGCGGGCGACGCATGGGCGCTCACCGAGCAGTCGTCCGACCCCGAAGCGCGCCGGATGGCGATCCGCGAAGCGTCGATGTGTCCCGGCGGCCGGCTCACGGCATGGGACAAAAGTTCGGGAAAGCCTTTCGAATTCCGCTTCGAGCCCAGTCTCGGGCTGATCGAGGATGTCACCATCGGCAGCAGCGGCGGACTGTGGATTCGCGGCGGCATCGCCCTGCGGCGCGAGACGGGCAAGACCTACGAGATCCGCAACCGCGTGGTCGTCTGCCGCTGCGGACAGTCGGCGAACAAACCCTATTGCGACGGCACGCACGCCGCGATCAAGTGGCGCGACAACCTCGAAGGGGAACCCGTCGGCGAGACGCTTCCCGAAGAGGTCTACTGAAACGGAAGAGAGAGCCCGCAAGGCTCTCTCCTTCATTTCAGTTCCGAGGTGTCTGCCGCTGGAAATAGCGGTGGAAAAAGAGCACCTGATAGGGGAGCGAGTTGGACCAATAAGCGGAGTTGTGTTCTCCGGGGCGCGTCAGAAAATCGTGTCCCACGCCGCGCTGCATCAGCTTCTCATGCAGATTCATATTCACCCGATAGAAGAAATCCTGATAACCGCAGTCGATCACGAGGGCCAGTTCGCCGTCGCGGAGCCCGTCGATCTGATTGATGACCGTATGCGCATCCCAGCGTTCGGGATTCTCTTTCAGTTCGCCCAGCTGCTTTTTCATCTCCCACGAATCGGGGAAAGGGCGTATGTCCACGCCTCCGGAGGTCGAACCTGCGGCCCCGAAGCGGTCCTTATGGCGCAGAGCGGTCCACAAGGCCCCGTGACCGCCCATGCTGAGGCCCGTGACGGCGCGCCCTTCGCGCGAGGGGATCGTCGGGTAGTGCGCGTCGATCCAGTCGGGAAACTCCTGCGAGACGAAGGTCTCGAACTGCGACGCAGGATCGAGGGGGCTGTCCCAATACCAGCTGTTCTCGCCGTCGGGGCAGGCGATGATCATGCCGTAGGCGTCGGCCAGCGGACGCAGGTCCGTGACATCGCGCTGCCAGGTCATGTACGAGCCGCTGTAACCGTGCAGCAGGTAGAGGACGGGCATGCGCCGCACCGCACCGGCGTCGGGAACCACGACCAGCGCCGGAATGTCGCGCTGCATCTTCGCGCTGAAAACCGCCACGGTGTCGATCCTTGCCGCAGAGGCGGTCGCCGCGGCGAGGAGGAAGCAAAGGATCAGAGTGTATTTTCTCATAGCGTTCGGAATATTTCACAAAAAAGGGCACGCACGACGCGCACCCCCGATAACAAATCCCTCGGAGTTATTTCTTCTCCGGTTTCGCAATGGTCTCGCGCATCTGCGTGTCGGCCATGATATTCTTCATCTTGTAGTAGTCCATGACACCCAGATTGCCGTTGCGGAAAGCTTCGGCCATGGCCAGCGGCACTTCGGCCTCGGCCAGAATCACCTTGGCGCGGGCGTCCTGCGCCTTGGCCTTGTTCTCCTGTTCGAGGGCCACGGCCATTGCGCGGCGCTCCTCGGCCTTCGCCTGGGCGATGTTCTTGTCGGCCTGCGCCTGATCCATCTGCAACTGGGCGCCGATGTTCTTGCCCACGTCGATGTCGGCGATGTCGATCGAGAGGATTTCGAATGCCGTTCCGGCATCGAGGCCCTTTTCGAGCACCACGCGCGAAATCGAATCGGGATTTTCGAGCACGATCTTGTGCGACGCCGCCGAACCGATCGACGAAACGATGCCTTCGCCGACGCGCGCCAGCACGGTCTCCTCACCGGCTCCGCCGACCAGCTGCTTGATGTTGGCGCGCACCGTGACGCGGGCCTTGGCGATCAGCTGGATGCCGTCCTTGGCCACGGCGGCCACGGGAGGCGTGTTGATGACCTTCGGATTCACGGACATCTGCACGGCCTCGAACACGTCGCGGCCCGCCAGGTCGATGGCCGTCGCCATCTTGAAATCCAGCAGGATATTGGCTTTCTGCGCCGAAACGAGGGCATGCACCACGTTCGTAACGTTGCCGCCGGCGAGATAGTGGGCTTCCAGTTCGTTGGGATTGAGCGAAAGGCCGGCTTTCGTGCTCTCGATCATCGAGGAGACGATCACCGAGGGCGGCACCTTGCGCCAACGCATCAGGACGAGTTGCAGCAGGCTGATGCGCACGCCCGACACCAGCGCCGAGAACCACAGTCCCACCGGGATGAAATAGAAGATGAGCCAGATCGCAAAGAGGCTCACGAAGACGATCAATACGATCATTCCTGCCTGTAAATCCATAGTGTAGTGTTGTTATTTGATAGTTTTGACGATAACGCTGAAATTCTCGAAGCCCACGACCTCGACATCGCGCTGCGGATCGACATAGGTTCCGAGCGACTTGGCCTCGTAGGTGCGTCCGCCGATCTCGACCTTGCCCATGGGCGAGAGGCGCGAGAGAGTCACGCCGCGGTCGCCGACCTGCAACTCCTCGGAGGGCAGGAGGGGCGTACTCGACGAGCGGATCTCCTGTTTGAGCGAAAAACGCTGCCATGTCTTCGCCCGCAGGGAGATGACCGTGACGACGAGCGACAGCGCCAGAATGATGACGATGACCAGAATCCCCGCCCCGGTCCCGAAGTCGCGGAAAGCGAGGTAGACCGAACTTCCGTAGCAGACCAGCGCCAGCAGAGCGCCGATCGACACGCCGGGCAGCAGGACGAGTTCGGCCACCAGAAACAACAGGCCGAAGAAAACGAGCAGTACGATATAGAATATCTCCATAAGGCTGTATAATATTGCAATAAAGATAGGGAAATTTTTCGGTTATTCGGCGATCTCGGCGACTTTTATTTCCAATGCGGCGTCCGTTTGCCGTATGGCGTCGGCCAGCCGGTCGGCGACGGCCCTGTCGTCGAACGACCCGACGATGAAGAGCTGCTGTCCCACGCGGGAGAGTTCATAGCCCCCGGCCGCGGCGGCGATCACCTGCTTCACCTCGTCCGAAAGGGCGTCGGTCCCGGTGATCTCGACCCGGTAGAGGAGCTTTTGCGAATCGGGTTCGAGCGACAGGTTGCGATACGCACCGTCGGTCCACACCACGATTTCGGGCCGCACGAAGCCGCGTTTTTTCAGCAGCGCCTGCGCCGCCTCGGCCTCGTCCAGCGTGGCGAAGCCACCCGTATAGTAGCACCACTTGCCGGCGTCGTTCACCAGATAGAAGAGCGGGTAGGCCCCCCGGAACGTCGCCGCGGCGCGTTTGGTGTTGTAGGTCCCCAGCAGGATGCGGTAAATCGTGCCGTTGGCGTAGACCTTGCATTCGGGGATCGGATGCTGGTAGGAGTATTTCGGCGTCGAAGAGAAAGCCACGCTGTCGTAGTCGAGGAAATAGCGCTCGGCGACATCGACCCGCGGCAGGCGGTAGTCGATCGCCTTCAGCTGCGCCGCCACGCCTTTCAGCGAATCGCGCGCGGCGTCCAGCCCCAAAACGCCGGCCACCGAAGCCTCATAATCGACGATCACCCGCTTGCGCAGCAGGTAGTCCGCCACGGCGTCCGAAGCCGTCTCGCCCTGCAACGCCGACAACTGCCGCGCAGCCTCCGAGAGCTCCTCCTCCTCGCGGGCGAGAATATCCTCCTTGCCCATCTTGTCGAGCAGGTAGCCGTAAGCGTAGTTCTTGTTGTCGAAGATGTAGTTCCACGTCGCGGCCAGCGAGTCGGCCAGCACGCCGTTCATCCCCTGCAAAGTCTTGTAGCGTTCGTATATCTCGATGGCTTCGGCCTCGGTCTGCACCGCGGCGTAGGATTCGGCCAGTTCGGAAAGCGTCCCGTGGTTGGCGAAATAGCGGTTGACATAGTCCACGGCCCGCATTTCCAACCGCTGGGCATTGCGCAGGGCCTCATAATCCCCGGCCGGGAGATGCTCGCGGAAGTAGAGATTGTCCACCAGATTGCGGACCTTCAGCGAATCGGGAACCGTCGCCGCAGGATCGGCCGCAGCGGGTCCCGCAGGCTGCTGGGCCGCACCGTTCAGGTTGGCCAGGACCCACTCCTGTTCGATGGTGTTGATGCGGTCGATCAGACGCCCTTTGGCGTTGCGGATCTCGAAAATCCGGCTCTCCTGCTGCAAAATCTCCTGCGAAAGCTCCTGACGCCGCGAAGGGTTCTCGCGCAACCGCTGGCGCATGCGCTCCACGGCGTTCACGATCGAATCCTCGCGCAGCTGCAACTGCGCGTCCTCACGCAGCAGCGACATGTACTCCGCGTTGCCTTCCAGCCCGGCGATACGGGCCTCCACCTTCGGCTGCTGGGCATGCAGCGCACCGGCAGTCAGAAAAGCCGCGCCCAGCGCATATATGAAAACCTTGCGAAACATAGCTTGGGTCATCTCCACCATTTAATGAAAAAAATCTGTATCAGTCCGAAAATCTCCAGACGCCCCAGCAGCATCAGCAGCGAGTTGGAAACCTTGAACGCCGCGGGCATCGCCGAGAAGTTGTCCATCGAACCGACCTCTCCGAATCCGGGTCCGACGTTGCCCATCGAAGCCACAGCCCCCGAGAAGCTGGTCGTCAGATCGACGCCGAGCATCGTACCGAAAACCGTGCCGGCGAGAATGAACATCAGGTAAGTGACGATGAAAATCATCACCGAATGCAACGCCTCGTTCTCCTGGATCACGCCGTCGAGCTTGATGCGTATGACGGCGTTGGGGTGTTGCTGCTGGCGCAGGCGCGTGCGCATCATCTTCCCGGCCAGCACCAGCCGGTTGATCTTGATGCCTCCCGCCGTGGAGCCCGCACAGGAGCAGACGATCGACCCGAAGATCAGCAGAATGACGGCGAACGAGGTCCACGTATTGGAGTCGGCCGTGGCGAATCCCGTGGTGGTCACCACCGACACGAACTGGAACATCGCATAGCGGAACGACGCCGTCAGCGTGGGGTAGAGGTCCGCGGCATAGAGGCTCACGGCGATCAGCACACCCCCGGTCAGCAACATCCCCAGGTACCAGCGCGTCACCTCCGAGCGGAAAATGTTGTTGCGCTTGCCGGTCACCGTAGAGTAGATCAGTCCGAAATGGATACCGGCCGTGGCCATCGTGAAGATCAGGATCGTGTCGATCATCGGGCTGTTGAAATAGGCCACGCTGGCGTTCTTGGTCGAAAATCCGCTCGTGGCGCAGGCCGACATGGCGTGGCACAGCGAGTCGAACCAGTTCATGCCCGCCATTTTGAGCATCACGGTCGAAAGGATCGTCAGCCCCACGTAGACCACCAGCAGAATCTGCACGATGATCTGCGACCGGTAGCGGTAGTTGTCCTTGGCCATCGTCGAGAGCTCCACGTTGGAGAGCATCATCTTGCTGCGGCCCATCGACGGCAGGATCACCAGCGCGAACATCACCACACCCATACCGCCGATCCAGGTCGAGGACATGCGCCAGAACTGCAATCCGCGCGGCAGGGCCTCGACATCGTTCAGGATCGTCGATCCGGTGGTCGTGAGGCCCGAAACGCTCTCGAACCACGCATTGACCAGCGAGAACTCCCCGCCCCAGATCAGGTAGGGGAACATCGACACGACGCAGGCCACGAGCCACGCCCCCACGACGATGCAGAAGCCCTCCTTGTTGGTGATCTGCTCGCGCTTCTCGACGAAAATCAGCGGAAAAGCGCCCAGCAGGGCCGTGAGCAACGAGGAGAGAAGCAGGGGATAGAATGCCGAATCCACGCCGCTGAGGTAGGAAATTCCCGCCGAAAGCAGCATGAACGTCGCAATGAAGAGCATCACGACTCCCACATACCGTAAGACCACATCTACCCGCATGGCGTCAGACTTTATTCTGTTTGGAAAGGTTTATGAGCGTCTCTATCTTCTCTTTGAGTTCCAGCACTTCGTCCTTGAAGTCGCCCTTGACGGCGAACGGCACGCGGAACGCGAGCCAGTCGCCCAGCCCCTTGTTCATCCGTTCGATGGGCGTCACACAGTAGAGCGACATGAAGTAGAAGAGCATCAGCACGATAGCAATCATTACAGCCACCGAAATCAGCACCGGCGTAACGGCCCGGTAGGCGTTCTTCTTCATCTGCTCGGCGCGCGGCACCAGCGAACTCTGCGTCGAGGTCATGTAGCTTTTGATGGCGGCGGTCAGGCGGCCGTAGAGCACCTGGTACTCGTCGCTGTACCACCTGCTGCCGAGCGAATCGGCGCAGTTCGCGTCCACTGGAGCCGCCGTCCGGGCAGCGGCGCTTCCGACCCCTCCGAAAGCGAGGAAATTGTCCGTCAGCAGACGCAGTTCGGTCGTGGCGAAGGCCAGCGAATCGAGGAACGATTTTTCGAGGGCCTCGCTCTGAGCCACCAGCAGCGTGTTTTCGAGCCGCTCCATACTGGTGCGGCAAAGGCTGTCGCACGACCGGTCGCCGAAGACCGAGAGTCTGATGAACGCAATGTTCTGCTCGTGGGCCGCGTCGAGCATCTCCTTGGCCAGTTCGATGTTGCGTTTGTTGGCCTTGAGGATCTCCCCCGTATCGCGGCTCAGGCGGCTCAGTTCGAGAAACGAGACCATCCCCGAAAAAAACAGCAGGCAGACGATGCTCAGAAACCCGACCGTCACCCGTTTGCGCATACCTGTCATAGCATTCAAAATTAACTTATCGGCAAAACCGCATCCTATATTCTGCAAATATAGTGATTAATCCCGGATTTCCCCCATCAGGTCGTGAGAATCGTCCATCGCACCGAGTTTCACGCGGCAGAGGGTGTTGACTTTCGCAGCGTCGTAGGGGGCTTTCACCCGCCGGTAGTTGCCCGTAAATCCGAACATCATGCCTCCGCGGCGCGTGCTTTCGAAGAGTACCGTATCCTCCGTTCCGACGGCCCGGGCGCAGAAATCGCCGTGCAGACGGTCGCAGAGGCCCTCCAGCTCGGCCACGCGGGCCGTAGCCACCGACGGCTGCACCTTGCCGGGCAGATCGACGGCCGGAGTTCCGGGACGCTCCGAAAAGGGAAAGATATGCAGGAAAGCGGGCTCCAACCCCGCCAGAAAATCATAGGTCGTGCGGAAATCGGCATCGGTCTCGCCCGGGAACCCGACGATCACGTCGATCCCGATAAAGGCGTCGGGCATCAGCCGCCGGACAGCCGCGATACGCTCGGCGAAGCGCGCCGTGGTGTAGCGGCGGCGCATCAGCCCGAGTATCCGGTCCGAACCGCTCTGAAGCGGAATATGGAAGTGATGCATGAATTTAGGTGACGCGGCGCAAAAGGCTATGATTTCGTCGGTTAGCAGATTCGGTTCGATCGACGAAATGCGGTAGCGCCCGATCCCCTCGACCTCGTTCAGCGCCCGCAGCAGGTCGATGAATTTCTCACCCGTCGTGCGGCCGAAATCCCCCGTGTTGACACCCGTCAGTACGATCTCCTTCTGACCCGCCGCCGCGATCTGACGCGCCTCGTCCACGAGGTCGGCGACGGGCATGTTGCGGCTCGAACCGCGGGCGTAGTGGATCGTGCAGTAGGAACAGCAGTAGTCGCACCCGTCCTGCACCTTGAGGAAGGCGCGCGTGCGGTCGCCGCTCGAAAAGGCCGCGAAGAACGACGTGAGCGAATCGGTGTCGCAGCTGTACACCTGCGCACGCCCCTTTCCCGACAGTTCAACCACCCGTTTGAATAACTCGCCCTTATCGTTATTACTCAGCACAATATCGACGCCGTCTATCGCGGCTATCTCCTGCGGTTTCAGCTGCGCGTAACACCCCGTCACGGCGATGATCGCCCCGGGGTTGCGGCGGTGGAGCTTGCGGATCAGGTTGCGGCATTTCTTGTCGGCGTGCTCGGTCACCGAGCAGCTGTTGATGACGCAGATGTCCGCTTCGGCCGTAGGGGCCACGCGGACGAAGCCGCCGCGCTCGAACTCACGGGCGAGGGTGGAGGACTCCGAAAAATTGAGCTTGCAGCCCAAAGTATGAAAATTGACTCTGCGAGGTTGCATAGATTCGTGTTTTTCCGGCACGAAATTACGAAAACTGTGCGAAAGGAGGAGGCGTTTCCGATAAAAAAGCGTAAATTTGCGCGCAATTAAAGAAGATGTATGGAATTTTTCAGCGACCTGGTTCAATACGGCTATCTCTCGAACGCACTCACGGCCTGCGTGCTTTCGGGCATAACGTGCGGGGTGATAGGAACCTACGTCGTCTGCCGCCGCATGGTGTTCCTCGCCGGAGGCATCACCCACGCCTCGTTCGGCGGACTGGGCATCGCCTTCTACCTGGGAGCGAACCCCATCGCCGGGGCGATGATCTTCGCCGTACTCTCGGCGCTGGGCATCGAATGGGCCGGCAGTCGCGGGCGCATCCGCGAGGACTCGGCCATCGGCATCATCTGGTCCGTCGGCATGGCCGTCGGGGCGCTCTTCATGAGCCTGCGCCCGGGCTACACCTCGGGCGACCTGTCGGCCTACCTCTTCGGCAGCATCGTGACCGTGACCGACAGCGATGTCGCGTCGCTGGCCGTGCTGACGGCCGTGATCGTCATCGGAGCCCTCGTGTGGCTGCGGCCCGTGATGTACGTCGCCTTCGACCGCGACTTCGCCCGCAGCCGGGGCATCCCGACGCGCGTGATCTCCTACCTGATGGCCGCGCTGGTCGCCGTGACGATCGTCCTCTCGATCCGCATCATGGGCATCGTGCTGCTGATCTCGCTCGTGACGATGCCCGTGGTGATCGTCAACACGCTTTCGCGCTCGTACCGCACCATCGCCCTCGCAGCGCCCCTCGTGGCCGTCGCAGGCAACGCCGCGGGGCTCGTCGCCAGCTACAATTTCGAGGTTCCGCCCGGCGCCGCCATAATATTTACACTCACCCTTACGCTTATACTGGTAAAACTTGTATCTTTGCGTAGCAAAAAACAGCGAGCAGCCGCATGAAGACCATCCATAAACTCGTTCTGAAATCCTACCTGGGCCCGATGGTCCTCACGTTTTTCATCGTCATGTTCGTGCTGATGATGAACATCGTATGGCGCTACATCGACGAACTGGTGGGCAAGGGCCTCAGCGCCGGAATCATCATCGAGCTGATGACCTATTTCATGGCCAACATGATCCCGATGGGCCTGCCGCTGTCGATGCTGCTGGCGGCGATCATGACCATGGGCAACCTGGGCGAGAACTACGAACTGCTGGCCATGAAGTCGGCCGGCATGTCGCTGGTCCAGATCACCAAACCGCTCATCATACTGGTGGCGTTCGTCTCCGTCGGCAGCTTCTTCATCGGCAACAACCTCGTCCCGAACGCCAATAAGAAGCTGTACAGCACGCTCTACGACATCCGCCAGCAGAAACAGGCCCTCGAATTCCAGGACGGGCTCTTCTTCAACGGCATCGAGAACATGTCGATCCGCGTCAGCCGGCAGGAGCCCGACACGCACCTGCTCCACGACGTGCTGATCTACGACAACCGCGCCGCCAACGGCAACATGAACACCATCGTCGCCGATTCGGGATACATCCGCCTCTCGGACGACAAGAAATACCTGCTGGTGGACCTTTTCCACGGCGAGACCTACGAACAGACGCGCAACAGCCAGTGGTTCACCAAGAGCGCCCTGCGCCACCACACCTTCGACCTGCAAAAGCAGGTGATCCCGATGGAGGGATTCGCCCAGGGACGCACCGACGCCGACCTTTTCTCGAACAGCCAGACCAAGAACATCCGGGAGTTGCAGCACGACATCGACTCGCTGGAAATCAAGGTCAACGCCGCCACGACGAGCTCCTACGAACCGCTGCTCAAAGAGCAGATCTTCGCACGCGACAACACCGTGCTGCCGCTGCCCGACAGCTTGCAGATCGACAAGCGCCATTTCCGCGACATGCTGGCGCAGGACTCGATCGTCGGACTGCCGATGCGCGACAAGGAACGCATCTGGGATCAGGCCCGGACGCTGGCCAAGAATTCGCGCAACATGTTCGCGTTCGACGAATCGGCCGCCAAGGAGGCGCTCAACCAGCTCTACCGCTCGAAGGTCGAGTGGCACAAGAAAATATCGCTTCCGGTGTCGATCCTGATCTTCTTCCTGATCGGTGCGCCGCTGGGCGCCATCATCCGCCGCGGCGGTCTGGGACTGCCGGTGGTGGTGTCGGTGATCTTCTTCGTGATCTACTACATCATCAGCCTGTCGGGCGAGAAACTGGCCAAGGAGGGCAACTGGGACGCCGTTTACGGCATGTGGCTCTCGACCTTCATCCTCATGCCGATCGCCATATACCTTACATACAAGGCCACCAACGACTCGGCGCTGCTCGACACGGACTGGTACGCCGGAAAGATCAAGGCGCTGAAGGACAGACTGACCCCGGGAATCAAAAAAACGATGAACGCGATAAAATTCAAACGAAATGGCAAAAAACACGATTCTGAATAGTGTAGAGGAGGTTATCGAAGACTTCCGCAACGGCAAGCCGGTGATCGTCGTCGATGACGAGGACCGCGAAAACGAGGGCGACTTCATCGTCGCCGCGGAGAAGATCACCCCCGAGATCGTGAATTTCATGCTCAAAGAGGGCCGCGGCGTACTGTGCGCTCCGCTGTCGGAGAAACGCTGCGCCGAGCTGGGCCTCAACATGATGGAGGAGAACAACACCTCGCTGCTGGGCACGCCCTTCACCGTGACGGTGGACCTGCTGGGCAACGGTTGCACCACGGGCGTCTCGATCCACGACCGCGCCGCGACGATCCGCGCGCTGGCCGACCCTGCGACGAAGCCCACCGACCTGGGCCGCCCGGGGCACATCAACCCCCTGCGCGCCCGCGACAAAGGCGTACTGCGCCGTCCGGGACACACCGAGGCGGCCGTAGACCTGGCCCGTCTGGCCGGATTGCAGCCCGCAGGCGCGCTGATCGAGATCATGAACGACGACGGCACGATGGCCCGCCTGCCGCAACTGGTGGAGATCGCCAAAAAATTCGACCTGAAAATCATCTCGATCGCCTCGCTGATCGCCTACCGCCTCAAAGAGGAGTCGATCATCGAGAAGGGCGTGACCGTGCCCCTGCCGACGGAGTGGGGCGATTTCCGCATTACGCCGTTCCGTCAGAAGTCGAACGGCGTGGAGCACGTGGCCCTGACGAAAGGGGAGTGGGCGGAGGACGAACCCGTGCTGGTGCGCGTACACTCGTCGTGCGTCACAGGCGACATCTTCGGTTCGTACCGCTGCGACTGCGGCGAGCAGCTGCACCGCGCGATGCAGATGATCGAGAAGGAGGGCAAGGGCGCCGTCATCTATCTCAACCAGGAGGGGCGCGGCATCGGGCTCTGCAACAAGATCCACGCCTACAAATTGCAGGACGAGGGTCTGGACACCGTAGACGCCAACCTCCGGCTGGGTTTCAAGGCCGACGAACGCGACTACGGCGTGGGTGCGAGCATCATCCGCGAGCTGGGCATCCGCCATATGCGCCTGATGACCAACAACCCGCTCAAACGGGCCGGACTGGAGGGCTACGGACTCTGCATCGACGAGATCGTGCCCATCGTGATCGCCCCGAACCCCTACAACGAACACTATCTGGAGACCAAGCAGGAGCGTATGCACCACACGCTGGGACTGGAGAAAAAATAGATGATGAATCCGAAAGAAATACGCATCGTATTCATGGGCACGCCCGAATTCGCCGTGCCTTCGCTACGGGCGCTCGTCGCCGGCGGCTACAACGTCGTGGGTGTGGTGACCGCGCCCGACAAACCCGCCGGACGGGGACAGAAACTCCGTCAGAGCGAAGTCAAGACCGCCGCGCTGGAGCTGGGACTTCCGGTCCTGCAACCCGAGAAGCTGAAAGCCCCGGAGTTCGTCGAAGCCATGCAGGCCCTGCGGCCCGATCTGGGGATCGTGATCGCCTTCCGGATGCTTCCCGAGGTGATCTGGGCCATGCCGCGGCTGGGAACCTTCAATCTCCACGCCTCGCTGCTGCCCCAATACCGCGGGGCGGCGCCGATCAACTGGGCGATCATCAACGGCGAAACCGAAACGGGCGTCACGACATTCCTGCTGAACCACGAGATCGACAAGGGAGGCATCATCGGACAGGTCCGGGTGCCGATCCTGCTGGAAGACAACGTCGGCACGCTCTACGACAAGCTGATGACGACCGGCACCGCATTGGTCACCTCGACCGTGGACCGCATCGCCGCGGGGGACATCCGGCCCGTCGAACAACAGCACATCGACGAATCGACGCTGCGGCCCGCTCCCAAGATCTTCAAGGAGGATTGCCGGATCGACTGGACGCTTCCGGGCCGGCGCATCGCGGATTTCATCCGCGGCCTGTCGCCGTATCCGGCGGCGTGGACCGAGATGTTCCGCGAGGAGGACGAAGAGCCGCAGAGTGCCAAAGTGTTCTCGGCGACCTTCGAGGCCGCGGCCCACGGCCAGCCGTGCGGCACGGTCGAGAGCGACGGACGGACCTTTATCCGCGTGGCGTGCGCCGACGGATGGATCGTTCCCGGAGAGTTGCAGATAGCCGGCAAGAAACGGCTCGCGGTGCGCGACCTGCTGCTGGGCTGGCGCGACGTGAACCAATACAGATTCAGGAAATAACCCGATTCTCTGTCGCAAAACCGTCTTATTTATTCCGGCAACCGCCCCATCACGGTTGCCGGATAAAAAATACGCTGTCGAATGAAACTTCGCATGCAAAACCCCGAACGGCCGGACTTACCCAACGGCCGGACCGCCCGTTATGAAAGGGCAGCGACCTACCTGCTGCTGACGCTGGCCTTCTACATCACCCTGACGATCGTAGACGAGGTATGGCTCATCCGCCATCACCACTATTTCGCCATCTGGGCCCGGCGCGCCGCCGACGCCATGCTGCTGGCGCTTCCCGTCTGGTTCCTGCACCGGAAACGATGGCTGTTTCCCTGGATCGTGCTGGTCAACCTCTACCTGCTGTCGAACGTCTGGTATTACCGCATTTATTACAGCATCATGCCGCTGAACTCCTACCTGATGGTGAACAACCTCCGGGGGCTCGGTCCGAGCATCTGCGCCTCGATGCGGGCTTCGGACCTGTGGATCGTGCTTCCGTCCGTCTGTTTCGCCGCCGGATACTCCCTTTTCGGCCGCAGGATACCGGGAGGGGGGGGGGAAATGCCGCCGTGCCGCGGGATGTGCCGCCAGCCTGCTGCTGATCGTCGTCACCGTCATCCCGCCGTACTTCAACGACCCCAATGAGTTCAAGCACCCCTGGCCCTGGTACCGGAATGAAATCATGCTGGGACTCCACAAATACGGTCTGATCGGCTATTGGTCCTATCAGATCGCCTATCTGCACGGCTGCTCGTCCGAGGAGGCCGAATACGCCGCCCGGTTCGTCGAAGCCGCAGAGCGGCGCGCCTCCCGGGAACCGCTCACGGAAGACCACCGCAAAAACCTGATCGTCGTGCTGGCCGAATCGTTGGGCAGTTGGCCGATCGGACTGGAAATCGACGGCACGGAAGCGACCCCATTCATGAACTCGCTGGCCCGGGACACGAGCGTGCTCTACTTCCCGCGGGTGCTGCCGCAGGTGAAGGACGGGCGGTCGTCCGACGCCCAACTGATGCTCAACACCGGACTGCTGCCGCTCGAAAGCGGGGCCGCAGCCAGTCTGTACGGCTGCCGGAACACCTATCCTTCGTTACCCAAAGCGCTGGCCCGGAGAGGGTATACCTCCGCATCGCTGATCTGCGATTCGCGCCATTATTGGAATCAGGAAGCCACCACGAAGAGTTACGGATTCGACAGATATCATTACGAACTGAGCCGCGGACCGATGCGCCGCGCCGATGAAGAGCTCTACGAAAACGGACTCGAAATTCTGAAGGAACTGCCGCAGCCGTTCTATGCCCAGCTGGTCACGATGTCGGGACACGGACCGTATGCGAAGTCGGATCTCGAAAGCCCGCTGAACAATGCCAAAATCCCCGACGACGAAGCCAAATATTATCTGGTCGCCACACAGTACGTGGACCGCTGCCTCGGCCGGTTCATCGACTCGCTCAAAACATGCGGGCTTTACGACAGGAGCATCATCGTCATCATGGGCGACCACGACTCCATCACCCGCAACCAATACGAAGGGCGCAAAAAACGGGAGCTGAGCGACCGCTACATCCCGCTCTTCATCCTCAATGCGCCGCTGAAAGCCGAAACGGGGAAGGTCATCGCACAGATCGACATCTATCCCAGCCTGCTGGACCTGATGCACGCACAGGATTACGATTTTCACGGATTGGGCGAAAGCGTCTTCCGCCGCCAGAGCGACTGTGCAGCCGACCACTCGGAAGGCTGGGTGGGCGGCAACCGCAACGACTCGGTCCGGCAATACCGGAAAGAGCTGTGGCGGGTTTCGGACATCCTGCTGCGGACCGACTATTTCGAATCCCGGCTCTGAAACGAAGGAGGCGCCCCGAAACGGGACGCCTCCTTCGTTTTTCCGGCCTATTTGCCGATCTTCTTCTCGATCTCCTCCTTCGGGAGCGGCTTGGTGCAGAAGAACCAGTCGTAGCACTTGGCCCCTTCGGGAATCTTCTCCTGATCGTCGCCCTTCATCGGCACGATCACCTCGTCACCCGGATTCCAGTCGGCAGGCAGCGCGATGCCGAAAGCGTCGATGGTCTGCAAGCCGACCAGCACCCGTCTGATCTCGTCGAAATTGCGGCCCAGCGCCAGCGGATAATAGATCATCGCCCGCAGCACGCCTTTCGGATCGACAAAGAAAACGGCCCGCACGGCTGCCGTCTGGCTCTCGCCGGGCTGGATCATGCCGTAGAGCGACGCCACCTTCATCGACACGTCGTCGATGATCGGGAACTCGACCTTCACGTTCTTCATGCCCTTGTACTCGATCTTCTCGCGGATGGTCTTCAGCCATGCGATATGGCTGTTGCGGCTGTCCACGGACAAGCCCACCAATTCGCAGTTCAGCGCCCGGAACTCCGCGGTACGGGCTCCGAACGTCAGTATCTCGGTCGTACAGATCGGAGTAAAGTCGGCAGGGTGGCTGAACAGAATCACCCATTTGCCCTTGTAATCGTCCGGGAAGCTGATCTTCCCCTTGGTGGTCATGGCCTCGAATGCCGGAACGGGTTCGCCCAGACGCGGCATTTGCTGTTCGTTCTTTTCCATAGTCTGAAATTTTGATGTTAATGACCGGGCACGCAAAATCAATGCCCCGCATCCGCAAATTCTTCGTCGTACGCTAAGATAATAATTTTAAGGATATGTTATTCACCGATTTACGTTCCTGCACGGATCGGTCTACACAAACGGCGGATTCGCTTACGACCGCAAAAGGCAACAAATACGTCCGGTCCGAAAAATGCGAAAAAGCGGCATTCGGAAACTTCATTTTTTTGAAATTATTCGTATATTTGTTCGAATAACTCTAAAAAGCATTGCCTATGGATATATAGTAATGATTAACTTATTCGAAACACACGTACCGTCTCCGCACTAAAAGCGCCGGTACATACATATAAAAAGCGTTAGCTTTACGTCTTTGCATATCGAAATCTGGAAAATTTCAAATTGTGGCAAAAGAAGTGAAGTTGATGCTCACGTCTATGGCGTGGGCTTCACTTATATTATTGCCACAAGGTATTCCAGAACCTCGATATGCGATGATAAAAGTTTTGTCCCACGTTTTTTATATGCCTATTCCAATCAAATACCTCCGCAGGGACACGGGCATATATCACCCCAATAAATGAAACGTATCGGGATTCTTCTCTGTTCTTCAATCTTGATGAGTTCTTGTGCATCAATTTTTTGCGGATCAAAAGCCAGAGTCGTATTCGATAGTGAAGTAGCCGAAAAAGCAACCCTTACAATCGACGGCCGAAAACACCTGAATGTCACTTTTCCCTACACAACCAAAATCAGACGCGGATTCGACGAAACGCTCGTGACAGCCGAAACCGCAAACTACACGGCAGAACCGATCATCATCAACAAAAGTTTCAACGCCGTATCGGTCCTCAATCTGCTGAACATACTCACATGGGGAATAGACGCTGCGACCGGAGCCATCACAAAGCCGGAATTCAAATTCTACCAGATCGACTTCCAACCCAAAGTCGAAAAATCGGAAAAACAGTAATTCCCCGAACCTCATGAACACGACAACGCCCGACCTTCCAGCCGGGCGTTGCAACTGTGCTATCCTGCAAAATCAGCGGACCTTGCGGATGATCTCGCCGCCGTGGCGGATGGCCTCTTCATTGGCCGGGAGCATCTTCCACGCACGTTCGGGAAGCGACTTTTTCAACCCGACCATCACATTCTCCATCTCGACCACGGGGCGTACCTTGAGATACCCGCCCAGGATCATCGTGTTGAACAGCTTGGCCTGGCCCATCTTCGCACACTCGGCCGTGGCGTCGATCGCATAGACCTCGATGTCCTTGCGCACCGGATGGCGCGTGATGCCGTTCGTGTCGTAGATCAGCACGCCGCCGGGCCGGACCATCGGCTCGAACTTCTCCATCGACTGCTGGTTCAGAATGATCGCCGTATCGAATTCATGGGCGATGGGCGAGGAGATCTTCCGGTCGGAGAGAATCACCGTCACGTTTGCCGTGCCGCCGCGCATCTCGGGACCATAGGAGGGCATCCACGTCACCTCGAAATCCTGCATTACACCCGAGTAAGCCAGAATCTTACCCATCGAGAGGACGCCCTGTCCTCCGAATCCTGCAATTATCAACGTCTCTTTCATTGCCTTACTCTTTTTTAACGTCCTTGATGTCGCCCAGCGGGTAGAAGGGCAGCATGTTCTCCGCGAGCCACTGGTTCGATGCCACGGGCGAGAGTTTCCAGCCGCTGTTGCAGGTCGAAACGACCTCCACGAGCGAAAAGCCGTTACCGGCCATCGCATTTTCGAACGCCTTGCGGATCGCCTTCTTGCACTTGCGTACGTTGGCCGCCGTATGCACGCTCTGGCGCGTGATGTAGGTGGCGCCGTCGAGGTGGGCCATCATCTCGGCGATCTTATAGGGGTAGCCGTTCAGCCGCGGATCGCGTCCATAGGGGGTCGTCGCGGTTTTCATGCCCAGCAGGGTGGTCGGGGCCATCTGGCCGCCGGTCATACCGTAGATCGCATTGTTGATGTAGATGGCCACGATGTTCTCGCCGCGCGCCGCCGCATGGATCGACTCCGCCGTGCCGATGGCCGACAGGTCGCCGTCGCCCTGATAGGTGAAGACCATATTCTGCGGGTAGAGCCGCTTCACGGCCGTCGCAACGGCCAGCGCGCGTCCGTGCGCCGCCTCGATCCAGTCGATGTCGATATAGTTGTAGGCGAACACCGAGCAGCCCACGGGCGAAATGCCCACGGTCTTCTCAGCGAGTCCCATCTCCTCGATGACCTCGGCGACGAGTTTGTGCACCGTGCCGTGGCTGCAACCGGGGCAGTAGTGCATGACATTGTCGGTAATGAGCGCCGGTTTCGTATAAACCAGATTCTCCTTTTTGATTTCAACCTCTGCCATCGTCTTTTACTTTTTAATCAGTTTTTCCTTGAGCGCGTCGAGCACCTCGTCGGGATTGAACATCATGCCGCCCTGACGCCCGTAATGCTCGACGGGGGCCTTGCCGTTGACGGCCAGCCGCACGTCCTCGACCATCTGTCCGGCGTTCAGCTCCGCGGAAAGGAAGCCCTTGACACCGCGGGCCGCCAGTTCGGCGATCTGCTTCTTGGGGAAAGGGTAGAGGGTGATCGGGCGCAGCAGGCCGACTTTCAGACCCTCGGCGCGGGCCATTTCGACCGTCGCCGAGCAGATGCGGGCCGACGAACCGAATGCCACGATCACGTAGTCGGCATCGTCGCACTCGATGGCTTCGTAGCGCACCTCGTTCTCTTCCAGAGCCTTGTATTTCTCCTGCAACCGTTTGTTGATGACCTCCATCTTCTCGGACTGCAATTCGAGCGAGGTCACGATATTGCGCGGACGACCGGCGGGTTTTCCCTGCGCGGCCCACGAACCGCACTCGGCTTTCAGCTCCTCGTCGGTCCTGCGCGGACGCTGGGGAGCCAGCACGACCTTCTCCATCATCTGTCCGATGGCTCCGTCGGCGAGAATCAGCGCCGGATTGCGGTATTTGAACGCCAGGTCGAAAGCCTCGGCCACGTGGTCGTGCATCTCCTGCACGGAATTCGGAGCCAGCACGATCAGGTGGAAATCGCCGTGGCCGCCGCCCTTGCAAGCCTGGAAATAGTCGCCCTGCGAAGGCTGGATCGTACCCAGACCCGGACCGCCGCGCTGGCAGTTGACGATCAGGCAGGGGAGTTCGGCGCCGGCCAGATAGCTCAGCCCCTCGGACATCAGGCTGATGCCGGGGCTCGACGACGAAGTCATCACCCGTTTTCCGGTCGAGGCGCCGCCGTAGACCATGTTGATCGAAGAGATCTCCGACTCGGCCTGCAACACCACCATCCCCGTGGTTTCCCACGGTTTGAGCTCCATCAGGGTCTCCATCACCTCCGACTGCGGGGTAATGGGGTATCCGAAATATCCGTCGCAACCGTAGCGGATCGCCGCATGGGCGATCACCTCGTTGCCTTTCATCAGTTTCACTTCCTTCTCTGCCATAGCCTATTCGAATTTTTGACGATAAACCGTGATGACGCTGTCGGGGCAGATCACCGCACACGAAGCGCAACCCGTGCAGGCATCGGGATTCGCCATCCACGCCACCGGGTAGCCCTTGCTGTTCACCTCTGCCGACAGGGCGAGCACGTCGCACGGACAGGCCGAGGCGCAAACCCCACACCCTTTGCAGCGCTCCTTATCGACGACGATTGTTCCTTTAATTTTAGCCATAACGCCGTAATATTGTTAAGTTGCTTACAAATATACAAAAAATTCCATGCCTCGACTTGTTTTTCGTTATAAAAAATCGCCATTCCGTGATAAAACAACGCCCCGAAAAAAGAGCCGCCTCATCGGGCAGCTCTTTTTCAATTATTTATCTTCGAACGAATGGATCACCACTCCCGAGCGGAGCTTGGGCTCGAACCACGTCGTCTTCGGAGGCATGATGTTGCCCGTGTCGGCGATGTTGATCAACTGCTGCATCGAAACGGGGTAGAGGGCGAACGCCGCTTTCATCTCCCCGCTGTCCACGCGCCGTTTCAGCTCGCCGAGGCCGCGGATGCCGCCCACGAAGTCGATCCGCTTCGAGGTGCGCAGATCCTTGATGTCCAGAATCTTGTCCAGCACCAGGTTCGACAGCACCGTGACATCCAGCACGCCGATCGGATCGTTGTCGTCGTAGGTGCCCGGCTTGGCCGTCAGACTGTACCAGCGGCCGTCGAGGTACATCGAGAAATTGTGCAGGGCCGAGGGGCGGTACTCCTCCGCGCCTTTATCCTCGACCGTGAACGACTCTTTCAGCTTTTCGACGAGCTCGGCGGGCGTCAGGCCGTTCAGGTCCTTCACCACGCGGTTGTAGTCGATGATGCGCAGCTGGTTGGCCGGGAAGGTCACGGCCAGGAAATAGCAGTACTCCTCGCAGCCCGAGTGGTTCGGATTCTTCGCGCGGCACTCCGCACCCACGCGAGCGGCGGCAGCCGTACGGTGGTGCCCGTCGGCGACGTACAGCGCCGGAATACCCGCGAAAATCTCCGTGATGCGGTCGTTGGTCTTCCGGTCGCGGATCACCCACAGCTGGTGCCCGAAGCCGTCGGCGGCCGTGAAATCGTACTCCGGAGCGTTGTTCTTCACCACGTCGGCGACGATGGCGTCGATCTCGGCGTTGTCGGGGTAGGCGAAGAACACCGGCTCGATGTTGGCCTGCTGGTTGCGGACGTGGATCATGCGGTCCTCCTCCTTATCGGGGCGCGTCAGCTCGTGCTTCTTGATGGCTCCCGAGAGGTAATCCTCGAAGTGGCAGCACATCGCCAGTCCGTACTGCGTGCGCCCCTCCATCGTCTGCGCATAGATATAATAGTACTCCTCGGGGTCCTGCCGGAGCCATCCCTCGGACTGCCATTTGCGGAAATTCTCCACCGCCTTTTCGTAAACCGGCTCGGAATGCTCGTCGGCGATGGGCTCGAAATCAATCTCGGGCTTGATGATGTGCAGCAGCGAACGCTCCGTCGCCTCGCTTTTCGCCTCGGCGGAATTCAGCACGTCGTAGGGACGCGACGCCACCTCGGCGGCATGTTCTTTCGGCGGACGGACCGCACGGAAAGGTTTTATTCGTACCATAAAGTTATCGTTTTAGGCGAAAAAGGCGGGCGTTTCCGCACCCGCCTCTTTCCGATTATACATATCAACTATTTGTTGACCTGGAAACGGGTGTTGCCGTTTTTCAGGAAGTCCACGATCTGGCTGGCAGCAGCCAGACCGGCATTGATGTTGGCCTCGGCGGTCTCGGCGCCCATCTTCTTCGCCGTGGCGAAAACCCGCTTGCCGAACTTCTCGTCCAGCTCGGCCTGATTGCCGGCGGCGATGTCGGTGATGTATTTCAGGTCCTCGCGCTCGGTCAGGGCACGCACCAGACCGGCTTCGTCGATCACCTCCTTGCGGGCGGTGTTGACCAGCGTGGCCCCCTTGGGCATCGACATCAGCAGGTCATAGCCGATCGAGCCTTTGGTCTGCTCCGTGGCGGGGATGTGCAGCGAGAGGAAGTCGGACGCCTTGTAAAGCTCCTCGACCGTCGCCACCTTCTTCACGCCGTCGGCCTCGAAAACCGCCTCGTCGGCGATGAACGGATCGTATGCGACAACATTCATGCCCAACGCCTTTCCTTTGCGGCCCACCAGCTTGCCGACGTTGCCGTAAGCGTGGATGCCGAGGGTCTTGCCCTGAATCTCCGAACCCGTGCCCGGAGTGAAGCGGTTCCGCGACATGTAGATCATCATGGCCAAGGCCAATTCGGCCACGGCGTTGGAGTTCTGCCCCGGGGTGTTCATCACCACGATGCCCCGCGCCGAAGCCGCTGCGAGGTCCACGTTGTCGTAACCCGCACCGGCGCGGACCACGATTTTCAGGTTTTTCGCCGCGGCGATGACCTCGGCAGTCACCTTGTCGCTGCGGACGATGAGTGCATCCGCATCGGCCACGGCTTCCAGCAACTCGCTCTTGTCGGTGTATTTTTCGAGCAGCGCCAGTTCATAGCCGGCATTCTCCACGATCCCGCGGATTCCATCGACGGCCTTTTTGGCAAAAGGCTTCTCCGTTGCAACCAGTATTTTCATAGTATCGATCAATGACGTAAAATAAATATCCTGTTCTCTCTTCGTCTCCCGCATCAGCGGGACGATAGTCGGGCACATGGCCTATTTCGCGTGTTTCTGCGCGAACTCCTGCATGCAGGCCACCAGCGCCTCGACGCTCTCCTTCGGAAGGGCGTTGTAGCACGACGCGCGGAAACCGCCCACCAGACGGTGCCCCTTGATGCCGACCATGCCGCGCTCCTTGGCAAAGGTCATAAACTCGTCGGCGAGACCCTCGTAACCCTCAGCCATCACGAAGCAGATATTCATCAGCGAGCGGTCCTCCTTCACGACCGTGCCGCGGAACAGCGGGTTGCGGTCGATCTCGTCGTAGAGCAGGGCGGCTTTCTCCTTGTTGCGGCGGTAGATTTCGGGAACGCCGCCGATCGACTTGAGCCATTTCAGGGTCTCCTTCAGAACGTAGATCGGGAAGACGGGCGGCGTGTTGAACATCGAGTTGTTCTCGACATGGGTGCGGAACGACACCATCGTCGGCAGGTCGCGGACGATCTTGTCGAGCATGTCCTCGCGGATGATGCCGAAAGCCACGCCCGCAGGCGCCAGGTTCTTCTGCGCGCCGCCGTAGATCATGGCGTATTTCGAAACATCGACCGGACGGGAGAGGATGTCCGACGACATGTCGGCGATCAGGGGCACGGGCGACGCGAGGTCCTCGTGGTACTCCGTACCGTAGATCGTATTGTTGGAGGTGATATGCACATAATCCAGGTCGGCCGGAATGGCGAATCCCTTCGGGATGTAGGTGAAGTTCCGGTCCTCGGACGAAGCCAGCACCTCGACCTCGCCGTAACGCTTGGCCTCCTTGATGGCCTTCTTCGACCACACGCCCGTATTCACATAACCGGCTTTCTTGCCCAGGAAGTTCGCGGGGATTTCATAAAAATAGGTACTTGCACCGCCGCCCAGATAGATGATCTTGTAGTTGTCCGGAATATGGAGCAACTCCCGGAAAAGCTGGTCGGCCTCCTCCATCACGGCGTCGAAATCCTTCGTCCGGTGGGAGATCGAAAGCAGCGAAAGCCCCGATCCGTTGAAGTCGAGAATTGCCTTGGCCGCATTTTCGATGACCTCGTCCGCCAGGATGGAAGGTCCCGCATTGAAATTGTGCTTTTTCATAATGATTTCGTATGTGATTTGAATGATCTGATACCCAACTGTTAGTTTGCTAACACAAATATAAAGAAAAAAATTTTATAAACGCAAAGATAGCCAAATAAATTTCATTCCATAAGCGGAACGCGCCTCTTTTTGGATAGTTTTTATTAATTTTGCCGGAAATATCAAGTTCCGGCACCATATGGTAAAATCAATGACCGGCTTCGGCAAGGGCGAAGCCACACTTCAAAATAAACGGATCACGGTCGAGATCCGTTCGCTCAACTCCAAGCAGCTGGACCTCTCGCTGCGGCTTCCGGCGGTCTACCGCCAGTCGGAATACGAACTCCGCAACGTCATCGCCCGCACGATCCAGCGGGGCAAGGTCGATGTCTTCGTCTCGGTCGAGTCGCAGTCCGTCGAAACCTCGGCCCGCATCAACCGCGAGGTGTTCCGCGAATACCTCCGGCAGATGAACGACACGCTCGCGTTCGCAGGCATCGACGCCGATTACGACGCCATCCTGCCGGTCATCATGCGCCTTCCGGACGTGGTAGCCACCGAATCCGAAGCCATTTCGGAGGAGGAGCACGCCGCGCTGATCGCCGCCGCGGAGGCCGCCG
The DNA here is from genome assembly GCF_040095975.1 of Alistipes intestinihominis. Lineage (NCBI taxonomy): Bacteria > Pseudomonadati > Bacteroidota > Bacteroidia > Bacteroidales > Rikenellaceae > Alistipes > Alistipes intestinihominis. Next base: position 68,845 of record NZ_JBBMFL010000016.1, read on the forward strand.
CCGCACAGCTCGACGCATTCCGCACACAGGAGGGAGCGATCCTGATCGCCGACCTGCTGCGCCGCGTGGAGCTGATCGAGCGGTACCGCGACGAAGTGGTGCCGTTCGAAAAGGCCCGCACGGAGACCATCCGGACGCGCATCCTCGACAATCTGGCGAAACTCCCCGTCGAAGTGGACCGCAACCGGCTGGAGCAGGAGATGATCTTCTACCTCGAAAAACTCGACATCACCGAAGAGAAGGTGCGCCTGACGAACCACTGCAAATATTTCCGCGAAGTGGCCGCAGGGGAGGAGGGCGCAGGCCGCAAATTAGGTTTCATCGCCCAGGAGATGGGCCGCGAGATCAACACGATGGGGTCGAAGGCCAACGAATCGAACATCCAGATTCTCGTCGTCAAGATGAAGGATGAATTGGAAAAGATCAAAGAGCAGGTATTGAATATCTTGTAATCAACCTATTACAAGATATTCCTAATTAAAAATTAAGAATGAAGAATTAAAATCCCATTCGACGAAAACATCCCCCGGGAACAAGCAATTTTTCATTTCTAATTTTTCATTTTTAATTAAGATGGGTAAGGTAATCATCTTTTCGGCCCCGAGCGGCTCGGGCAAAACCACGATCGTCCGGCATCTGCTGGAACGCTACCCCCAGTTGGAATTCTCCGTATCGGCGACCAGCCGCACACCCCGCGGACAGGAGCGCGACGGGGTGGACTACTATTTCCTCTCGCAGGAGGAGTTCGCCAAGGCCGTGGCCGAAAACCGCTTCGTGGAGTGGGAGGAGGTCTACAAAGGCACCTGCTACGGCACGCTGCGCAGCGAAGTCGAACGCATCTGGGCCAAGGGCCACGTGATCGTCTTCGACGTGGACGTGATCGGCGGCATCAACCTCAAGCGTATCTTCGGCGACGACGCCTGCTCGGTGTTCATCATGCCGCCCTCGATCGAGGAGCTGCGCCGGCGGCTCGTCGGCCGCGGCACCGACGCTCCGGAGGTGATCGAACGCCGCGTGGCCAAGGCCGAATTCGAACTGACGAAAGCCCCGGAGTTCGACCATGTGGTCGTCAACGACTGCCTCGAAGAGGCCGTGGGGGGCACCTGCGGCATCCTCGACCAATTTATCGCGCGGTAGGATGAAACGGGTGATGCTCTATTTCGGGTCGTTCAACCCCGTGCACAAAGGCCATATCGCGCTGGCGGAATACGCCGTCCGGCAAGCGCTGTGCAACGAAGTCGTGCTGATCGTCTCGCCGCAGAGCCCCTACAAGGCCGCCGACGAACTGGCCCCCGAAATGGACCGTTTCGAAATGGCCGAAATCGCCTGCGCAGCCTCGGAATACCCCGACCGGATCAAACCTTCGGTCGTAGAGTTTCTGCTTCCGAAACCCTCATACACAATAAATACCCTGCGTTACCTGAAGGAGAACTTCGGGTCCGGCATGGAGTTCTCGATCCTGATGGGCAGCGACCAGATCGCCCGGCTCGACGGCTGGAAGGAGTACGAAAAAATCCTCGAATATCCCGTCTACGTCTACCCGCGGCGCGACAAGCCGGCGAAAGGATTCGAGGGACGCATCACGCTGCTGACGGACGCCCCTTTGCAGGATTTCGCCTCGACGGACGTGCGCGACCGCATCGGGCGGGGCGAGGACACCTCGGAGATGCTCGACGAGGGCGTCGCAGCCTACATCCGCCGCAAAGGGCTGTGGAGCCCCGCATCGCGCATCGCCGTCCTCACGGCACGGATCGCCGAAGCCCCGGACAATACGGAGCTCTACATCGAGCGCGGCAGACTCCATTACCGGCTGGGCGAGTGGGGCCCGGCCCTCAACGACTTCAACCGCGTGCTGGCGCTCGACGACGGACACGTCGAGGCCCGGCAGTTCGCCCGGATGGTGCAGGAAATACTGGAATTCAGATACAAAGACATATACAACCCCTGAAATGACACGTTTGAAGATAGCCCTCCTGGCCGGCGGAGATTCGCCCGAGCGGGAGATCGCCCTCCAGAGCGCCGCGCAGATCGAAGCGGCCCTCGACCACTCGAAATACGACATCACGGTCGTCGATCTCCACGGCCGCGACTGGCACCACACGACGCCCGACGGCCGCCAATGGCAGGTGGACAAGAACGACTTTTCGATCACCGTAGACGGTAAACGAAAATCGTTCGACTATGCCCTCATCATCATCCACGGCACGCCCGGCGAGGACGGCAAGCTGCAAGGATACCTCGACATGATGGGCATTCCCTATTCGTCGTGTCCGATGACCTCCTCGGTCATCACCTTCGACAAAATCACCACCAAACGCACGCTGGCGGGCCGTGTCAACCTCGCACGCGAAATTTTCCTGCGCCGGGGCGAGGCGTTCGACGCGTCGAAAATCGTCGAGGAACTGGGCATGCCGCTTTTCGTAAAACCCAACGCCAGCGGTTCGTCGTTCGGCGTGACGAAGGTCCACACCCCGGAGGAGCTGCCCGCAGCCATCGACGCGGCATTCGCCCAAGGCGACGAAATTCTGATCGAGGAGTGCATCACGGGCCGCGAAATGGGCTGCGGAATCCTGATCGCCGGCGGGAAGGAGTACATTTTCCCCATCACGGAGATCGTTTCCAAAAAGGATTTCTTCGACTATCAGGCTAAATACACCGCCGGGTATTCCGACGAAATCACCCCGGCGGACATCACCCCCGAGGTCAAAGCCGAACTGAACCGCATGACCCGCGAAGCCTATAAAACCTGCCGCTGTGCGGGAGTCGTAAGGGTCGATTTCATCGTAACCCCCTCCGGAAAGCCCTACTTCATCGAGCTGAATTCGATTCCCGGCATGAGCGCCGGAAGCATCGTCCCCAAGCAGGCCCGCGAAATGGGCATGTCGCTCGGGGAACTCTACGACATCATCATCGCCGACACGTGCCGCAAATGATCGAAATCGACGACAAGATCGTAAGCGCCGACCTGCTGCGCGAATGCTTCGCCTGCGACATCGCGCAGTGCAAGGGCATCTGCTGCGTCGAGGGCAATGCCGGGGCGCCGCTCGAAGCGGAAGAGGTGGAGATCCTCGAACGCGAATACCCCAATTACAAACCCTGCATGACGCCCGAAGGCATCGAGGCCGTCGAACGGCAGGGTTTCATGGTCGTAGACGAAGACGGCGACCTGACCACGCCGCTGGTGAACGATGCCGAATGCGCCTATACCTATACGGAGAACGGCGTGACGCTCTGCGCCATCGAAAAGGCGTGGATGGAGGGCAGAACCCCGTTCCGCAAGCCGATCTCGTGCCATCTGTATCCGATCCGCCTGATGCGCTTCTCGAACGGCACCGTGGGGCTCAACTACCACCGCTGGTCGGTGTGCGCCCCGGCCCGCCGGTGCGGCGCGAAGCTGGGCATCCCGGTCTACAAAGCCCTTCGGGAGCCGCTCGTCCGCCGCTTCGGCGAGGAATTTTACAAGGCGCTGGAAGCGGCCGAAGAACTGATCAGACAACAATAGAAGACTATGAAAAAATACCTGTTGACACTTGCGGCCCTCTCGCTGGTCCTCACCTCGGCGGCCCGCAAACCTAAAAACGCGCGCACGCAAACCGCCGCGAAAAACAGCGAAGTCGCCATTGCCGATTCGCTCCTGGCCGTGACGGCCCGGCAGGCGTCGCTGATCGACTCGCTCCGCAGCCTCGTCGTCGCCGAACACACCGCCGGGGAACTTTCGGGAGACAGGAACGAAGCCGAAGAGACCGAAGAACCCGTCGTCAGCCCCGAACAGGCCGCCGCAGACTCCGTCGCCGCATTGCAGCTGCGGCTGCGGCCCACGAAGATCGAATCCATCTTCGACACCAACGGGCTGACTGTGATCGACACCCTCGCAACGGACAACGACGCCGTGCAGGTGATTCTTTACAGCAACAATTCGTGGAAATACGTCCGCAACCGCGAGATCGCCAAGGACAGCACCATCTTCGAGAAATACTGGGACACGACGACGCTCTTCCCTTACCGGGAGGTCGATATGTCGGGCATGCCCAAATCGGTGGTCATCGACCTCGTGGATTCGCTGACCTGCTACCACTGTCCCTATCAGGGCACGGTGCATCCGCACGGAAAATACGGTCCGCGGCGCCGGCGCCAGCACCAGGGCGTGGACCTGCCGCTCAAAACAGGCGACCCGGTCTACGCCACCTTCTGCGGCCGCGTGCGCATTTCGCAGTACAACAAGGGCGGCTACGGCAACCTCGTCATCATCCGCCACGACAACGGGCTGGAGACCTACTACGGACACCTCTCGGAGCGCATGGTGGAACCCGGACAATGGGTCGAGGCGGGACAGATCATCGGTCTGGGCGGCTCGACGGGACGTTCGACGGGGCCCCATCTCCATTTCGAGACCCGCTACTACGGGCAGTCGTTCGACCCCGAGCGTCTGATCGACTTCAAGAATGGCACGCTGAGCCGCGAGACGTTCCTGCTGAAAAAGTCGTTCTTCAGCATCTACTCCAACGCCGGGCAGGATTTCGAAGACGAAATCGCCAACGAGGAGCAGGACAAGAAGGAAGCCGCCGAAAAAGCGGCCATGAAATACTACAAGATCCGTTCGGGCGATACGCTGGGCGCCATCGCACGCCGTCACGGCACGACGGTGGCAAACCTCTGCCGGCTGAACGGTATCAAATCGACCACCATCCTGCGCATCGGACGTTCGCTGCGGGTGCGGTAACACGGAGTGAAACTCAACGACTCCACCCGAATGATACCCAAGACAATCCATTTTTGCTGGCTGGGGAGGGGTAAATACCCTGAGCGGGTCCGGCAGTGCATGGAATCGTGGCGCGAGATACTGCCCGGTTACGAAATCGTCCGCTGGGACGAGAGGCGTTTCGACGTGAACTCCGTACCCTGGGTCCGGGAAGCGGTCGAGCAAAAGAAATACGCCTTTGCCGCCGACTACATCCGCCACTATGCGCTCTATCACGAGGGCGGCATCTACCTCGACACCGATGTCGAAGTGCTCAAACCGTTCGACGACCTGCTCGACGCCGAAATGTTCGCCGCCATAGAGACCGAAGAATCGGTGCTGGCCCGCAATGTCGCCGAAGGCCGCATTTCGGAAACGGGGGAGGTGCTGACGGGCGGACTGTTTCCGGACATGGGATTGGGATTGCAATCGGGTGCGTTCGGCGTCGCGGCGGGCCATCCTTTCACCCGACGCTGCCTCGACTGGTACGAAAGCCGCCGTTTCGTATGCGAAGACGGAACGCTTTACGACAAGATCATCGCGCCCGACATCATGGCATACCATGCCCGGCCGGCCGGACTGAAATACAAGGATGTTGCGCAGGAGTTGGACGAGGGCATCCGCATCCATCCTTCGCCGACCATAGCCGCGTATGCCGAGAAAGCCGCTCCCGAAAGTTATGCCATACACCATTGCCTCGGCAGCTGGCGGCCGGCAGCGCCCCGCCGGAAAAAGAGATGGTATTCGCGCTGGTGGAAAAGCCTGATGCGCGGACTCGGACTGCACAAATAAGAGAGGGGGCTCGGGATATGCCCCGAGCCCCCTCTCCAAAAACGATTATCACATCCGGGCGCAGAACCGGGCAGGACGCCGGGAAACTACCCGCCGCCCCTAAAACCCGGCTCTTAGACGGGCTTGTTCTGCACGGCATCGACGGCGGCGATGACCGCACCGCGCAGCCCCTTGTGCTCCAATTCGGCGACGCCCACGATCGTCGTGCCTCCGGGCGAGCAGACGGCGTCTTTCATCACCCCGGGGTGCTGTCCCGTAGCGAGTTGCAGTTTCCCCGTTCCGGCGACCATCTGGCTCACCATCCGGTAGGCGTCGGCGCGCGGAACGCCGTGTTTGACGGCCCCGTCGGCCAGCGCCTCCATGAACATGGCGACGAACGCAGGACCGCAGCCGCAAACGGTGCTCGAAATCCCGAGCAGGGCGGTATCCATCGGAATCACGCTCCCCAGCGTCGAGAAGAGTTTCTCCACGCTCGTCCACTGCGCGTCCGAAAGCGAATGGCAGCGTTCGCAGACGACGATGCCTTCGCAGACCGAGACGGGAGTGTTGGGAACGGTCGATAGGTGAGCCGTTCCGGGGAGGAGCATCCGCTCGTAATCGTCGAACGTGACGCCCGCGGCCACCGAGACGACGATTTTCTTCGCCAGAAGTTCCCGGACGGGGGTTACGACCGCCTCGACCTGATAGGGTTTCACGGCGACGACCACGATGTCGGCGAACTCCGCGACAGAGGCGGCATCGTCGAAGGCCCGGAACCCGTGCGGCTCCGTATTGCGCTGCAACTTCGCACAGTCGCGTGCGCAGGCGCCGATATTCCCGGCCTCGACGGCCTTTCCGCGAACCAGGCCGTGCGCGAGGGCCTGCGCCATATTCCCGAATCCGATAAATCCGATTTTCATAGTCTTTGATTTATTTCGTGTAGTCTCTGTTTCCGAAGATCAGGGAACCGACGCGCACCATCGTCGAACCGCACTCGACAGCCAGCGGATAGTCGTGCGACATGCCCATCGACAGCGTGTCGAACCGCGCCCCGAAATAGGGTTGCAGCAGGTCGAAACAGCGGCGGAGTTCGTTGAAATCGCGGCGGATCGTCTCCCCGTCGTCGGTGTTGGTGGCGATCCCCATCACACCGCGCACGCAGACGTTCGGCATCTGCGCAAAGGGCGCCGTACGGATGTACTCCATCAATTCGCCCACGTCCCAGCCCGTCTTGGTCTCCTCCGCGGCGACGTGTATCTCCAAAAGAATCCCGATCGAACGCCCGCACTTGGCCGCCTCGCGCTGGATGGCCTCGGCCAGCCGGGCGCTGTCAACCGACTGGATCAGCGTCACGAACGGGGCGATGTATTTGATCTTGTTGGTTTGCAGGTGGCCGATCATGTGCCACTCGATGTCCTTGGGCAGGGCTTCGTATTTTTCGCGCAGCTCCTGCGGACGGCTCTCGCCGAAGATGCGGTGGCCGGCATCGTAAGCCTCGCGGATCATCTCCGCGGGGTGGGTCTTCGAGACGGCGACCAGCGTGACCTCCGCAGGGATCGTCGAGCGCACGAACGACAGTTGACAAGCTATATCCGACATTGTTTTTTCAGTTTTACCCGGTAAAAATACGCAAAATTCGTACAAACACGAAACCGACCCTCAAAAAAGCCGTCATTTCGCCGCCACGATCCGCGAACAGCCGAACTCCCCGGGGAGCCGGTATCCCGAATCGGACAGCAGGTCGTAAACCCAGATCCGGCGCACGTCCGCCTCCTCGCACAGCATGCAGAGCTTCGGTCTGCCGTCTCTGACGAATTCCGAAACCGAAAGCACGGTCCCTTCCACCTCGCACAACGGCCCGCCCAACGACCCGGAAACGGGATCGAACAGCCGCAGCTGCGTCCTTCCCTCCTTCGACACGGCATAGCCGCCGGCCTGAACCATCTTGTCCGGATCGGCCGCCGAGGGGACCGCCGTCCAGAACGGAACCATCGCATCGGCCGCCACGGCCTCGCCCGGTCCCCAGCCGCCGGAAATCCGCAGCAGAACCGGGATGCAGGTGCCGTCGGCATTGCGCTGCGCGAGCAGCAGATCGGAGCCGACCCGCACGAAAGGCTGCACGATCAGCGTCCGCACGATCTCGTCGGGCACCTGCCAGGAGACCGATCCCGCGGAGGGAGTGCGGGTCACGCTTCGGGTCGTCAGCGTCAGCCGCCCCGCGTCGTGGGAAACGAGTCCGACGGAGGAGTCGGTGATCTGTCCGGCCAAGAGACAACTCCGGTATCCGAAATCGTCATAATAATTCATCGTGAGGTCGAAACCGACCATCGAACCGGAGCAGACGCCGCAAATCCAGCCCGAGCCGGGAAGCCCCACGGCGCAGGCGATTCCCCGGCCGGCACCGAGCGTCGCAACCCGTGTCACTTCGCCCGTCGAAAGGTCGATGCGGTCGATCGCGGCTCCGTCCGTATCGGAATCCGAAATGCCGTAGAGCGCCTCGGATTCCGGAACTCCGTCGGCAACGCGGATCTTGCCCAAAGGCATCAGATGCCCCCGGCGGAACAGCAGCACCGTGGCCGTCGAAGCAGGGTAGTGCCCCGGGGCCAGAAAGGTGACGCTCGCGGCGGAGCGCGCCGTGACGATCCCCCGCACGCCTTTGGCGCAACCGTTCGGGGCGAACCCCTCGGCGCCCTCCTCCCAATGGATTTCGAACATGATTTCGTCATCGGCCTCGAAGCCCTCGGCCGAGACGGTCACCCCGTCGCCGGGCGTGAAGACCCGCGATTCGGGAGGCATGACGACACCGGTCACCAAAGCCGGGTGCGCAGCCCTGTCGGAGCAGGCCCCGAAGATCGCCCCGGAGAGGAGCAACAACAGGAATTTTTTCATACAAAAACATGAATTACAGTTCGTTACCTCCGCTCCGGGGGGGGGTATTTCCGGGATGTACAGACAGCGCATCCGATACAAATATAGCGAACTTTCGCCGTTTCCGAACAGTTTCGTGCCGGAACGGCACTTTCAGAGGGCCGGAACGTTTTGTTGAGCCATACGCGATTCGGGTTTGGAACCGTCCGTTCTTTTTAGTATCTTTGGTGTCAAAACCTGAAAAACAATGAAAAAACTCCGATTGATTCTTGCAGCGACCGCCGCAGTCGCATACGGCGCGGCATCGGCCTGCACCAATTTCATCGTCACCAAAGGAGCTTCGACCGACGGTTCGGTGATGGTCACCTATGCGGCCGACTCCCACGCGCTCTACGGCGCGCTGTATCACACCCCCGGCGGCAAATTCAAGGACGGAGCGATGCTCCCCGTCTACGAATGGGACACGGGCCGCTACCTCCGGGACATCCCGCAGGTCCGGGAGACCTATTCGACCATCGGCAATATGAACGAACATTCGCTCATCATCGGCGAAACGACCTACGGAGGCCGCCGCGAACTGGAGGATTCGACGGGACGCATGGACTACGGATCGCTGATCTACATCACGTTGCAGCGCGCCAAGACCGCCCGCGAGGCGATCGGCGTAATCGTTGACCTGGCCAACACCTACGGCTATGCGTCGAGCGGCGAATCGTTCTCGATCGCCGATCCCGACGAGGCGTGGATCATGGAGCTGATCGGCAAGGGTTTCAAGGACGACGGCAAGGGCGGCAACGCCCGGAAAGGCATCGTATGGGTGGCCCGCCGCATTCCCGACGGCTATGTTTCGGCCCACGCCAACCAGGCCCGCATCACCGCCTTTCCGAAGAACGATCCCGAAAACTGCCTCTACTCGCCCGACGTGATTTCGTTCGCCCGCGAGATGGGATATTACGACGGTCCGGACGCCGATTTCAGCTTCTGCGACGCCTATGCACCCCTCGATTTCGGGGCCATGCGCGCCTGCGAAGCCCGCGTGTGGGCCTTCTTCCGCACCGTGGCCGACGACATGGACCGGTATGCGGACTATGCGATGGGCCATAACAAGGAGAACCGCATGCCGCTGTGGGTGAAACCCCGCGCGAAAGTATCGCCCAAGACGCTCTTCGACTGCATGCGCGACCACTACGAGGGGACCCCGATGGACATGACCGCCGACATCGGCGCCGGAGGCCACAACTGCCCCTACCGCTGGCGTCCGATGGAGTTCGAGGTGGACGACGTGAGCTACGTCAACGAACGCGCCACGGCCACCCAGCAGACCGGATTCTGGTTCGTGGCGCAGGCCCGGCCGGAGGTGACGCGCGACATGGGCATCCTCTGGTTCGGCGTGGACGACGCGGCGACCTCGTGCCTGACGCCGATCTTCTGCTCGGCGCAGGAGGTTCCCGAGTGCTTCCGCGAGGGCAACGGCTCGATGCTGGAATATTCGCCCACGTCGGCGTTCTGGCTCTTCAACCGCACGACCAATTTCGCCTACATGCGCTACGACATGATCTCGGCCGACATCCGCAAGGTCGCGGACAAATGGGAGAACGACATGCTGGCCAACGTGCGGAAGACCGACGCCCGGGTGGGCCGGATGTCGCCCGCGGCACGCCGCAACTACCTCACGCAACTGAGCGTGGAAACGGCACAGGAACTCTTCGACCGCTGGCAGCGGCTCAACAACTACCTGCTGGTGAAATACATGGACGGCAATGTGAAGAGCGAGCACGGCGACGTACTGACATTTCTCGACGGCGACGGAAGTCCGGCACATTTCGTGGACAACGGCAACGGACGGCAGATTCCCGGCAAAATCCAGTTCCCGGGCTACAACGAGAAGTGGAAACGTGCCGTGGCGGCCGATAACGGAAAGACCCTGCGGGTAATTAAAAATTAAAAATGAAGAATTAAATCGCTCCTATGAAATACGATATTCTGATAGTGGGCAGCGGCCCCGGAGGTTATGTAGCGGCAATACGCGCTGCGCAATTAGGCAAAAAAGTAGCGCTCGTGGAGCGCGCCGAACCGGGCGGAGTATGCCTCAACTGGGGCTGCATCCCGACCAAGGCGCTGCTGAAAAGCGCGCAAGTCTACGGCTACTGCAAAAATGCGGAGCACTACGGACTGGAATTCGCGGGCGAAGTGCGTCCGGACCTCGAAAAGATCGTGGCACGCTCGCGCGGCGTGGCCGAAACCATGTCGAAAGGGGTGCGGTTCCTGCTGAACAAGAACGGCATCGACCTCATCCCCGGATTCGGACGCCTCACGGCCCCGGGACGCCTCGACGTGGACGGCACGGAGTACGAAGCCGACCACATCGTCCTCGCCACGGGAGCGCGCCCCCGCGAAATGCCGTTCATGCCCGTCGATGGCGAGCACGTGATCTCGTCGCGGCAGGCGCTGACGCTCGACCGCCTGCCCGAGTCGATGATCGTCGTGGGCTCGGGAGCCATCGGCAGCGAATTCGCGTGGTTTTACGCCGCGCTGGGCGTGAAGGTGACGATCATCGAATACATGCCCCGCATGATGCCCCTCGAAGACGAGGAGGTGTCGAAGACCATGGAGCGCGCGTTCCGCAAACTGCGCGCGACGGTGCTGACCTCGACCACGGTGAAAGCCGTGAAAGTCAACGCCGAAGGGCTTTGTGAAGTGGAGATCGAGGGTAAGAAGGGCGCCGAGACGCTGATCGCCGGAATCGTGCTGTCGGCCGTGGGCATCAAGTCCAACATCGAAGGCATCGGCCTCGAAGAGCTGGGCATCGCCGTCGAGCGCGACAAAATCGTGGTGGACAAGTTCTACCGCACCAATGTCCCGGGCGTCTATGCCATCGGCGACATCGTGCCGGGCCCGGCGCTGGCGCACGTGGCTTCGGCCGAGGCCGTCTGCTGCGTGGAGGCCATCTGCGGCCTGAATCCCGCGCCGGTGGACTACACGACCATCCCGTCATGCATCTTCACACAGCCCGAGGTGGCGTCGGTCGGCATGACCGAACAGCAGGCGCAGGAACGCGGCATAGCCTACAAGGCCGGACGCTTCCCGTTCACCGCATCGGGCAAGGCGACGGCAGCCGGCGACCGCGACGGATTCGTCAAGCTGCTCTTCGACGACGAAGACCGCCTGTTAGGAGCCCATATGGTCGGGGCGTCGGTGACCGAGATGCTGGCCGAACCGACGCTGGCGCGCACGCTGGGCGCCACAGCCCACCAGATCGCCCGCACGATCCACGCCCATCCGACGATGAACGAGAGCGTCATGGAGGCTGCCGAGGCCGCGATGGGGGCGGCGATCCACCTGTGACCGTGCCGCAAAACCGCAAAAAGAAAAAGGGAGGTTTTCGAACCTCCCTTTTTCTCTGCGTTCACCGGATTAGCGGAACCACTCTTCCAGGTGTTCGCGGCCGTAGAAATAGTAGACCGCAAGTCCCACCCAGCTGGTGAGCAGCACGACGACCGATGCGATCACCTTGCCGCCCGTGGAGATGTTTTTCTTGAAAATGTCCATCACGCACCAGATAGCGCACACGAGGCCGATCAGCCAAATAATCGTTCCAATCATAACAATTTGAATTTAGTGTAACATTGAGGTTCGAAAATTTCAGACGGATAACGCACGTCGCTCAGGAACAACCCCTGCGCCGGGGCTCCCGCGCTCGAACGCGACAAATCGCGGCTCTCGACGATCGCACGGAACTCCCCGGGCGTATAGCGCCCGCGCCCCACATCGACCAGCGTGCCGACGATCGACCGCACCATGTTACGCAAAAACCGGTCCGCACGGATCGTGAAACACATCGTGCCCCGCTCATCGACGGTCCAGACGGCCTTTTTCACGCGACAGATATTGGTCTTATTGTTCGAATTGAGCTTGGCGAAAGAGGTGAAATCGTCGTATTCCGTCAGCATGGCCGCCGCCTCGTTCATCCGTCCGAGGTCGAGCGGCACGTAATACTGCCATGCCATGTGGCGCGTAAAGGGATTCTTGCGCGGCTCGATGAAATAGCGGTACTCCCGCTCGCAGGCGTGGAAACGCGCGTGGGCGTCCTCCGCGACGGGCGTCATGCTCCCCACGGCGATGTCGCCCGGAAGCAGGAAATTGAGTTTATAGACCGTCTGCACAGGGTCCGCGACGGGCGTCGTGCAATCGAAATGCGCCACGTAATAAGAGGCGTTGACCCCCGTGTCGGTGCGCCCGGCGCCCGTCACCTCGACAGGCTCGCGCAGCAAGGTGGTCAACGCCCGTTCCAGCGTCTGCTGGACCGTGGGCATGTCGGGCTGCCGCTGCCAGCCGCAATAGGCGGCTCCGTTGTACCGGAGTTCGAGAAAATAACGCATACCGGAAGTGGTTGGTCCGGCAAATATACAAAATTCCGGGATACTATAAACCCGGCCGCTACGTTTAGTTTTGAAATAAATTTGTATCTTTGGCTGCACCGAAGATACCGCCGTTCGGCAAAATGCAAGTAAACTTGCTTTTGCCCTCGCTTATTCGTATTTTGGCTGCGCCGAAGATACTTTCGCTCGGCAAAATGCAAGTAAACTTGCTTTTGCCCTCGCTTATTCGTATCTTTGCGGGAAATGGAATAAAATGAAAGCTGCAATCATCGGATACGGCAAAATGGGCCGTGAAATCGAACGCATACTCACCGAAAGGGGCCACGAGGCGGCCCTAGTCATCGACACCGACAACGCCGGCGAACTCGACGCGGAACATCTGGCGGGGATCGACGTGGCGCTGGAATTCACCACGCCCGCGACGGCCTACGCCAACATCCGCACGTGCCTCGAAAACGGCACGGCGGTGGTGAGCGGCACGACGGGCTGGACCGACCGCCTGGCGGAGTTGCAGGAGCTGTGCCGCGAGCGGGGCGGAGCGCTGTTCTACGCCTCGAACTACTGCCTGGGCGTGAACCTGATGTTCCGCCTCAACCGCCAGCTGGCGGCGATGATCGGCCGCGTGGGCGGCTACGGAGTGCGCATCGAGGAGGTGCACCACACCCAGAAGCTCGACGCCCCGAGCGGCACGGCCATCACGCTGGCCGAAGGCATCCTCGACAACCTCGCCGACAAGCAGGGCTGGGTCAACTACGCCCCGGGCATCGCGCATGCCACGAACCGCGTGGAGCGCAGCGAGGACACGCCCGCCGACCGGATCGAAATCCGCTCGGTGCGCGAAGGCGCCGTCCCGGGCATCCACACCGTGACCTACGAGTCGGATGACGACATGCTGGAACTGAAACACACGATCAAGAACCGCCGCACGCTGGCGATGGGGGCCGTCGTGGCCGCCGAATTCCTCTGCGGCAAACAAGGCGTCTTCGGAATGGACGACCTGTTGCGCAATTAAAAATGAAAAATTAAGAATTAAAAATCGAGGATTCTCCGCATGGGAAAGATCAAGGAAATTTTTGGCAACAAATGGGTCGGGTTCACGCTCGCCGCACTGCTCTATACGCTATGGTTCGTGGTCTGGACGGGCAACCTCTGGCTGCTGTTGGGATTGCCGGTCATCTTCGACCTCTACATCACGAAGTTCTTCTACCGCTACGTGTGGAGCCACAACGTGACGATGTGCCGCCGGAGCAAGGTCTACAAGACCGTCTACGAGTGGGTCAACGCCATCATCTTCGCCACGGTCGTCGCCACGCTGGTCCATATCTTCATCTTCCAGATGTACGTCATTCCCACCTCGTCGATGGAACGGTCGCTGCTGGTGGGCGACTACCTCTACGTGAGCAAGGTGGCCTACGGACCCCAGATGCCCAACACGCCGCTGTCGTTCCCCTTCGTGCACCACACGATGCCGTTCTCGCAGACCAAAAAATCGTTCTCCGAGGCGATCAAATGGCCGTACCACCGTCTGAAAGGACTCAAGCCCATCCGCCGCAACGACGTGGTGGTCTTCAACTTCCCGGCGGGGGACACGGTGCTGCTCGAAGACCCGGCCGTGACCTATTACGACGTAGTGCGCGAATTCGAGCGTTCGTTCGGCAAGGAGGAGGGACGCAAGCGGCTCAATCAGGAATACACGATCATCAGCCGCCCCGTGGACAAGCGCGAGAACTACATCAAACGCTGCATCGCCATTCCGGGCGACTCGCTGGAAATCCGCGACGGACGCGCCTTCATCAACGGCGAACCGCAGGAACCGGTTCCGGGGCTGCAATACAGTTACATCGTGCAAACCTCGTCGCCCTTCACGCAGTACGCCATCGACAACCTCGGCATCCGGGAGTACACCGGCAACGGCTCGGGGTATTACATGACGCTCACGGACGAAACCGCCGAGAAGGTCAAGGCGCTCAACAACGTCATCTCGGTCCGCCGCTACATCTACACCCCCAACAACGGCGTATTCCCGCAATGGGACGAGCCCCGCTGGAGCCAGGACAACTACGGTCCGATCTGGATTCCGGCGAAAGGCGCCACCGTGCGGCTCACGCCCGAAAACCTGCCGCTCTACCGCCGCATCATCGAAGCCTACGAGGGCCACGAACTCGAAGAGCGCGACGGCAAGATCTATATCGACGGCGCGGAAGCCGCGGAGTACACCTTCGCCATGAACTACTACTGGATGATGGGCGACAACCGCCACAACTCGGCCGACTCGCGCTTCTGGGGCTTCGTGCCCGAGGACCACATCGTCGGCAAGGCGTCGTTCGTATGGCTGTCGCTCGATGCTAACAAGCGTTTCCCGGCCAACATCCGCTGGGATCGCCTCTTCCGAAAAGTGAGATAACGGTGGCCGGCGACAGTTACCGAACCGTCGCGGCCGAAGCCGAAGCCGCCTGCCGGGAGCGGAGCAGCAAGTTCCTCTCCTGGATATACCCCGTGCGTTCGGAAGAGGAGATCCGCGAACGGCTCGACGCCCTGCGCAAGAAATATTACGACGCCACGCATCACTGCTATGCCTGGCGGCTGGGGCCCCGCGGCGAGGCGTTCCGCGCGAACGACGACGGGGAGCCGTCGGGAACCGCCGGGAAACCGATCCTCGGACAGCTGCTTTCGAACGACATCACCGATTGTCTGGTGGTCGTGGTCCGCTACTTCGGAGGCACGAAGTTAGGGGTTCCGGGGCTGATCGCCGCCTACAAGGAGTCGGCGGCAGAGGCCATCGCCGCAGCGGAGATCGTGGAGCGGACCGTGGACCGCACGGTGGAGCTGGATTTTCCCTATGTGGCGATGAACGACATCATGCGGGTCGTCAAGGAGGAGCAGCCGAAGGTGGTGTCGCAGACCTTCGACAGCCTCTGTTCCATGCGGCTGACCATCCGCGAAAGCCGTGCGGAGGTGCTTATCGAAAAGCTGAAAAAGGCCGGAGGAAGCATTGCAGACGGTGACAATGAAAAATGAAAAAAAAGAATTAAAAATTGGAAGTTTTGCGCTGTTTTATTTCTGTCATTGCGAGCGAACGCAAGAGAGCGCGGCAATCTGCGCCGAAAGTGCGGCCTTGAAAGTTTCAATCAGATCGCCACGGCATCTTCGATGCCTCGCAATGACGATTCTCTGATTTTTAATTGCACATCATGAAACACGAAAACGCAATCTATATAAAAGGTGCGCGGGTCCACAACCTCCGCAACATCGAGGTCGAGATCCCGCACGACAAACTGGTCGTCATCACGGGCCTTTCGGGCTCGGGAAAATCGACGCTGGCTTTCGACACGATCTTCGCCGAAGGGCAGCGCCGCTACGTCGAGAGCCTCTCGGCCTATGCGCGCCAGTTCCTCGGCAAGATCAACAAACCCGACGTGGACATCATCACGGGCATCGCGCCGGCCATCGCCATCGAGCAGAAGGTCAACACGCGCAACCCCCGTTCGACGGTGGGCACGACGACCGAGATATACGACTACCTCAAACTGTTATATGCCCGCATCGGGCACACCTTTTCGCCCGTCTCGGGCCAGGAGGTGCGCTGTTTCAGCGTGGACGACGTAGCGGCGTGGATTCTCGCGCATGCGGACCAGCGCGTGGTGATCGGCGCGCCGCTGGCGCTCGCCGAAGGGCAGGGGATCATCGAAAAACTGACGCTGCTGCTCTCGGAGGGCCTGATGAGGGTCTACATGGGCGGCGAGGTGAAGCTCATCGAGGATGTACTGCCCGGCATCGGCCCCGACACGGACCCCGCAGGGATCAAAATGGTGATCGACCGCATGCGCGTCGCCACGGACGAGGATTCGCAGACCCGCATCCGCGACTCGGTGGCCCGCGCCTTCTCCTACGGAGGGGGCGTCTGCGAGGTGGTCACGGACGAAGGCATCCGGGAATTCTCCTCGCGCTTCGAGGCCGACGGCATCGAGTTCGAACATCCCTCGGAACACCTGTTCAGTTTCAACAATCCGCTGGGGGCCTGCCCCCGGTGCGAGGGGTACGGCAAGGTGATCGGCATCGACGAGGACCTCGTGATCCCCGACAAGAGCAAGACCATCTACGAGGACGCCGTGGCCTGCTGGCGCGGCGAGACGATGCGCAAATGGAAACAGAAGCTCGTGGAGAACGCCTCGAAATTCGACTTCCCGATCCACACGCCGTTCCACGAGCTGACGCCCGAGCAGAAACGCCTGCTGTGGCGCGGCAACCAGTATTTTCACGGACTCGACGAATTTTTCGAATACATCGACTCGGAGCGGCGCAAAATCCAGTTCCGGGTGATGAAGGCCCGCTACACGGGCAAGACCACGTGTCCCGAATGCGGCGGTTCGCGCCTGCGCAAAGAGGCGCTGTACGTCCGTGTGGGCGGCAGAACGATCGCGGACCTCGTGAAGATGCCCGTGGACGAGCTGATCGCCTTCTTCGGCGGTCTGGAGCTGGACGAACACGATGCCAAAACGGCGTCGCGCATCCTCGTCGAGATCCGCAGCCGCCTGCAATACCTCACGGACGTGGGGCTGGGCTATCTGACGCTCGACCGGCTGTCATCGACCCTCTCGGGCGGCGAGAGCCAGCGCATCAACCTCTCGACATCGCTGGGCAGCAACCTCACGGGGTCGCTCTACATCCTCGACGAACCCTCGATCGGGCTGCATCCGCGCGACACCAACCGCCTGATCGGCGTGTTGAAACAGCTGCGCGACCTGGGCAACACGGTGATCGTCGTGGAGCACGAAGAAGAGGTGATCCGCGCGGCGGACTGGATCGTGGACATCGGTCCCAAAGCTGGCTACAACGGCGGCGAGGTGGTTTTCAGCGGCACGCTGCCGCAACTGCTGAAAAGCAGGAAAAGCCTCACGGCCGACTACCTCACGGGGCGGCGCGAAATAGCCGTTCCGACGACCGAACGCGGGTGGAGCAACTCGATAACCGTCAAAGGCGCCCGGGAAAACAACCTGCGCAACATCGACGTGAGGATTCCGCTGGGCGTGATGACCTGCATCACGGGCGTCAGCGGCTCGGGAAAGTCATCGCTGGCAAAGGGTATTCTCTACCCGGCACTGCGGCGCATGCTGTACGACACGGGCGTCAAACCGGGCGATTTCGACGGACTGGCAGGCGACGTGCAGCTTCTGAAATCGGTCGAGATGGTCGATCAGAACCCCATCGGCAAGTCGTCGCGTTCGAATCCGGTGACTTATATAAAAGCCTACGACGAAATAAGAAAACTCTTCTCGGACCAGCCCTATGCCCAGCACAATGGGCTGGGGGCCTCGGCATTCTCGTTCAACATCGCGGGAGGCCGCTGCGAGGAGTGTCAGGGCGAGGGCGTCATCAAAGTCTCGATGCAGTTCATGGCCGACGTGGAGCTGGTCTGCGAGGCATGCGGCGGGCGGCGCTTCCGCGACGAGGTGCTGGAAGTCAAATACCGCGGGAAGTCGATCTACGACGTGCTGGAGATGACCGTGGACGACGCCATCGCATTCTTCGGCGAGGAGGAGAAAAACGCGACCTGCCGGCGCATCGTCGAACGGTTGCAGCCGTTGCAGGACGTGGGGCTGGGATATATCAGGCTCGGGCAGTCGTCATCGACGCTCTCGGGCGGCGAAAGCCAGCGCGTGAAGCTGGCGTCGTTCCTGACAAAGGATTCGGCGCAGGGCGGCGTGATGTTCATCTTCGACGAACCCACGACGGGACTCCATTTCCACGACATCTCGAAACTGCTGGCGGCGTTCAACGCCCTGATCGAGCGCGGCCACACGATCGTGATCGTCGAGCACAACATGGACATCATCAAGTGCGCCGACTGGGTCGTGGACCTCGGGCCCGAGGCGGGCACGGCGGGCGGCCGCGTGGTGTTCGAGGGGACGCCCCGCGAACTGGAGAAGTGTCCCGAAAGCCGCACGGGCGAATTCCTGCGCCTCAGGACCAAACTTTAAGCGACCGAAATGGAATTTTTCACATACAGACTGCCCAACGGCATCCGGGGCATCCACCGTCAGGTGAAGGGATCGGTAGCGCATTGCGCGCTGGTGATCGGCGCCGGAAGCCGCGATGAGCATCCCGACCAATACGGACTGGCGCACTTCACGGAGCACGCCTTTTTCAAGGGCACCGAGCACCGCCGCGCCTGGCAGATCAACTGCCGGCTGGAGAATCTCGGCGGGGAGCTGAACGCATTCACCACCAAGGAGGATACGACCATACACGCCACGACGCTGCGGGGCGATTTCGCCAAGGCCGCGGAGCTGATCGCCGACATCGCATTCCGCTCGACGTTCCCCGACCGGGAGCTGGAACGCGAAAAGGAGGTGATCGCGGACGAGATCAACACCTACAAGGATTCGCCCGCCGACATGATCTACGACACCTTCGAAGACCTGCTTTTCGCGGATTCGGAGCTGGGGCACAACATCCTGGGCCGCAAAGCGTCGCTGATGCGCTACGACGGCGACGCGATCCGCGCCTTCACGGCGCGCACGCACACCACCGACCAGATGGTCTTCTCGTCGATCGGCAACTTCTCGGCCAAAGCCGCCGAAGCGGTGGCGGCCCGCTATTTCGCCGACCGACCGGCGACGGTGCGCGGATTCGAACGGGTCGCGCCCGCGGCCTATGCGCCGTTCGAAAAGACGGTCGTGAAGCACACCCACCAGACCCACTGCATCATCGGCAACCGTGCCTGCGGCATCGGCGAGGAACAGCGGCTGCCGCTGGCGCTGCTCACGAACATCCTCGGAGGACCGAGCGCCAACTCGCTGCTGAACGTGGTTCTGCGCGAAAAGAACGGGCTTTCGTACAACATCGAGGCCAGCTACACGCCCTACGGCGACACGGGCATCGTGGCCATCTATTTCAGTTCGGACCACAGCAATGCGGAGCAATGCGTCGAGCTGATCGACGGCCAGCTGCGAAAACTCCGCACCGCACCGCTCACGGCCCGGCAGCTGTCGATGGCCAAGAAGCAGTTCATCGCCCAGCTGGCCATATCGAGCGAGAGCAACGAGAGCTACATGCTCGGCGCGGGCAAAAGTCTGCTGGTCCACGACGACGTGGACACCATGGAACAGGTCTATGCCAAGGTCCGCGATCTGACGGCAGCACAACTGACCGAGGTCGCCGAAGCGGTATTTTCGAATATGTCACGATTAATCTACAAATAAGATGAAAACCGTATTGTTCGTTTTACTCGACGAATTCGCCGACTGGGAGGCGGCGTTCCTCGCCCCGGCGCTTCGCGGCGGCGTCATGCCGGGACGCCCGGGAAGCCACGCCGTGCGGTATGCGACGCCCGGGGGAGTTCCCGTGCGCTCGATCGGCGGCATGACCGTTACTCCCGACTGCGGGACGGAGACGCTGCCGGACGACTGCGCCGGGATAATTCTCGTCGGCGGCATGAGCTGGGCGACGCCCGAAGCCGAACGGATCGTCCCGCTGGTGCGGGAAGCTCTGTCGCGCGGTGTGCTCGTCGGCGCCATCTGCAACGCCGCGTCGTTCCTCGCGGCGCACGGATTTCTGAACGCGGCGGAACATACCGGGAACACGCTCGAAATGCTCCGGGAGTGGGGTGGCGCGAATTACACGGGCGCCGGACTCTATCGGGAGCGGCAGGCCGTGCGCGACGGCAAGATCGTGACGGCCAACGGCTCGGGGTATCTGGAATTCGCCCGCGAATGCCTGCTCGCACTCGAAGCCGACACGCCGGAGCAAATCGCCGCGTCGTACGCCTTCAACAAACACGGATTCTACCGGGAATAGATGGACGCTCTCGAAAAATACGTCCACGAATTTTCGGAGCCCGAAGAGAAGCTGCTGCACGAACTCGACCGCGAAACCAACCTGCGGGCCGTGGCGCCGCGGATGCTCTCGGGGCACATTCAGGGCCGGCTGCTGGAGATGCTGGTGCGGATGATGCGTCCGCGGAGAGTGCTCGAAATCGGGACTTTCACGGGCTATTCGGCGCTCTCAATGGCCGCGGGGCTCGACGAAGGAGCCAAACTGCACACCGTCGAGGTGGACGACGAACAGGAGGAGTTCATCCGCTCGTATTTCGCCCGCAGCCCCCACGGAGACAAAATCACGCTCCACATCGGCTCGGCACTCGAAATCGCCCCGAAGTTAGGCGGAGAGTTCGACATGGTGTTCATCGACGGCGACAAGCGCGAATACCCCGCCTATTACCGGATGCTGATGGGCGACGACGGCGGACGGCAGCTGGTGCACGGCGGCTCGGTGCTCATCGCCGACAACATTCTCTGGTCGGGAAAGGTCGTGCAACCCATTGCGCACAACGACCGCCACACGCAGGCGCTCGTGGAGTTCAACCGCATGGTCGTCGAAGACCCGCGCGTGGAGAACGTCATCGTCCCGCTGCGCGACGGACTGAATCTGATAAGAATAAAATAAGATGGAAATCAAAGAATTGCAGGAGCGTGTCGATGCCTGGATCAAGGAATACGGCGTGCGTTATTTCTCGGAACTGACCAACATGGCCGTGCTGACCGAGGAGGTGGGGGAGCTGGCCCGCGTGATGGCCCGCCGATACGGCGACCAGTCGTTCAAGAAGGGCGAGAAGGAAAACCTCGCCGACGAGATGGCCGACGTGCTGTGGGTGCTGGTATGCCTGGCCAACCAGACGGGCGTGGACCTCACGACGGCCGTCGAGGCCAACTTCGCCAAGAAGACCGCCCGCGACAAGGAGCGGCACCGCAACAACCCGAAACTGTAAATGCCAAAACGTCCCGGCCGCATGGCCGGGACGTTTTTCGATAGGGCAGCCGGAGACTACTCCAATTTGAGCTCCCGCTTGATGCCGTCGATCCTGGCGTCGAGCTCGGCCAGCGTCGTGTCGAAATCGGCGACCGAAGCCAGCGGCGTCTTCACGCCGAAATAGAACTTGATCTTGGGCTCCGTGCCCGAAGGACGCACCGAAACGGTCGTGCCGTCGGCCGTGAACCATTGCAGTACGTTGCTGCGGTCCTGATGGATAGGCGATTTGCAGCCCGTCTTCACGTCGAGCGTTTCGAGCGACTGGAAATCGTTGATCTTCACCACGGGCGACCCGAGGATCGTCTTGGGCGGATTCTGGCGGAAATCGACCATCATCTTCTGGATCTGGTCGGCGCCCTCCTTGCCCTTGCGGACCACCGAAACGAGGCCCTCGCGGTAGAAACCGTATTTCACGTAAAGCTCCTGCAACCACTCGTAGAGCGTCAGACCCATCGTATCCATCGCCCATGCGGCGGCCTCGGCAGCCAGCGAGCAGGCCGAAACGGCGTCCTTGTCGCGCACGTAGTCGCCGGCGAGGTAGCCGAACGACTCTTCGCCGCCGCCGATGTACTTGGCTTTGCCCTCGTTCTCGCGGATGATCTTGGCGATATACTTGAAGCCCGTGAGACAGTCGTAGCACTTCACCTTGAAATGCTCGGCCACGGCGTTGGCCATCTGCGACGTGACGATGGTCTTCACGACATACTGGTTGCCGTCCAGTTCGCCACGCTCGGCCCAGCGGGTCAGCTGGTAGCTCAGCAGCAGCACGAGGGTCTGATTGCCGTTCAGCAGCACGTATTCGCCCTTCTTGTTGCGCAGCGCGACGCCGATGCGGTCCGAATCAGGGTCGGTGGCCAGCACCAGGTCGGCGCCCTCTTTCGCGGCGAGGTCGATGGCCATAGACATTGTCTTGCGCTCCTCGGGGTTGGGGGACTCGACGGTGGGGAAGTTACCGTCGATGACGGCCTGCTCCTTCACCAGAATCACGTTCGTGAAGCCGAACTTCTTCAACGAAGCCGGAACCAGCCGCACGCCCGCGCCGTGCATCGGCGAATAGACGATCTTCATGTCGTGGTGCTTCTTCACGCTCTCGGGCGAAAGCGAGAGTTCATGCACCTTATTCAAATAGATCTCGTCGAACTTCTCGTCCAGAATGGTGATGTTTTCGGGATTCTTGCCCGTAAGCACCATATCGACATCCGTGATCTTCGCCACCTCGGCGATGATGTTCTTGTCGTGCGGCTCGGTCACCTGCGCGCCGTCGGTCCAGTAGGCTTTGTATCCGTTGTACTCCTTGGGGTTGTGCGAGGCGGTGACGACCACGCCCGAATGGCATTTCAACTCGCGGATGGCGAAGCTCAATTCAGGGGTCGGCCGGAGCGTGTCGAACAGAAAAACCTGGAACCCGTTCGAGGCGAAAATATCGGCCACGCGCTCGGCGAACATCCGCGAATTGTTGCGGCTGTCGTGCGCCACGGCGACGCGCACCCGCTCGCCCGCGAAGTTCTTTTTCAGGTAGTTGGAAAGCCCCTGCGTGGCAGCCCCCACCGTGTAGACGTTCATGCGGTTGGACCCTACGCCCATAATGCCGCGCAGACCGCCCGTACCGAATTCGAGGTCCTTGTAGAAGCTCTCCACGAGCTCTTTCATATCGTTGTCCATCAGGTATTTAACCTGCTTTTTCGTCGCTTCGTCATAGTGGCCGTCGAGCCAGGTCTGAGCTTTTCGGAGAACCAGTTGTTCCAATTCGTTTGCCATAATTCTATTGGTTTTACTTATAATTTACATTTCGGGAGTCCCAAAAAATTTATATGCAAATATACGAATTAAAAATCGATTATTCAATATCAGGGAGTTAAAATTCAGCGTTCGGAAACCGTTGGTTTTCTATATATAAAAAAAGGAGAATTACAACCCAAAAATGAAAATCTTTTCGCAAAATTATTCACAACTTTGTCACATCAAAAATGGTGCAACCCTGAATCATGCTAAACAACACGCAGACATATAGCGATATGTGGCAGACCTGCTTGGACCGGATTAAGGCCCGGACATCCGCCGAGGAGTTCGAAAAGTGGTTCCAGCCCATCATCCCGCTCGAATTCGACGGGACGACGCTGCGGTTGAAGGTTCCCAACGAAAGCTATGTCCGCCAGATCGAGAAGAACTACATCCCGTTCCTCAAACCGATCATATCGCAACTCTACGGACAGCAGACGAGGCTGCACTACGCCGTGCCCCGCGCGACGGCTCCGGCGGTCCCCGTGGCGGCCGATGCCGACACGACGGCCATCTCGCGCTTCAACACGCAGACCAACACGGCAAATATAAAGAATCCTTTCGTAATTCCGGGACTCAAAAAGATAATCATCGACCCGCAGCTGAATCCGAACCTCACGTTCGCAACCTTCATCGAGGGCGAATGCAACCGGCTGGCCCGCTCGGCGGGTATGTCCGTGGCGGTGAATCCGGGCAACAATCCCTTCAATCCCTTATATATATATGGTGATTCGGGATTGGGCAAGACCCACATCGTGCAGTCGATCGGCCACGAGGTGCGCCAGCGTCATCCGGAATTGCAGGTGCTGTACGTCTCGATGAACAAGTTCCAGGCCCAGTTCCAGACGGCCTACAAGAACGGCGAGATCCCCGATTTCATCCATTTCTACCAGATGATCGACGTGCTCATCATCGACGACATCCAGGAGCTGACGGGAAAGACCGGTACGCAGAATGCGTTCTTCAACATC
The DNA here is from genome assembly GCF_040095975.1 of Alistipes intestinihominis. Lineage (NCBI taxonomy): Bacteria > Pseudomonadati > Bacteroidota > Bacteroidia > Bacteroidales > Rikenellaceae > Alistipes > Alistipes intestinihominis. The sequence goes on from NZ_JBBMFL010000016.1 coordinate 93,159, forward strand.
TTCAACCACCTGCAACTGGCCGGCAAACAGCTGATACTCACCTCGGACAAACCGCCCGTGGAGCTGAAAGACATCGAACAGCGGCTGCTGACGCGTTTCAAATGGGGACTGTCGGCCCAGCTGAACACCCCGGACTACGAGACGAAGCTCAAAATCATCCGCGCCAAGGCACAGAAACTGGGAGCTCAGATTTCGGACGACGTGGTGGCCTACCTCGCGGACAACATCTCGGCCAACGTGCGGGAGATCGAAGGGGCGCTTTCGTCGCTGGTGGCCAACGCCTCGTTCCTCGGACGCAAGATCACCACGTCGCTGGCCAAGGAGATTCTGAAAGTCTACGTAAAGCTCTACCAGAAGGAGGTGACCATCGACCACATCATCGAGGTCGTGTGCGAATACCTCAATCTCGATTTCGCACGCTTCAACTCCACGGAGCGCACACGCGAGATCGCCCAGGCGCGGCAGATCGCCATGTATCTGGCCAAGCAGCACACCAAGGCCCCGCTCACGACGATCGGATCGGCCATCGGAGGCCGCAACCACGCCACGGTGCTCCACTCGTGCAAGGCCGTGTCGAACCTCATCGAGACCGACAAGGCGTTCCGCCGCCAGGTCGAGGAGATCGAAAAACTCGTGCTCGCCCGTTAGGGCAAACATACCGTAAGGACAAACAGGAGGTCGTGACATTCATTGTCACGACTTTTTCGTATCTTTGATATTACCCTGATTATTTATTTGGGCGCTAATGATTTAGAAGAGAATCTTAATAAAAAAGGCAATGGATAAGTAAGTTACAAAAAAATCTTTGCCGCTTGTTCTTCTTACTTTCAAACAACTCATTTAATCTCTTTGCAAATATGATTATATTTTTTGAATAATCAAATAATTGCTATCAGTTTGGTTAACCTAAATAATTCATAGAATAGGATTTTACCTGTGATTTATTATTCTGAAAGCATGCAAGATTTACTTTTATCGTTGTTGACGTGCTGCTCTTTTACCAAATCGGCCAATGTTGTTCGACGCAATACGTCTATAATATGCCGATAAATCTCTGAAAACGGTTTGCGAATAGGACAATTATCTTCGTCTTTGCAAAATTCGCACGGCATATATTGATCTTCACACACACATGCCAGCATGCTCACCGAACCCTCGAAACAAATTACTACATCGAGCAGTGTCACTTCCCGCGGATCTTTCAACAGATAATAGCCGCCGCTCTTGCCTCGCGTGCTATTCAACATTCCGATATTTTTAAGCGAGAGCAGTATTCCTTCCAGAAAACGCTGGGGAATCTTCTCCTTTTCGGCAATTCGACCGATTTGCACGGGCTCTCTTCCGTACTCTGCGGCCAGTACGCTGAGTGCCAGCATGGCATATCTTGTTTTCTTCGAAAGCATGGGATTTTCGGGTAATTTGTCTTTGCAAAAATAATGTTTTTCCCGACATATCATTCTAAAAAAGAAGAAAACATCCTCATATATGCGCCCTTCTCCTAATCTACATCTTCCAAGTGTAGATTAGGTAAAAATACCTATTGACAAGAACTTTCGCAATCTCTACCTTTGCAGTGTAGTATAATTAATCAAAAAATCAAATGCGAAAGGTCGTTGGCATCATTGGAGGATTGTTCATGTACGGTTCACTGTTCGCGCAACAGAATACGGCGGATTCGACCGATATATCCGACATGGAAAAGCGAATGACTTCCCTTGAGAAGATTACCTCCGCACTACCGAAAATATCGGGATTTATCAATGTGCGTTACCAATATAACGGAGAATCAAACAGCTTCGATATCCGGCGTGCGCGCCTCGATTTCAAGGGCGATCTGGCGACAAAACTCGACTACCGGTTTCAAATGGAGTTTGCAGGAAGCCCCAAGATATTGGATGCCTATCTCCGTTGCAAAATCGACCGACGCTTCAATCTGCAAGTCGGAGAGTTCAAGATCCCGTTTTCCATGGAAAACATATATGGTCCGACGACGCTCGAAACAGCCGACAATTCGATGGCCATTTCCAATTTATGCAACTATAATGACATTTCGGGAATATCGGCCAACGGACGAGATGTGGGTATCGGTCTTTACGGCGGTTTCATAAAAAAGGATGGATACAATATCATCGACTATGCCGTGGGTATTTTCAACGGGAATGGGATCAATATCAAAGACAACAATAAATCGAAGGATTTCTCGGGCAGGTTGACGATCAGCCCCATGCGTCACCTGTCGTTTTCAGGATCCTATTACAATGGCTCTTACGGAAAAGAGGGCGAGACCCACGGACGAGTGAGGGTCGGGTGCGGAGCGAAATGGGAGGATCTGCGCCTACTGCTCCGCAGCGAATATATCTATGGGAAAACCGGCGGCATCGAAAGCGACGGAGTATATATCGTAGCTGGATATTTCGTACACCCGAAAGTTCAGCCGATTCTGAAATATGACTATTTCCTTTGGGACAAGTCGGATAGCCATACGGCAGAGAACGATTATTTGATCGGGCTGAACTACTTCCCGATGCAAAAACTCCGTCTGCAATTGAACTACGTATATAAAATGTTAGCGGCACGAAAAGATGTTAATTCTTTGACATTGCAATTTTTTGCCCTATTCTAATGAATAAAAAATTATCAAATCATGAAAACAACGACTGTATTTGTTTCGACCTTATTTTTCGGCGCACTGGCTTTAGGGGGTGTTTCCTGCGGAAATGGGAACAGAGCCAAGAATGACGATTTGAGCGGCGAATTGTCGCTTTCGGGTGCGTTTGCGCTCTATCCCGTAGCCGTTCAGTGGGCAGAAGAGTTTCAGACCTTGCACCCGGGTGTACAGATTGATATTTCGGCAGGAGGTGCGGGCAAAGGAATGACCGATGCTTTAGCCGGAGTCGTTGATTTCGGTATGGTTTCGCGTGAAGTATATCCGCCCGAAAAAGAAAAGGGTGCTGTAGGTTTTGCTGTGGCGAAGGATGCCGTAGTCCCGACAATCAATGCCTCCAATCCGAAACTCAAGGAACTGTTCGCACACGGTCTTTCCCGAGATGCGGCTATCGATATATGGATTACGGGCAAGGCGAAAACATGGGGTGACGTTCTCGGCACGGATGACGCAACGCCCCTGCATGCCTATACCCGCTCCGATGCCTGCGGGGCCGCCGAAACTTGGGCCTTGTGGTTTGGAGCCAAACAAGAGGACTTGGGCGGTACGGCCGTATTCGGCGATCCGGGTGTTGCAGCCGCCGTACAGAAAGACATATACGGAATCGGGCTCAACAATATCGGTTATGCTTATGACAATGACACCCATTTGCCCAACGACGGGATCGTGGTGCTGCCCATCGATACCGACGGAGACGGCCGGATCGCTCCCGATGAAAATTTCTACGATACGAAAGACCGTCTTATCGCAGCTATTGCCGAAGGGAAATATCCGTCACCGCCGGCACGTGATCTATATCTGGTTACCAAGGGGATTCCCACCGATCCCGTCGCGGTGGCATTCCTCGAATATGTTCTCGGCAACGGACAGGCGAAAAACATTCCGGCAGGCTATATCGATATTCCGGAAAATAAAATTCGGGAATCATTAGCGTTGCTCGAATCTGCGAACCAATCGGAATAACCGATGAGTACACAACGAATAACAAGGGAAAAAACAGCCGGCGCCGTCATGTACCTACTGACAGGCGCCTCACTGTTGCTGGTGCTGATCATGGGAATCGGACTGTATATGAAGTCGGCTCCGATCTTCGAGGATCATTCCCTGTGGGAATTGCTCTCGGCCAGCGAGTGGAAACCGTTCAAGAACAGGTTCGGATTTTACCCCTTCATCATGGGCACGGTGTGGGTGACGGGTATCGCTCTCGTGCTGGCTTTGCCTTTATCGCTGCTGACCGCCGTTTTTCTGACCGAGTATTCGCGCGCATGGGTCAAACGGTGGTTTTATCCGGCACTGGATATCCTCGCCGCACTTCCGTCGGTCATCTACGGCGTGTGGGGTTCCCTGCTGATCGTTCCGTGGATTTCCGAATGGCTGGCGCCGCATTTCGTCGAGTTCTCGTCGGGATATACCGTACTGGCGGGCGGCATCGTGCTGAGTGTTATGATTCTGCCGCTGCTCGTCAGCCTGTTCGTCGAGATATTCTCGACCGTACCGCAAGAGTTGCGCGACGCTTCGCAGGCGCTGGGTGCAACGCGTTGGCAAACGACCAAGAAGGTGGTGATTCGCCGTTCGCTGCCGAGTATCTTCGCCGCCGTGGTGTTGGCCGTTTCCCGAGCATTGGGCGAGACCATTGCCGTACTTATGGTTTGCGGGAACCTGTCTCAAGTGCCTCATTCCGTTTTCGATGCCTGCTATCCCATTCCCGCCCTCATTGCCAACAACTATGGCGAGATGCTTTCGCTGCCGCTCTACGAAGCGGCTCTGATGTTCGCCGCAATGATTCTTTTCGTTGTGGTGTTGCTGTTCAATCTGCTATCGCGAATCATCCTTTATCGGCTTAAGAAATCATGAAATCCAAATACATAGAAGAGATTATCGTTAAAATTCTGATGGCATTGTCGCTGCTTGCCGTTGTCGGATTCGCAGCGGGTATCGTTTACGTCGTCTTTCATCGGGGCTGGTCGTGCATCACATGGGAGATGGTGAGTTCGCTTCCCGGCGGCGGATTTTACATAGGCAAGGAGGGCGGATTTCTCAATGCTATCGTCGGGTCGGTCTATATCGTTGCGGCCTCGACCTTTCTCGGGCTGCTGGTCAGTATTCCCGTAGTATTCTATCTGAACGTATTTCTCAGAAGCGATTCGAAATTCGGCTATGTCGCCCGTTTGGCCTACGACGTGCTGTTCGGCATCCCGTCTATCGTCTACGGGGCTTTTGCTTTCACGCTGATGATCTGGCTCGGGTTGCGCACATCGCTGCTGGGCGGCATTCTGGTCACCACGCTGCTCATCATCCCCATTCTGATCCGTTCGATGGACGAGGTGGCCAAGACTTTCCCCCGCGATTTGCTCGACGCGTCGTATTCGCTCGGGGCCACGCGGCTCGAAACCATGGGGATCGTCCTGCGGCAGATCATGCCCGGAATTGCGACGGCGACGTTATTGTCGGTGGGGCGCGCCATAGGCGATGCCGCGGGTGTGATGTTCACGGCGGGCTTTTCCGATTCGATACCCTCATCACTATCGCAACCAGCAGCCACACTGCCGCTCTCGATTTTCTTTCAGCTGAGCGCTCCGCAGGCCGAAGTGCAGAACCGTGCCTATGCCGCCGCACTCGTACTGACCATGATCGTACTCGTCATCAGTCTTGCCGGGCGATTTATCATGCACCGCTTCTCGAAAAATAAAATCTGAAAATATGTTACCCGAATTCTTTAAGCGCCACATAGGATTCTCCGTCGTAGAACCGGATATGGACGACCTATTGCACAAGGACAACGCATTTACTCCCGACGTCAAGTTCCGACATCCCGATACGGGTGCACGGCTGGAAGTACGACATCTCGATCTGTCGATCGGGAATCAACAGATTCTCAAAGATATCAGCCTGCAAATCCCCGAAAACAAAATCACCTGCATCATCGGCCCGTCGGGCTGCGGCAAGTCCACGCTGCTCAAAAGTTTCAACCGGCTGATCGATTCGGTCGATGGGGTTCGCATGCGTGGAAGCATTACGCTCGGCGGGCAGGATATCCTCCGCAGCGACGGTGCCGACCTGATCGACTTGCGCCGTCGCATCGGACTCGTCCCGCAGCGTCCCTGCCCGCTGCCCATGTCCATTTATGACAATGTCGCTTATGGCTGCCGCATCCATGGTATCCGAGGAAGGCGTAAACTCGACGTCGTCGTCGAACATTACCTGAGTGAGGTCGGATTGTGGGACGAGGTGAAAGAAAGACTGCGCGAACCGGCGAACGGTCTCTCGATCGGACAGCAGCAGCGTCTCTGTCTGGCGCGCAGTTTGGCTGTAGAGCCGGAATTTATCCTCGCCGATGAAGCGACATCGGCACTCGACCCGCAGTCGAGCAAGATCGTCGAAGACCTCTTCGTCAAACTCAAGGAGCGATACTCCATCATTATGGTGACCCACACGCTGCGTCAGGCATTGCGTATCGCCGATTACGTCGTATTCATCTACATGGGCGAGGTAATCGAGACGGGCGATGCCGAGCAGGTATTCCATCACCCGCAGCACGAGATGACCCGCAACTACCTGTCGGGCGTATTCAGTTAACGAATCAATCGAAATATATGAACAATCGTAAATTAACACATCTTAAAGAGTTGGAGTCGGAAGCCGTCTACGTACTTCGCGAGGTGGCGGAACAGTTCGAACGTCCGGTCATTCTGTTCTCCGGCGGGAAGGACTCTATAGTCGTCACTCATTTGGCCTACAAGGCTTTCTATCCGGCTCGGATCCCGTTTCCGCTGCTGCATATCGACACCGGACACAATTTCCGCGAAACGATCGAGTATCGCGACGCTTTGGTCGAACGCCTCGGAGCGCAGCTCATCGTCGGCTCCGTGCAGGAGTCGATCGACACGGGGCGCGTCAAGGAGGAGACGGGTTACAATGCCAGCCGCAACCGCTTGCAGACGACCACCCTGCTCGATACCATCGAGAAATACAAGTTCGACGCAGCAATCGGCGGAGCACGCCGCGATGAGGAGAAAGCCCGTGCCAAAGAGCGTTTCTTTTCGCACCGCGACGAGTTCGGGCAGTGGAATCCCAAGAACCAGCGGCCCGAGCTATGGAATATCTTCAACGGGCGTAAGAACATGGGCGAACATTTCCGCGTTTTCCCGATCAGCAACTGGACCGAGATGGACGTCTGGCAGTATATCTATCAGGAGCATATCGAGATGCCGAGCATCTACTTCACACATCGGCGCCGTGTCTTTCAACGCGACGGTCAGTGGTTGGCGGCCGAACCGTGCATGCGGCTCAAACCCGACGAGGAGGTGGTCGAGCGTGAAGTGCGCTGCCGCACCATCGGCGATATCAGCTGCACGGGGCTGACGCTCTCGCGGGCGCATACGCTGGAAGAGATCATCGACGAAATCGCCGCTACCCGCGTGACGGAGCGCGGCGGGCGCGCCGATGACAAACGTTCGGAGACAGCTATGGAGGACCGCAAGAAAGCAGGGTATTTTTAACGAGGACAAAGCTATGGAAAAAGGATATTTGGATATGGAGCTGCTGCGCTTCACTACGGCCGGAAGTGTTGACGACGGCAAAAGCACACTGATAGGCAGGCTGCTATACGACAGCAAGTCGATTTTTGAAGATCAGTTGGAAGCGGTCGAAACGGCCTCGCGCAACCGAGGCAACGAAGAATTGAACCTCGCCCTGCTGACAGACGGTCTGCGTGCAGAACGCGAACAGGGCATAACTATCGACGTTGCATACCGCTACTTCGCCACGCCGCGCCGCAAGTTCATCATCGCCGACACGCCGGGACACATACAATATACGCGCAACATGGTGACGGGCGCTTCGACCGCCGATCTGGCGATTATTCTGATCGATGCCCGCAACGGCGTGCTGGAACAGACCGTGCGCCATTCGTTCATCGCGTCGACTCTGGGAATCTCACATATCGTCGTATGCGTCAACAAGATGGATTTGGTCGGTTTTTCGCAGCAGGCGTTCGACGACATTTGTACGGCATACCGCAATATGGCTGAGAAGCTGCGGATCGGCGGGATAACGTTCATTCCTATTTCGGCGAAGTTGGGCGACAATGTCGTAACGGAATCCGAGCACATGCCATGGTACGATGGCGGCACGTTGTTGCATCTGTTGGAGACCATCCCTGTCGGACTCTCGCTTGCCGAGGGACCCATGCGAATGCCTGTCCAGCACGTCATCCGTCCGATCTCGGACCGGTTTCACGATTTCCGGGGCTATGCGGGGCGTCTGTGCAGCGGCGTATTGCACAGGGGCGATGCTGTTGTCGTATTTCCGTCGGGAAACCGCTCGACCGTGGAGGAGATCCGTTTCGCGGAAAAAGAGAAAGACGAGGCGTTTGCGCCCGAATCGGTAACGGTGTGTCTTGCCGACGACATAGACATCAGTCGCGGCGACCTCATCGTGCGCAGCGACGAACCGCAGCCGCAAGTATCGCAGGATGTAACCATGACGGTCTGCTGGCTGCGCGAAGAACCGCTGCAACTCGGCAAACGCTATGTCATTCGGCAGGCAACGGCAGAAACCGTGGGCGTCGTCAAGGAGATTGAATACAAACTGGACATCAACTCGCTGGAACGAATCTATTCCGTCACACAACTTGCTGTCAACGATATTGCCCGCATTCGGATTCGCACGGCCCTGCCGTTGGTATTCGATGCCTATGCGCAGAATCGCACGACGGGCAGCCTGATTTTCATCGATCCCGACACCAACGATACGGTAGGTGCCGGCATGATAACCATAATCGAGTAATACCATGACACAAAACGAAATAATACGGTTGAACGAAGAGTTCGCCGACGCGACGCCTGAAACGATCCTGAGCTATTTTCTCGATCATTTCGGCGACCGCATCGCCTTGTCGTCCAGTCTGAGCATCGAAGATCAGGTGCTGACAGACATGATTTGCAAGTTGAAACCCGGCGCACGGATATTTACACTCGATACCGGACGTCTGTTCCCGGAAACGTACAGCCTGATTGACCGGACGGCCATGCGCTACGGCATTCGTTTGGAGGTTTTCTTTCCCGACCATGCCGAAGTCGAAAAATTGGTTGCCGACTGCGGTATGAACGGATTTTACGAGAGTCTGGAAAAGCGCAAACGCTGCTGCCGGGTGCGCAAGCTCGAACCGCTCGAACGGGCCTTTCAGGGATTGGACGCTTGGATATGCGGCCTTCGGCGTGAACAGTCGGTTACACGCAGCGGAATGCGGGCGATCGAATGGGACGAGACACACGGACTGGTGAAAATCAATCCGCTGATCGGCTGGCACGAAGAACAGGTCTGGGAATATATACACCGCAATCACGTCCCGTATAACAAGCTGCACGAGCAGGGATTTCCGAGTATCGGATGCCAGCCATGCACGCGGGCAGTGAAACCGGGCGAAGATATTCGCGCCGGACGGTGGTGGTGGGAATCGCCCGATCACAAGGAGTGCGGACTGCATTTGCGGAAATGATAAAAGGATGTTTTGCTAAGATATCCGTTACATCACGCAAATCATAAAGGTAAAAGTGTTAAATCCATTAGTAGGTATCGAATATTTCAATCAAGGTTCCGTACAATAAAGTGAGATCAACTGAATGTTTTGTTATTCGACAAGTGTATGAATATCATCCGCTTGAAAATTGGCGAATAAGTTGGCATCATTCGTTTGGAGGATAAGTCGTAGGATCAATTAAATAGATAATTGATTATTATAGAATGAAAGTATTTGTCGTCTCTCTTGAAAAAGAAACCGAGAAACGTATAAAAAAGATTGAAAATTCAGATCTTAATATTTTGAAAAAATCGTTGGAGGCATCGCTCGTATTGGGCGATGCCTTTCAGCAGTTGAGGAATTTTATTTCAACCTATACATTCAAGAATGAGGC
>NZ_JBBMFL010000017.1:0-97461 GCF_040095975.1 Alistipes intestinihominis
GGTTTGTCTTAACCTTTATTAAATTATTTCCGATACAAATATAGCATAATTTTTTCAATTTTAAGTTATGCGACCCGTATAAAAAACAAGACGTGAGCCTTGCATTATCGCTGTTCGGTTCTGGGGAGATACCTTGCCCAATAACACAAGATCCCACGCCCATAGAGCATGGTACGATACCACAATCCGGGGCGCGGGAACACGACCCGTCGGGCATCTTGTGTTTTGTAGGGCATGAAAATCTCCCCAGATTTTACAGCTACAAAACCCGCGTCTGCCTATCTGACAGACCGCAATTCAAAACTAATACAAAAAATCCAAATCCACAACAATTTGCGGACAATTTTTGCGCCGAATGGGCTATATAGACCGAATAACCTACATTCCCGCTTTAACGGAATATACCGCACCAAAACAAAACGGACACGGCAATGCCGCGTCCGTTTTTCGCATACCGGAGAATGCGTTATTTCATCTCCACCAGCGGTTTGCCCGTCATTTCGGCAGGCTGTTCGAGCCCCATCAGCTTCAGCACCGTGGGAGCCACGTCGGCCAGAATGCCGTCGTGAACCGACTGCACGCGGTCCGAAACCACCACGATGGGAACGGGATTCAGCGAGTGCGCCGTATTGGGCGTGCCGTCGGGATTCAAAGCGTTGTCGGCATTGCCGTGGTCGGCGATCATCACCACCTCGTAGCCGTTGGCCTTGGCCGCCTCGACGACCTCGGAAACGCACTTATCGACAGCCTTCACGGCCTTTTCGATGGCCTCGTAGACGCCCGTGTGGCCCACCATGTCGCCGTTGGCGAAATTCAGGCAGATGAAGTCGAATTTCTTTTCGCCCAGCGCCGCAACCAGCTTGTCGGCGACCTCCGGGGCCGACATCTCGGGCTGGAGATCATAGGTCGCCACCTTGGGCGAAGCGACGAGGATACGCTCCTCGCCCGCGAACTTATCCTCGCGGCCGCCGTTCAGGAAGAACGTCACGTGGGCATATTTCTCGGTCTCGGCGATGCGCAGCTGCTTGAGGCCCTGCGCCGAAACGTACTCGCCGATGGTGTTGGGCACGTTCTCCTTGTCGAAGAGGATGTGCAGGCCCGTGAACTTGGCGTCGTAAGGAGTCATGCAGCAGTAGTAGAGCGGCATGGTGTGCATTCCCTCGGCGGCCATATCCTCCTGCGTCAGCACGATCGTCAGCTCCTTGGCGCGGTCGTTGCGGTAGTTGAAGAAGATCACCAGGTCGTTCGGGCGGATCGTGCCGACGGGCTGTCCGTTGGCACCGACGTGCACGACGGGCTTGATGAACTCGTCCGTCACGCCCTCGTCATAGGATTTCTGCACGGCAGCGACCATATCCGACGCATGTTCGCCGACGCCGTTCACCAGCGCGTCGTAAGCCACCTTCACACGCTCCCAGCGCTTGTCGCGGTCCATAGCGTAATAGCGGCCGATCACCGTCGCCACCTTGCCCGTCGATGCGGCCATATGCTTTTCGAGGTCGGCGATGAATCCCTTGCCGCTGTGCGGGTCGGTGTCACGGCCGTCCATGAAGCAATGCACGAAGGTATTTTCGATCTTATACTCGGCGGCGATGTCGCAGAGCTTGAAAAGGTGCTCCAGCGACGAGTGCACGCCGCCGTCCGACACGAGGCCCATGAAATGCACGTTCACACCGTTCTTTTTGGCGTATTCGAACGCGGCCTTCACCTCGGGATTCTGCATGATCGAGTTGTCGCGACAGGCGCGGTTGATCTTCACGAGGTCCTGATACACGACGCGGCCGGCGCCGATGTTGAGGTGGCCGACCTCCGAATTGCCCATCTGTCCGTCGGGCAGACCGACGTTCTCGCCGTCGGTGCGCAGTTCGGCATGGGGGTATTTCGCGGTCATGGCCGAGATGTATTCGGGATGGACGGTCGAAATCACGTCCGCCTTGTCGTGACGGCCGTTTCCCCAGCCGTCGAGGATCATTAAAAGAACCTTGTTGTTGCTCATATCCTTCGATTTTTAATTTTTAATTCTCAATTGAGTTGATTGCAAATCAGCTCCACGGCCTTGTCGATGGCGGCCTGCAATCCGTCGGCGTTCTTGCCGCCGGCGGTCGCAAAAAAGTTCTGGCCGCCGCCGCCGCCCTGCATCAGCTTCGCGGCCTCACGCACGACAGCCCCGGCATTCACGGCCTGAGCCGTGATCTCGTCGCCCAGCATCACCGTCAGCGTCGGCTTCTCCTCCCAAACGGAACCGACGACGAAAACCAGTTTCGGAGAGCGCTGGCGCAGGTTGTAGGCCAGGTCTTTCACGAAATCGGGACGGCGGTCGGTCTGCGTGGCGAAAATCTGCATGCCGTGGCGCTCGGGCGTCGAAGCGATGATCTTGTCGGCCCACTGCGCCACCTGCTCGCGGCGCATGGTCTCGACCTCCTTCGACAGCGTTTCATTGCTTTCGAGCATTTTCTTCACGGCCTGCACGACCTGCGGGTTATTGAGGTATTCGGCGACGTTGCGCATCGTATCCTCGGCGGCGTAGATGATCTTCTCGGCCTGCTCGCCCGTGACGGCCTCGATGCGGCGCACGCCGGCCGAAATGGCGCTCTCGGAAAGGATCTTGAAGAAGCCGATGTTGCCCGTCGCGCTGGTGTGCGTACCGCCGCACAGCTCGACCGACGTTCCGAAGCGCACCATGCGGACCTTGTCGCCGTATTTCTCGCCGAAGAGCATCATCGCACCGCATTTCTCGGCCTCCTCCTTGGTCGCCTCGCGGTTCTCCACGAGCGGATGGTTGGCGCGGACGGCGCGGTTGACGAGCCTTTCGACCTCGCGCAGCTCCTCGGGCGTAACCTTCTGGAAATGCGAGAAGTCGAAGCGCAGGATCTCGGGCGTCACCATCGAACCCTTCTGCTCGACGTGCGTGCCGAGCACCTTGCGCAGCGCCTCGTGCATGAGGTGCGTGGCGGTGTGGTTGTTGGCCGCAGCCTGCCGTTTCTCGGGATCGACCCGGGCGGTGAATTCGGCCGCGGGGTTCTCGGGAAGCTCCCTGACGATATGGATGATGAGTCCGTTCTCCTTCTCGGTGGCCACGACCGCGATGCGCTCGTTGGCGCTCTCGATGAAGCCGATGTCGCCGATCTGACCGCCCGAATTGCCGTAGAACGGCGTGCGGTCGAAGACCAGCTGGTACGAAGTCTTGCCTTTCGAGGTCACACGGCGGTAGCGGGCGATGCGGACCTTCTCGGTCAGCGTGTCATAGCCCGTGAAGACGCTCTCCTTGATGGGGATCAGCTCCACCCAGTCGTCGGTATCGACGGCCGCGGCGTTGCGCGAACGCTCCTTCTGGGCCTGCAACTCCTTCTCGAAAGCCGCGAGGTCCACGCCGACGCCCTGCTCGCGGGCGATCAGCTCCGTGAGGTCGATCGGGAAGCCGAACGTATCGTAAAGCTCGAAAGCCTCCTTGCCGGAGATCAGTTCGCGGCCCTCTTTCCGCGTGCGCTCGACGACGCCGTCCAGCAGGTTGATGCCCGTGGCCAGCGTCCGCAGGAACGACGCCTCCTCCTCCTCGATAACCTTCTCGATAAGTCCCTGCTGCGCCTTCAGCTCGGGGAACTGACCGCCCATCTGCTCCACCAGTCCGGGGACCAGGCGGCAGAGCGTCGGCTCGGTGAAGCCGAGGTAGGTATAGCCGTAACGCACGGCGCGGCGCAGGATGCGGCGGATGACGTAACCCGCCTTGACGTTCGACGGCAGCTGGCCGTCGGCGATCGAAAAGGCGATGGCCCGCAGGTGGTCGGCGATCACGCGCATGGCCACGTCGGCCTTGGCGTCCTCGCCGTATTTCTTGCCCGACATCGCCGCGATACGGCCGATCGTGGGCTGGAAAACATCGGTGTCGTAGTTCGACTTCTTGCCTTGCAGGATCATGCACAGGCGCTCGAAGCCCATGCCCGTATCGACGTTGCGCGCCGGAAGCTCCTCCAGCGAACCGTTGGCCTTGCGGTTGAACTGCATGAAGACGAGGTTCCAGATCTCGATCACCTGCGGATGGCTCATGTTGACCATCTCGCGGCCCGGCTTCAGGGCGATTTCCGCCTCGTCGCGCAGGTCGAAGTGAATCTCCGAGCAGGGGCCGCAGGGACCCGTCTCGCCCATCTCCCAGAAGTTGTCGTGCTTGTTGCCGCGGATGATGTGGTCCTCGGGCAGGAACTGTTTCCAGTAGTCGTAAGCCTCCTGGTCGAACGGCACGCCGTCCTCCTCCGAGCCCTCGAACACCGTGGCGTACATCCGCTCGGCGGGCAGTTTATACACGTCGTGCAGCAGCTCCCAGGCCCACTCGATCGCCTCCTTCTTGAAGTAGTCGCCGTAGGACCAGTTGCCCAGCATTTCGAACATCGTATGGTGGTAGGTGTCGTGTCCGACCTCTTCCAGGTCGTTGTGCTTGCCCGAGACGCGCAGGCATTTCTGCGTATCGGCCGCACGCGGATATTTGCGGGGAGCGTTGCCCAGGAAGATGTCCTTGAACTGGTTCATGCCCGCGTTGGTGAACATCAGCGTCGGGTCGCCCTTCACGACCATCGGGGCCGAAGGCACGATAACGTGGCCCTTCGACTCGAAGAAGTCGAGAAAAGCCTGACGAATTTTATTTGACTCCATGATATATTGATTTATCCTATTTTTCCGTTATTCAATTCGGGTTGCAAAATTACACATTTTAAACTAAATTTGCATCTTATTAAAGAGTTTTTTCCGCGATGGGGCAAAAAGGACACGGATTCGATACCGGGGCGCTGCGGGCCGGCGCGGGGGAGCTGACGCACGAAGCGCAGGCACTCACGCGCGATGTGATGACGGCCCCGTTCCAGCTGCGCACCTACCGTCTGATCCGCAAGATTCTGATCGGTTTCATCCTCGTCTCGATCGCCAACGTCGTCTTCTCGTATTTCTTCTACACGCCCAAGATGTACCGCATCCTGCGCGACAACCGCGAAACGGTCATCAAGTACCGCATCCTCCAGGACCGCATCCGCAGCGCCCAGCAGCGGGTCGATGAAATACGCCACCGCGACAACTACGTCTACCGGTCGCTTTTCTCGACCGACACGCTCTCGATCCCGGGGGTGTGGCAGCCCTACCCCGACTCGAAATACGCCGCGATGGCCGAGGACGAATACGCCCCGCTGATGATCGGGATGTGGCGGCAGCTCGACGCGCTGGCCCGCACGATCTATCTCGAATCGGTGTCGTTCGACGAACTGCAACAGCTGTCGAAAAACAAGGAGCAGCTTTCGGCGGCCGTTCCGGCCATCTGGCCCATCGAGCGCAGCGCCCTGCACAACAACCACATCGGCGCCTTCAACATGCGGCGCATGCACCCCGTGCTGGGGTATATCCGTCCCCACAGGGGCATCGACCTGGGATGCGACCGCGGCACGCCGGTCTACGCCACGGGCGACGCCGTGGTGGAGGCGGCCTCCACCGGCGGCAACGGCGGCTACGGGCACATGGTGCTGCTGAACCACGAATTCGGCTACAAGACCCGCTATGCGCACCTGAGCAAGATCCTCGTGCAGCCGGGCGAACGGGTCGTCCGCGGGCAGATCATCGCCGAGACGGGCAACACGGGCATCTCCTCGGGCCCCCACCTCCACTACGAGGTGATCCACAAGGGCGTACCCGTCAATCCGATCAACTACTTCAACCGCAACATGACCTCCGAAGAGTACGAACAACTCATGGAGAACATGCGCGAAACCAATTTCGAAAAGCTGTAAGATGGCAGGGAAAAAGGATCTCGAAAAGCTCCGCCGGCGCAAACGCCGCAAGCAGCGCATCATCCGCGCCACGGTCCACGCTTTCGTGTGGCTGGGGATGGCGGTGCTCTACTATCTGGGGTTCTCGATCTTCTTCGACACGCCGTTCGAATACCGGCTCAAACACTCGACCGACCGCCTGCGCCGCGAATACACCGAATTGGCACAACGTTACGATTCGCTGCAAATGGTCCTCGGCAATCTCAACGACCGCGACCGCAGCGTCTTCCGCACGCTTTTCGAATCGGAGCCCTACGACTTCAATTCGGAGTCCGAACGGCGCCAGTCGGCGACCTACGAGAAGATCATCGGCCGCTCGACGCGCCAGCTCAAACGCGAACTGCGCGAAGGGGTCGCGGCGATGGAGAGGCAGCTGGACGAACTCAACGGCACCTACCTCGAATTGCAGGGTCTCATCGACTCGGCGGGCAGCGGATGCAACAACATCCCCTCGATCCAACCGGTCATCAACAAGCAGCTGACGCTGCTCACGGCCTCCTACGGCATGCGCATCCACCCCTTCTACAAGACCCTGCAATCGCATCAGGGCGTCGATTACACCATTCCCGAAGGGTCGCGCGTCTTCGCCACGGCCGACGGCGTGGTGCGCGACGTGGCGCTGCGCAACTCGACGCAGGGGCAGACCGTGGTGATCGACCACGGCAACGGCTACGAAACTTCGTACGGCCATCTCTCGAAAATCCACGTCCGCAAGGGCCAGAGCGTGCGGCGCGGCGACATCATCGCCCTGTCGGGCGACACGGGTCTCTCGCTGGCCCCCCACCTCCACTACGAAGTGCGGCTCGACGGCATGCGCGTAGACCCGATCCACTACTTCTTCATGGAACTTTCGCCCTCGGAATACCAACGCCTGATGCGCATCGCGCAGTCGGGCATGCAGTCTTTCGACTAACCCGGCTAAGAGCCGGGATTCAGGCGGCAACGAGCCTTTGGAACAATCATAGCCAGATACACGCCTTCGACCGAATAGTAAACCGAAAAATGGAAAATTCTGAAATCCGCCTTATTCTGCTCGATTTCGACGGCACGCTGGCCGACACCCGGCGGGCCAACACGCTGGCCTATGTCGCGGCCCTGGGCGAAGCCGGCTACAAGCTCACCGAAGAGGAGTACGCCGCGCACTATTTCGGCATGCGGTGCGACGAGTTCCTGACCCGGCTGGGGATCGCCGACGCCGCCGAACGCGAGCGGATACGGCTGCGCAAAATCGCCCTCTACCCCTCGTTTTTCGACACCGTGCGTCTGAACGTCCCGCTGTGGGAGTTCTGCCGGCAGTTCCGCGCCGACGGCGGCCGCGTGTGGGTCGTCTCCACGGGCAGCCGGGAGAATATCGACAACGTGATCGCCCATCTGGGCATCGGCGGCGGGCTCGACGGCATCCTCTCGGGCGCCGACGTGGAACACGCGAAGCCCGCCCCGGACTGCTTTCTGGAGGCCATGCGCCGCGAGGGCTGCACGCCGCGCGAGACGCTGATCTTCGAGGATTCGCCGATCGGCATCGAGGCGGCGCGCCGCAGCGGAGCGTCGTATTTCACGGTGAAACTTTCCTGAAACAGAAATAACCGCGCGCTTCGACCGCGGAAATTTATGTACTTTTTTCCGCAAAAAGTACCAAAAACTCCCCGACAGATACCTCCGCCTACTCCGGACTGTCTAACGCTGGCTCCGGGCGACTATTCGCGGGTTTGCAAGCAAACCGTCCCCTCCGCTCGCGCTTTTAGCCAGTCCGTCGTTCAACGGCTCCGGTATCGAGTCGGGATCAACCATTACGCTTGCATAGAATATTGAAATCGCAGAACTTGCAGGTGTCGGCGTCCTCGCACTGGCGGAACGGCACCGAGGGATCGTACAATTCGGCGAGGGTCTCGCCCACGAGCCCCCCGAAACGTTCGGCGCAGAACGTGTAGCCAGCGGAGCGTCATATTTCGTGGAGAAACTTACGTAAACCAGATATGAGTCCAATTCCAGAATACGCCCAGAGAGGCAATATAACCTGAAATCAACAAACCGAAACAAATCAGGGGCAACGGCCGATAGCATCTGTGCCGCAGAAACAGAAAAGCCACAACGACTTGCGCACCGAGCGTCAATACGACGACAACCGTCATCGCACGAACAACGAATAACAACGCATCGCCACCCCATAAACCCATAAACACGAGAAACGATGCAATGACCGTCACGACGGGCAGCAGCCATCCATATCGACGCAAAAGCTCCATACCCTATCGCTTACAGATGATATTGAAATCGCAAAACTTGCAGGTGTCGGCGTCCTCGCACTGGCGGAACGGCACCGTGGGATCGTACAATTCGGCGAGCGTCTCGCCCACGAGCTCCTCGAAACGTTCGGCGTAAAGCGTGTAGCCGGCGCCGCGCAGACCCGTTTCGCGGTCGTCGAGCGTCGGCAGGTAGTCGGGACGGTTCATCGCCCGCACGTAATAGAGCGCCGGCACGGCGTCGGCCCCGCGCGTGCGGTAGAGCATCATGGCGTAAAGCAACGTCTGGAGAATATTCGAAAGCCGCTGCTTGCCCTCGCCGCGGAAAAGGCTCTCCACCCCCGCGAACTCCAGATGCGGCGCCCCGGTCTTGTAGTCGACCACACGCAGCGTTCCGTCGTCCAGCGCGTCGATACGGTCGGCGATGCCGGCGAATTTCATGCGGAGCGGCCGCCCGGCCGACTCAAAATCGAATCCGTAGGCCACTTCCTGCTCCAGGCCCGTGACCGTGAAGGCGTCGTGCGCAGCGTCGTAGGGCATCACCCCGCCCCGCAGGTAGCGCGTGACGATATCTTTCACCAGCAGGAGATTGCCCGTATAATCCTCGGTCGTGGCCGCTGTGTCCCGGAGGTAATTCTCGTTGATCGCGGCCTCGACCGCCGCCGCCACCTCGCCCGTGCGGAGCATCGTCCGCAGGGTCTCGCCGGGATGCAGTTCCCCCACGATCCGGGCATAGAGTTTCTGCACGGCGGCATGGAGGATGGTTCCGAACATCGGGGCGTCGACCTCCTCGGCGATCTCGTCGTCGGCCTGAAGCCGCGCCACGGAGTGAAAATAGAACCGCAGGGGACACGCCACATAGCGGAAAAATGCCGTCGGCGAGAGCGTGGCCTTCGATTCGGGGTCGGTGAAACGCTCCAGACGCCGCATCACCCCCTCGTCCTTCGCCACCTCGATCGGGGCCGTCTCGGCGAGGTTGACATCGACGCCCACCTCGACCTTTTTCACCGGGAAACCGCTCTCGTAATCCAGCTGGTAGATGTAGCGGCTGGGCTCGCCCGTCGATTTGTCGTCGGCATGCGAGCAGTAGAGCATCCACACCCGCCGGGCACGCTGCACGAGGCGGTAGAAATAGTAGGCGTAGACGCCCTCGTGGTGCTCGGGCGTGGGAAGCCCGTAAGCCGCGCGCAGGTTGTAGGGCACGAACGACGCCTGGGCCATATGGTTGCCCGGGAAGTTGTCGTCGTTCATCGACAGCAGGATGACGTTATCGAAATCGAGGTTGCGGGTTTCGAGGATACCCATAATCTGCACCCCTTCGAGCGGTTCGCCCTCGTAGGGAATGCGCAGGGTTTGCAGGTGGCGGCGCAGAAGCGACGCATAGACCTCCGGAGTCAGTTCTATGTCGCATTCATCCAGCGAATTGCGCAGTTTGGTGAGCTCCTCGGCGATCACGGCCAGAAACTCCACCCGCTGCCGGGCGTCGTCCCCCTCGTAGGGCATCCGGGCCACGGCGGCCGTGACCCTCAGCAGCCAGTCCGAAAGTTCGCGCCATTCGGCGGCGGGCGAAAAGACCAGTTTCAGCAATTCGTTGCGCCCCAGCCACCGGGCGTCTATCGAGATGCGGCGTTCGCGCACGATCTCGTCCTGCATCGCACGGGTTTCGCGGGCATCGCAGTCCGCGATGTAGGGATGCGCGAGGATGCCCACGGCGTCGGCGTGGTAGAAGGTGCACCCCGCCCCCTTCGTGCGGCGGTGGGCCTGCAACTCCACGAGGCGCTCGACAAAGGTGTAGGCCAGGCTCGACCGCAGCGGATAACCCATCGTGACGTTGACCCGCCCGATCTCGGGCGGCAGGGCGTACAGCAGCGGCAGGAGCAGATTCTCGTCGGTCAGCACCACGGCGGTACGCTTGTCCAACGGCCCCGCGGCGGCCAGTTCGCGCAGGATCGCGGCGGCGTGCTTGCACTGCACGGCGTTCGACACCGCGGCCACGGCGGTCAACTCCTTGGGCCGCTCCATGTTGTCGTGCGACACGGCCCCGCGCGGCGGGAACTGCACGACGTTCTCGCGGACGAACATCCCGGCCTCCTGCTCGGGGCGGTCCTTATAGTAGGAGTCGTAATCCCAGTAGAAATCGGTCTCAGCGGCGGTCGAAAGGAAGCGGAAGAGCACCTTTTCGCACTCCGACAAGGCGTTGAAACCCGCCACGACATACTGTCTCGGCTCCGGGAAGGCGTACCCGCCCTCGCGGATGCGGTCGGCGGCGGCACGCTGGACCATGCCGTTATAGGCGATGCCCAGTTCGGCGAGGCGTTCGCGGAAACGGCGGTAGACGGGTCCCAGCGTCTTCCAGATGGCCAGGAACTTGCGTTTCTCGGCCGAAAGGTCGGCCTCGTCGCCCAGCGACGACCAGAAGCGCAGGATTTGCAGCTGCGCGGGAGTGAGGTACGAAATGTCGGCCTCGATCTCCTTGATCTCCGAGATGTTGCGGAACAGCATCGCGGCGTCAATCCGGTATTTGTCGATGGTGTCGAAATCCGTCAGGAGCATGTCGCCCCAGAAGTAGAATTTGTCGAACGGCTCGGCGTGGTACTCCGAATAGATCTTGTAGAGTTCGGTGATGAGCCGCACGCGGTCGCCCGTATGCAGGCCCGAGATTTCGGCCATGAGATCATCGACGGTCACCCATTGCGGCTGCCACATGGGCCGCCCGGCGATTCCGGTCAGGGCATCGACGAAAAACAGCCGCGCACGCCGCGACGAAAAGAGCAGCGCACGGTCGGACAACCCCTCGCCGTAGCGTTCGTAAAGATCCCGGGCGACTTCGTGGAGAAAAGTCAAGATTATGAATTTTGAATTACTCTACCCGTGTTATGTCGCCGCCCATGAATTTCGAGCCGCTGCGCACGACCGGCGGAACGCCCTTGTAGGAGATCTTGCCCCCGGTCGAGGTCTTGCCCTGGAAACGGTCGGTCACCCACAGCGACGCGGTGCCCGAACTGGTGACGTTGACCTCGGCGGACATCACCTCCAGCTCCGCGGCTTCGACCCTGCCGGTCGAGACGAACAACGAGAGGTAGCGCACATCGCCCGTCAGCGTCGCCGAACTCTTGCCCGAAAGCTCCATTTTAAGGTCCTTGACATCCATCCGGGCCGTCACCTGCGCCATGCCGCCCACGGTCAGGTCGAGGACCGTGGCCACCAGCGTGCTGTCGAACGTCGCCACGGCGTCGGCAATGGCTATGCGTTCCAGCGAGTTGTAATAGACCGTCACGGAGGTGCGGTCGGGACGGCGCGCGTCGGCACGCTCCGAAATGCGCAGCACCTTGTCCCGCACCTCGGCGCGGAAACGGGTCGTATAGGAACCTTTGGTGTCGTAGACGATCTTGGGGGCTTCGGTGTCGGGCACCGGGACGAAGCGGATGTCGAGCGGAGCCGACACCTCGACGGCGGTAAACGAAGTGAGCCATTCGCGGCGTTCCCCGGTTTCGGCCGGCTGCTGTGCGCGGCAGAGTGCGGCGGCGGCCAGCATCACGGCCGTCAGAATCATTTTCTTCATAACAAAGACTTGTTTTACCTCCGCTAAATTACAAAATTATTGCGAAGTTCGGGATTTGTTTTGTATTTTTACCCGTTAAAACGAAATTTCGGACAGTGAGAGCGAAGATTCTGAATGCAAGCGCCGGATCGGGAAAAACCTACCAGCTGGCCTACAAATACGTCCGCGACGTGATCGGCCAGCCCGGTCTTTACCGGCATATCCTCGCCGTGACCTTCACCAACAAGGCCACCGAGGAGATGAAATCGCGCATCCTGAAAGAGATTCACGCCCTGGCGTCCGGAGCCGCAAGCCCCTATCTGGAAAACCTCTGCCGCGAGCTGTCGCTCGACGAACGTTCGGTGCGCAAACGCGCCGCCGAGGTGCGATCGAAGATACTCCACGACTATTCGCGCTTCACGGTGCTCACGATCGACACCTTCTTCCAGCGCATCCTGCGCGCTTTCATCAAGGAGCTGGGCATCGACCTCAATTACAACGTCGAGATCGAAACGGCGTCGGTGCTGTCGAAAAGCGCCGACACGCTCATCGAGCAGATCACCGTTGACCGCGACCTGCAACGGTGGCTCACGGATTTCGTGCAGGAGCGCATCGACGAAGGCCGCAAGTGGGACATCCGCGACGGCATTCTCTCGCTGGGCGGCGAGCTGTTCAAGGAGAAGAACAAGGCCGCGCTGGGCCGGGCGCGCTCGCGCGAGGAGCTGGGGAGGATCGTCGCACGCGCCACGGCGCATGCCGAAGCGACCAAGAAACGGATGCAGGAGGCGGCCGCGCAGGCCGTCGGGATCATCACCGGAGCCGGGCTCACGGCCGCCGATTTCTCGGGCAAGAGCCGCAGTTTCGCCAACTGGTTCTTCACCGTCGCCGCGGGCGAACTGAAACCCTACGGCGCCACGGCGGCCAAAATGGCCGCCTCGACCGACGGATGGGCTCCCAAGGGATCGCCCGCTCAGGCGCTCGTTCCCGAACTGCAACCCCTGCTTCGGGAGATGTGCGATCTCTACGACGCCAACATGCGGAGCTGGAACACCTGCGACCTGCTGCGCGAGAACTACCGCAGCTTCGCCCTGCTGTCGGACCTCTACGAACGGGTGCAGCAGCTGTGCGACGAACAGAACATGATGCTCCTCTCGGAGACCAAATACGTCCTTTCGGAGTTCATCGGCCACAACGACGCGCCGTTCATCTACGAGAAGGTCGGCAACCGTTTCGAACGCTTCATGATCGACGAGTTCCAGGACACCTCGGTCAAGGAGTGGGAGAATTTCCTGCCGCTGTTGCAGAACGCCATGTCGCAGACCGCAGAGACCTCGGTGCTGATCGTGGGCGACATCAAGCAGTCGATCTACCGCTGGCGCGGCGGCGACTGGCGCATCCTCCACGAGAAAGCCCAAAAGGCCCTGGGACCCGGCAATACCGTGGTCGAAAACCTCCAGGAGAACTGGCGGAGTCTGCCCGCGGTGGTGGACTTCAACAACCGCATCATCGAACGGATCGTCGCGGCGGACAATCTCCTGCTCAACGAAACTCTCTCGAAGGCCGCCGACGCAGGGGCCATCGACCCCGCGGAAGCCGCCTCGCTGCACGACACGCTGGCCGACGCCTACCGCGGGCACGCGCAGACGCCCCGCCGCAAAGCCGAGCATCCGGGCTACGTTTCGGTCGAAACCTTCGCCGAACAGCCGCCCGTCGTGGAGCGCATCTGCGAGCTGATCGACAAGGGTTTCCGGCCGTGCGACATCATGATCCTCGTGCGCGGGGCCACCGACGGCGCGAAGGTCGCCGCCGAACTCCTCGACTTCAAGCGCCGCAACGAAAATCCGCGCTACCGCTTCGACGTGATGACACAGGAGGCGCTGATCGTCGGCAACGCCCCCGTCAGCTCGTTCATCGCCGCCGCGCTGCGGCTGGCGCTCAACCCCGACGATTCGCTTTCGCGGGCCGTCTACAACCACTACCTCGGCCATGCGTTCGACCGCGCGCTGACCGACGGCGAACGCGACTTCTTCCGTTCGATCCGCCTGCTGTCGCCCGAGGAGGCGTTCGAACGGATCGTCATGGAGCACGCCCTCGAAGGCGACCGCCGCCAGACGGCCTATCTGCAAGCCATCCACGAACAAATCATCGCCTTCTGCGCGACGAAGATCGCCGACATCGCGCTGTTCCTGCGTTGGTGGGACGAAACGGGCAAAAACCGCTCGCTGTCGGTTGACGAAAGCGCCACGACGGTCGAAATCACCACCATCCACAAAGCCAAGGGGCTCGAAAAACGGGCCGTGGTGATCCCTTACTGCTCGTGGCCGCTGGACCCCAAATCGAGCGGTATGGTGCAGAACATCGTCTGGGCCGAGGCCCGCGGCGAAGCGGCCGGCGAGATCGGACGTTTCCCGGTGCGCTACAAGCGGGCGATGGCCGAATCGGACTTCTCGGCGGAGTACTACCGCGAACTGGTCTACGCCCATGTGGACAACGTGAACCTGTTGTATGTGGCCCTCACGCGCGCCGCCGAGTCGCTGCACGTCTTCATTCCCCAGAAGGGCGGCCGCACGGTCGGCGGAGTGCTGCTGCAAAGCATCCGCATCGACGGCGACAAAGCCCTGCTGGGCGACACCAAGGGACGCTATACGGCCGACGAGACGGGCGAACATTTCGCTTTCGGAGAGTTCGCAGGCCCCGTCGCCGGAGGCTCCAAGCGTTCGGAAACGGAGCATATCATCCTCGAAGACTACCCCACGGCGCGCGCCGACCTGCGGCTGCGGCTCCCCTCGCAGCGCTATTTCGAAGACGGGGCCGATGTCGAGCTCTCGCCCCGCAACCTCGGCATCCTGATGCACAAAGCGTTCGAGCAGGCCGGCGACGAAGCGCAAATCCACGACGCCGTGCGGCGCATGCAGGCCGACGGCACGCTTTCGACCGACGATGCCGCGACGCTGCGGCTGATGATCGACCGGGCGCTGGAACACCCCGAGGTGCGCGAGTGGTTCGGCGGCGGATGGCGGCAGGTCCGCAACGAAAGCGAGATCATCCTCCCCGGAAGCTCGTCAACGCGGCGTCCCGACCGCGTGATGATCGGCGACGGGCGAGTCGTGGCCGTCGATTACAAGTTCGGCGAACGCGACGCCGGACGCTATCGCAGCCAGATGCGCGAATACCTCCGCCTGCTCGGCGAAATGGGCTACGAAGGGGTCGAGGGATACCTTTGGTACGTGAAGCTGGGGAAGATCGAAAAAGTGGAACTCTGAGAGGCGGCCGGAAAAACCGCGGAAGCGGCCCAAAAAACAACACCGGAGCCCCCGCCGCACACAACAAAAAAAAACAGACCGGATCGCTCCGGTCTGTTTTCGTATGAATCGGTTCGGACTACTCGCCCAAAGCGAAACGCTTGTAAGCGACTACCGTGGCGTCCTTGTCGGCCTTGCGGATGAAGTCGGCGATCGACTCCTTCTCGCCTACCACCGGCTGAGCCAGCAGCGTGTTCTCCTCGAAGAACTTGCGCATCTTGCCTTCGGCGATCTTCTCCAGAATGGCCTCGGGTTTGTTGGCGTTCTTGGGGTCCTGCTTCATGGATTCCACGGCGATCTTGCGCTCGTGCTCCACGACCTCTGCGGGGCAGTCGGCCTCGGAGATCGAAACCGGAGCCATAGCCGTAGCCTGCATGGTCACGGTGTGGGCCACCTCGGCGGGAATCTCCTTGTTGAAGCCCAGGATCGTACCCAGCTTCTTGTTGAAGTGCACGTATGCGGCGCAGTAGGGAGCCTCGATGCGGGCATAGTATGCCAGCTCGATCTTCTCGCCCGTCTGACCCGACTTCTCGGTCACCATCTCCTCGACGGTATGGCCTTCGCCGTTCTTCGTAGCCAGCAGAGCGTCGCGGTCGGCAACGTCGTTCTTCACGGCGACCTCCAGCATGGCCTCTGCCGAAGCGCTGTATTCGGCATTCTGAGCCACGAAGTCGGTTTCGCACGCCAGGCAGAGGATGTAAGCCTTCTGGCCTACGATCTTCGTCACGACGACACCCTCGGTAGCGGTGCGGTCGGCACGCTTGGCAACGACGAGCTTACCCTTCTCGCGGATGATGTCCTGAGCACGCGCAAAATCGCCTTCGGCCTCGATGAGTGCTTTCTTGCAATCCATCATACCGGCACCGGTCATCTTGCGGAGCTTCATTACATCGGCAGCTTTGATTTCCATAATCTTTTCCTTTCTCTTACGGTTCGTAATACAATTATTCTGCCTTTTCCTCGGCAACAGCTTCGGCAGCCTCCTCGGCGGGAGCGGCAGCGGGCTCCTCGAACGGAGTTTCGACAGCGGCAACCACCTCTGCCACGGCAGCCTCCTCGGCATCCACCGAAGCCTTCACGGCCTTCTTGATGCGGGGCTTGCCCTCCTTCTTGATCGCAGCACCCTCGGCTTCAGCCTCCTGTGCCTCCTTCTCCTTTTCGAGCTTGCGCTCCTCGGTGCCCTCGGCGATAGCGGCGCACATGGCTTCGAGAACCACGGCGATCGACTTCGTAGCATCGTCATTTGCAGGGATAACGTAATCAATGTCGGTCGGATCACAACAAGTGTCTACCATTGCAAATACGGGGATGCTGAGGCGTTTGGCCTCTTTCACGGCGTTGGCCTCTTTCTGTACGTCAACGACGAACAGGGCGGCCGGAAGGCGCGTCAGATCGGCGATCGAACCGAGGTTCTTCTCCAGCTTCGCGCGCTGGCGGGCGATCTGAAGTTTCTCGCGCTTGGAGAAATTATCGAACGTGCCGTCGGTGGTCATCTTGTCGATGGTGGCCATTTTCTTGACGGCTTTACGTATGGTGGGGAAGTTTGTCAGCATACCGCCGGCCCAACGCTCGGTGACGTAAGGCATTCCGACGGCTGCCACCTTTTCGGCAACAATTTCCTTGGCTTGTTTCTTGGTCGCTACGAACAGCACGCGGCGACCGCTCTTGGCGATCTGCTTGATGGCCGCAGCAGCCTCATCGATCTTCAGCACGGTCTTGTGCAGGTCGATGATGTGGATGCCGTTCTTCTCCATGAAGATGTAAGGAGCCATTTTGGGGTTCCATTTGCGCTTCAGGTGACCAAAGTGCGCACCGGCTTCCAGTAATGTATTAAAATCTGTACGTGACATTTTAATTCGATTCGTTGGTTTAATTTTAATTCTCTTTTCATCAACTCAGGCGGGTAGCGGCCTTGCCGGTCCCCCGAGTTTTCCGCGGCGCAGCAACCAGATAGTAGACTGATTAAAAATTAAGAATTGAAAATGAAAAATTCCCAATATATAATAAGTATCCATGTGGTTTGAGAACCGTCGCCGTGCGTTGCCGAAATTCCGGTCGTGCGTATTAACGCTTGCTGAACTGGAACTTGCGGCGTGCTCCGGGCTGACCGGGCTTCTTACGCTCAACCTCGCGGGGATCGCGCGTGAGGAATCCGGCCTTTTTCAGCACCGGACGCATCTCGGCGTCGATCTCGCACAGGGCACGTGCGATGCCCAGACGAGCTGCCGAAGCCTGTCCCGTGATGCCGCCGCCATCGAGGTTGATGGCGATGTCGTAATTCTCCACGGTGTTGGTGGCCAGCAGGGGCTGCTTCACCTGGTACTGGAGAATTTCGAGCGGGAAGTAAACTTCAAGCGCTTTGCGGTTGATTGTAATCTGACCCTTGCCCGGCTTCACGTATACGCGAGCCACAGCGGCCTTACGACGACCTACGGTGTTTACAACTTCCATAACTCTTACTTAATCTCGTTTAATTTAATGGTCTTCGGGTTCTGTGCGGCATGGGGATGCTCCGCGCCGGCATACACCTTCAAGTTCGTGAGCAGCTTTTCGCCCAGACGGGTCTTGGGCAGCATGCCTTTGACAGCCTTCTCGATGAGGAAGGTCGGTTTCTTGGCCAGATAGTCGGCGGGGGTGGCGAAACGCTGGCCGCCGGGATACCCGGTGTGACGTGTGTAGACCTTGTCGGTCATTTTGTTGCCCGTGAGCTTCACCTTCTCCGCGTTGATGACGATGACGTAGTCGCCGCAATCGACGTGGGGCGTGTAGCTGGGCTTGTTCTTGCCTCGGAGGATCTTCGCGACCTGCGATGCAAGACGTCCCAATACCTCGTTCGTAGCGTCGATGACGACCCACTCTTTGGTCACCGTCGAAGCATTGGCCGAGATAGTCTTGTAGCTTAATGAATCCACTTTCGTTTACGTTTAATTTAACTTATTGTAATCCGTTTCCCGCACTTTGCGGGTGCGCAAAGGTACGAAAAAGTTTTCGAACTGCAAAGACAAATGAAAATCAAAATCGCAAACGGCGCAAAAAAAGCCGCAACCGCCCCGTTTTCAGAGAGGTTACGGCTTTTGCGAGCCACCGTCGGCGCCGTCAGCGCCGGGTAGTATTGCGTTCCTGCGCCGGGCCGGAGGCCGTTTTCCGCTCCGCCGGAATCCGGAAATCGACCGGAACGGTATATTTCACCCGCACGGGCTCGCCGTTCTGGCTGCCGGGGGTCCATCGGGGCGACTCGGCCAGCGCCCGCACCACCTCCCGCGAAAGGACCGGATGGGGCGAGCGGATGATCCGCACCGACCCCACCGAGCCGTCGGCCTCGACGACGAACGAAGCCAGCACGCGCCCTTCGACGCCCGATTCAAGCGCCTCGCGCGGGAATTTCACCGTCTCCATCACCCACTGGCGGAATTCCGGCAAGCCTCCGTTCTGAAATTTGGGCAGCACGTCGAGCGAATCGGGATTCTTCCCGAGCTCCTCCTCCTGCCCGAAAAGCAATATCTGCGAAATCCGGAAGCGGACCTTTTCCCCGCCCGCCACGGCCGGGGTCCACAGCGGGGTCTTATCGACGGCCATGCGGACCAGTTTGGCGAATCCCGAATGCTCTTTCGGAGCGCTCACGCGGATACCGGTCATCGTGCCGTCGGGTTCGATAACAAAGCGCACGTTGACCCGCACCCGGGGCACGGCGGCGCCGGGGCCCAGCAGAGTGTCCACCTGCCGCCGCACCCACTCCCGGAACATCCCGGGCGAACCGCCGCAGAAGCGCGGCAGGCTGTCGGCGTCGGTATAGGCCGTCATATCCTCGGAATAAAGCCCGTTCGGACCGCGCTGCAACGACAGGTCGAAACGCAGTTTGAAATCGGTGCCGCGCCTCTTGCCGCTGCTGTCGGCGGGAGTCCACAGCGGCGACGACGCGATCGTCCGCTGAATCTGGAAGGCGAAATCCGGATCGCTGAAACGGGTCGTCTCGATCTCGCGCACCTTGCCTTTCCGGTTCACGGAGAACGACACCTCGACCCATCCTTCGTCCCCGCGGTAGAAAATCTTGTCGGAGAACTCCACGTTCCGGAGCACCCAGTGCTTGAAGTCGATCAGTCCGCCGCCCTGAAATTTCGGCAGCATCGTAACGACAACAGGTTTTACCCCCGACAACTGGAGGTTGAAATCAATCGGAAAGGAGAGCCTGACCCGCACGGGCTGGCCGTTCAACTTTCCTGGCTCCCAGCGGGGCGACCGGCGCACGACGCTCAGAGCGGCCTCGGAGAGCGTCGGATCGGGCGACGCCAGCACCTCGGCATTCGAAACCCTGCCGTCCGCCTCGACGACGAAACCCACCACCACACGTCCTTCGATGCCGTAGATAACCGCCTCGTAGGGATAGCGCAGATGCTCCTGCACCCAGCGGCAGAAGTCGAGCGTTCCGTTTCCGTTGAACGAGGGCATCGGATCGGCCAGCAGATAAGGTTCGTTCGCAAGGGTATCGACCGGCGGCAGACTGTCCGCCGCCGTCGCACAGACGGCCGGGAAATCCGCCTCCGCCGCCGAAGAATGTCCGGCGGCAGCTGCGTGGAACGCCGCGAATCCCGCCATCAGCAGAATCAGTTGTTTCATCGCAACAGAGATTAATGATTTGCGTAAATATAACAAAAAAAGCCGGAAACGAATCCGGCTTTTACACAAAAAACGATCTCCGTTATCCGAGGAACGAGAGCAGGATACCCGCGGCGACCGCCGAACCGACCACGCCGGCCACGTTGGGCCCCATAGCGTGCATCAGCAGGAAGTTCGAGGGATCGGCCTTCTGACCCTCGGTCTGCGACACGCGGGCAGCCATCGGCACGGCCGAAACGCCTGCCGAACCGATCAGCGGGTTGATCTTGTTCCCCTCCTTCGAGAAGAGGTTCATCAGCTTGGCCAGCAGCACGCCGCCGGCGGTACCCATGCCGAAAGCGATCACGCCCAGCAGCAGGATGAAGAGCGTCCGGGGATTGAGAAACGCCTCGGCCGTGGCCGTAGCGCCCACCGTGAGGCCCAGAAAGATCACGACGATATTCATCAGCTCGTTCTGCACGGTCTTCGACAGACGGTCCACCACGCCGCACTCCTTCATCAGGTTGCCCAGCATCAGACAGCCCACCAGCGGTGCGGCCGACGGCAGCAGCAGGGCGATGATGACGGTGATGATCAGCGGGAAGAGGATCTTCTCGGTCTTCGACACCGGACGCAGCTGGCGCATCTTGATCTTGCGCTCCTTCTCGGTGGTCAGCGCGCGCATGATGGGCGGCTGGATCACCGGCACGAGTGCCATGTAGGAGTAGGCGGCCACGGCGATCGGGCCCAGCAGTTCGGGCGCGAGGATCGCGGTGAGGTAGATCGACGTGGGGCCGTCCGCGCCGCCGATGATGCCGATCGAACCGGCCTCCGAGGGCGAGAAGCCCAGCGCATAGGCGCCGATGAACGTGAGGAAGATGCCGATCTGCGCCGCAGCGCCCAGCAGGAAGCTCTTGGGGTTGGCGATCAGCGGACCGAAATCGGTCATGGCGCCCACGCCCACGAAGATGAGACAGGGATAGATGCCGAGTTTCACGCCCAGATAGAGGTAGTCCAGCAGTCCGGCGTTCGCCACGAAAATATCCCAGTGGACATGCCCTCCGGCGAAGAGTTCGGTATGGTAGAGGTTGGCTCCCGGCAGGTTCGTCAGCAACATGCCGAATGCGATGGTCAGCAGCAGCAGCGGTTCGAACTTATGCTTGATGGCGAGGTACAGCAGGAAGAAGGCCACGCAGATCATGACCAGACTGCCCCACCCCATGTTGGCCAAGAGGCCGGCGATGCCGGTGGACTCGACAAAGGTTTCCAGACTCTCCAACACGAAATTGGAGCTGGAAGTCAATGCACTCCACATACGCCTACTCGATTACGATTAACACATCGCCTTCCATTACCGTAGCGCCCTGCTGCACGAGGACCTGCTTGACAACGCCTCCGCGGTCCGCGTCGATGTTGTTCTCCATCTTCATGGCTTCGAGCACGACGAGCGTCTGTCCCGCAGCGATCGTATCGCCAGCGGCGACCTTCACGCTCAGCACGGTGCCCGGCAGGGGGCATTTCACGCTGTACCCCGACGAAGGGGCGGCAGCGGCGATGCGCGGCGAAGGAGTCGCCGAGCTGGGGGTTATCATGGCGCTGTTTGCCGACTTGGGAGCCGGTGCGACCTGGGGTTTGGAGACCGTCGAGGCTTTTGCGCCCTCGATCTCGACTTCGTAATCCACACCGTTCACCACGACATGGGCCACCGTCGAAGCCTCGTTCACGTCGTCGATCTGAACGCTGTAATTATGTCCGTTGATTTTCAGTGAGTAATCTTTCATTTTCTTGTTTAGGTTATTTCCGGTCGGGAAGCTGGGTTAAACCGTGAATTTTCGAATTCCAGGGCGAATAGGCCCGCTTGATGTTGAGAATGGTCAGCACTTCGGATTCGCGGTCGTGCAGGGCGCCCTTGTAGATTTTGAGCGCCGTGGCGATGGCTGCGACCTCCTCGGGGCTGATCATCGGCTGTGCGTCGATCTTGCGGCCGGCCGCGGGACGCACCCGGAAGCAGGCGCCGAAAGCCTTCATGATGAAGATCAGCGCCACCAGCATGACGACCACCAGACAGAAACCGATCAGCGACACCCAGAGTATCTCCGACCATCCCCAACTCATTGCTTGCAGTATCATAAGCTATCGGTCTTTACAGGGGAATGTTCGAATGTTTCTTGGGCGGGTTCTGCAAACGCTTGGTTGCCAGCGACTGCAAGGCGCGGATCACACGGAAGCGCGTGTTGCGCGGCTCGATCACGTCGTCGATATAGCCGTAGCGGGCGGCGTTGTAGGGGTTGGAGAACTTGTCGTTGTACTCCTGCTCCTTCTCGGCGATGAACTTCGCCTTCTCCTCGGGTTTGTCGGCCAGCTCTTTCAGCTCCTTGCCGTAGAGCACCTCGACGGCGCCGCTGGCGCCCATCACGGCGATCTCGGCCGTCGGCCATGCGTAGTTGATGTCGCCGCGGATGTGCTTCGACGACATCACGATATAGGCTCCTCCGTAAGCCTTGCGCAGCGTGACGGTGATCTTCGGCACCGTGGCTTCGCAGTAGGCGAACAGCAGTTTCGCGCCGTGGGTGATCACGCCGCCGTACTCCTGCGTGGTGCCCGGCAGGAAGCCCGGCACGTCCACGAGCGTCACGATCGGGATGTTGAAGGCGTCGCAGAACCGCACGAAGCGCGCGGCCTTGCGGCTGGCGTTGATGTCCAGTACGCCGGCCATGAACTTGGGCTGGTTGGCGATGATGCCCACCGACTGTCCGTTGAAGCGGGCGAAGCAGGTGATGATGTTCTTGGCATAGCCTGCGGCCGACTCCAGATATTCGCCGTTGTCAACGATGGCACGGATTACCTCGGCCATGTCGTAGGGTTTGTTGGCGCTGTCGGGGATGATGTCGTTGAGCGAATCCTCCAGACGGGTGATCTTGTCCGTGCAGACGGCCAGCGGGGCGTCCTCCATGTTGTTCTGCGGCATGTAGGAGATCAGTTTCTTGATCAGCTCGATACCCTCCTCCTCGGTGTCTACGGCGAACTGCGCCACGCCCGACTTGGTGGTGTGCATCGTGGCTCCTCCGAGCTGCTCCTGCGTCACGTCCTCTCCCGTCACGGTCTTGACGACCTTCGGGCCCGTGAGGAACATGTTCGAAGTCTCCTTCTTCATGATGATGAAGTCGGTCAGCGCGGGCGAGTAGACCGCACCGCCGGCGCAGGGGCCGAAGATGGCCGAAATCTGCGGAATGACGCCCGACGACATCACGTTGCGCTGGAAGATGTTGGCATATCCGGCCAGGGCGTTGACACCCTCCTGGATGCGTGCGCCGCCCGAGTCGTTCATGCCGATGCACGGAGCGCCGTTGCGCATGGCCATGTCCATGACCTTGCAGATCTTGTCGGACATCGACAGCGACAGCGAACCGGCCGTCACGGTGAAATCCTGTGCGAAGACGTACACCAGACGGCCGGCAATCGTTCCGTACCCCGTCACCACGCCGTCGCCGAAGGTGTGCTTCTTCTCCATGCCGAAGTCGTAGCAGCGGTGGGTCACGAACATGTCGAACTCCTCGAACGAACCTTCGTCGAGGAGCATCTGGATGCGTTCGCGGGCCGTGTACTTGCCCTTGTCGTGCTGTTTGTCGATCGCCTTCTGTCCGCCGCCCATGCGGGCCGTCTCGCGGTTCTCGATCAGTTGGTTGATCTTATCCTGAATCTGGCTCATATCTTTATTTGTTTTTGTTTTCGCAAAGCTCCGTCAGAATGCCCTGGGTCGATTTGGGGTGCAGGAAGGCGATGGTCAAGCCCTCGGCGCCCTTGCGGGGGGTCTTGTCGATCAGGCGGATGCCCTTGGCCTCGGCGTCGGCGAGCTGCTCCTCGATGTTCTCGCAGGCCAGCGCCATGTGGTGAATGCCGATACCGCGGTTTTCGATGAACTTGGCGATCGTGGACTCCTCCGACGTGGGCTCCAGCAGTTCGATCTTGGTCTGCCCCAGCATGAAGAACGCCGTGCGGACCTTCTGATCGGCCACCTCCTCGATGGCGTAACACTTCAGTCCCAATACGTTTTCCCAATAGGGAATCGCCTCGTCGAGACTCTTCACGGCGATGCCAAGATGCTCGATATGAGAAACTTTCATAGCAACAATTAAATTTAAGTTAGTGAATATTTATGTGTTGTTTCGTCCTTTGTTATTTTGCGAACACAAAGATAGACGAATCTTTCAGAACCGCCAAAATTCGGCGGACTTTTTTTGGCAATAGTTTGGCTTCGAAATTCGCGGGATGTGTCCGAAAAGACGATTTCGGGTCCGGGCGGCTTCGGAAAAACCGCCGCCGGAAAGGAAAAACCGCGCAGTTTCGGCGTACAAAGGGTCGTGACGACCCTTTTATCATTCGGAAGATTCAGAGCCATATGCAATTCGGTTTTGGAACAAACGCATTTTTCCTATCTTTGGGGTCGTAACGACCCTTTTATCAGTCGGAAGGTTTTGCAAAGCCATATGCAATTCGGTTTTGGAACAAACGTATTTTTTGCTATCTTTGTCCTGCAATCCGCAACAGCGGGTTGTCTTGGCTGGTGAAAAAATCTGGAAAATTTTATTCGAAACAGTCAAGCGTATATCCTGCTTGCGGTGCAGCCTGCGCCGTATGGCACGGGATATGATTCCTACGTCGTTACGGCGCGGGCTATATGCGCTTATTTGTTTCAGGGTTTTCCAGAGCCTTTCACCAAATAAGCAAACAGTAGTCCGCGTTCGTATTTTTACGGGCGCGGCACAGAGGTCCCCAAAATCCACATCACCATGAAACAGCATGACCACCGCCGCCGCAGCGACAACAACCGTTTCGACCACGAACGCCTCCGGTTCGCAATCCGCGCATCGGGGCTCTACACCGGGAGTTTCGCCCGGCGGATCGGCCTTCCCGACAGCGAAGCGCTCTACGACGTGCTGACGGGCCTGGCGCCCCTCTCCCCCGAGCTGGCCCGCCGCATCCACGTCTGCTATCCGCAGATCGATCTGGAGTGGCTGATGACGGGCCGCATCAGAGGCATCGAACTTCCCGCAGCCGGTCAGAGCGACGTATAAATCTGCATAAGGCGTTCCGCCACAGCGTATTCCGAGAAAAGCTCCGCGCGGCGGCGTTCGCGCCGGCGCATCGTCTGCCGCCACGACTCGTCGCAGAGGGCGTTCTCCAGCGCCGCGACGACCTCGCCCGGGGCCTCGGGGTTCACGTAGGCGGCGGCATGGCCGGCGGCCTCGCGGTTGAGCCGCGTGTCGCTCAGCACCATCGGAAGCTCGGCGCGCAACGCCTCGACCACCGGCACGATCGACGCCTCGGAGCAGGCGTCGGGCAGGTAGGCGAAGACCCGCGCCATGCGGAACAACGCCGGAAGGTCCGCGGGGGTCAGCTCGTAGATGAAATCCACGCGCGTGGCCAAATGCCGCTCGCGGGCATAGCTGAGCAGAAAATCCGAATAGACCGTGCGGCGGCCGCAGACGACCACCCCGACACGCGAATCCAGCAGCGCGAGCGCATCCAGCACCGCTTCGTGGTTATGGTGCGGTTCGACGGTGCCTATCATCAGAATAAACATCTCGGGAAGACCGTATTTGCGCCGCGTGTGTTCAAGTTCCGCTTGAAGCGGCGGCTCCTGCGGCACGCGGGCTGCGAGCGGCATCATGACCTCGATCTTCGCGGGGTCGATGCGCAGGCGCCGCGACAGCTCCTCGCGGGCCGGCGTGCTGACCGTGATGACCCGCCGCGCCTGCCGCAGCGCCCGGCGGTAGAGGCGCAGGGCGATGAGCCGCTCGGAAAAGGTGTAGAGGTGCGGATAACGCAGGAAATCGAGGTTGGGGACGGTCATCACCGCCGGAATGCGCCCCAGATGTACGGAGAGCGGCAGCGAGGATCTGAAGCCGTGGTACAGGTCGAGGTGCCCATAGCGCTTTGCGTCAACGACATATTCATGTTCCGGAGCGTAATTCTCCAACACCCCGGCCAGGTGCTGAAAGTAATTGCCCCGGAGCGTGACCGGGGCCGTATCGAGTC
Organism: Alistipes intestinihominis; assembly: GCF_040095975.1. NCBI lineage: Bacteria > Pseudomonadati > Bacteroidota > Bacteroidia > Bacteroidales > Rikenellaceae > Alistipes > Alistipes intestinihominis. The sequence continues at coordinate 25,517 of NZ_JBBMFL010000017.1, forward strand.
CTATTTTCATAACTTGTTCCTGAAAAATTGTTCCATCTGGCAAATAATCGTTATCTTTGGTGTCGTAACGACACTTTTATTCGTGTACAAAAACAAGGTTCTCTATGAAGAAAGTGCTCCTTATCCTGTCGTTCGCGGCTGTCGCGGCTGCGGGCGGCGCAGCAGCCCAGAATATCGTGCTCGGCGACCGCGTTCCCGAGCTCAAAATCTCGAAATGGCTCGACGACAACCAGCCGGAGGCCGCACCCGCGACCTACATCGAGTTTTTCCACTCCTCGAACCCCGCCTGCATCGCCTCGCTCAAACGCCTGAAGGAGATCACCGACAAAACAGGGGCCAAACTGCGCGTGATCGTCGTCACGAAGGAGGACGCCGCGAAAGTCACGCCGCTGCTCAGGCCCTATCTCTCGAAGCGGATCGGCGCGGCCCTCGGCACGGAAAAGGCGTTCACCGCCTTCGGCGTGACCTACGTGCCGTTCGGGGTGCTCACCGATGCCAGGAACCGCGCGACGTGGATGGGCAACTCGCTGCAATTCAACGAAAAACTGATCGAACAAACAACCAGGTAACGACCCATGTCATTCACCAAGATAGACCACTACGAAAAAGAGTACGCGGACACGCATCACAATACGGCCCTCAATGTCACGGAAGGAGTTGAGGACCAACCGATAATAAGCCCTTATTTCAAGCGGCGCAAGAAGCGTGCGCTTTCGACCGAAGAGTACGTCGCGGGCATCCTCGCGGGCAACATCACCACCCTCTCGCAGGCCATCACGCTGGTCGAATCGTCCAATCCGGCGCACTATGCGCAGGCGCAGGAGATCATCGAAGCGTGTCTGCCCCACGCCGGGCATTCGGTCCGCATCGGCATCACGGGCGTCCCGGGAGCTGGCAAGTCCACGTTCATCGAGGCCATCGGCAACATGGTCGTATCGCTGCGCCACAAGCTCGCGGTGCTGGCCATCGACCCCTCGTCGGAGCGCAGCGGCGGTTCGATACTCGGCGACAAGACCCGCATGGAGAGCATCTGCAACAACCCTTCGGTCTTCGTGCGCCCCTCCCCTTCGGCGGGATCGCTGGGCGGCGTGGCCCGCAAGACGCGCGAAACGATCGTGCTGTGCGAGGCCGCCGGGTTCGATGTCATCTTCATCGAGACGGTGGGCGTCGGGCAGTCGGAGACCGCCGTGCATTCGATGGTGGACCTCTTCATGCTGTTGCAGATCTCGGGCGCGGGGGACGAATTGCAGGGCATCAAGCGCGGCATCATGGAGATGGCCGACCTGATGGTCATCACCAAGGCCGACGGCGAGAACATCCACAAGGCGGAGCTGGCGCAGACGCAGTTCCAAAGCGCGCTGAGGCTGTTCCCGGTGCCCGAATCGGGCTGGCGCCCCAAGGTCTACACCTCGTCGGCGGTGGCCAGGACGGGGCTGGAGGAGGTTTGGAAAGGCGTCGAGGAGTATCTCGACCACATCGGGAAAAACGGCTATTTCCAGCACAACCGCAACCGGCAGAACAAATACTGGATGTACGAAACGATCCATGAAGCGCTGCGGGAGAGTTTCTACCGCGATCCGGCCGTCGAAGGGCGCATCGGAGAGTACGAAAAGCGCGTGCTGGAAGACCGCATATCGTCGTTCATCGCGGCCAAGGAGCTGCTGGAGATCTATTTCAAGGACAGGGCCGGGAAGCCGGAATAGTCCGCCGTCCCGCCATCGGACGAAAATCCCGCCTCTCGGCATCGAGGGGCGGGATTTTCATATGCGGAAAGGAGGGGCGTCTTACGCGTGCACGGGATGTTCCGCATAGATTTCGCGCAGGCGATCGGCCAACTCCGGAACGCCCTCGCCGGCGCATTTGCGGATCACCTCCAGCGGATTGCGGATGCCCCGGATCGCCGGGCGGCCCGGATCGACCACATAGACCGGAATTTCGGGACGCACGCACCGCACCAGCGACGCAGCGGGATAGACCGCCAGCGACGTGCCTATCACCACGAAAATATCGGCCTCGGCGGCAAGCGCCGAAGCGCGCCCGAACTCGGGGACGGGCTCGCCGAAGAAGACGATGTGCGGACGCAGCAGCGAGCCGTCGGGAGCCGTGTCGTCGAACCCCTGCTCGATGCCGCCGAACGGCACGACGAGCGACGGATCGTCCGACGAACGCAGTTTGGTGAGCTCGCCGTGAAGGTGGAGTATGTGTGTCGAACCGGCCCGTTCATGCAGGTTATCGACATTCTGGGTGATGACCTGCACGTCGAAATCGCGCTCCAAAGCGGCGATAGCCAGGTGCGCGGGATTGGGTTCGGCGGCGAGCATCTCGCGCCGCCGGTCGTTGTAGAAACGGATCACGCCCCGACGGTTGAAATCCAGAGCCTCGGGAATACAAACCTCCTCGATCTTGTAATTCCCCCACGTCCCGTCGGAATCGCGGAACGTCGCAAGACCGCTTTCGGCGCTGACTCCGGCGCCGGTAAAGACTACGAGTTTTTTCATGGCATGGAATAGTTACACAGGGGTAAAAGTACGAAATTTATGGCATAGTTCATGCAAGATTCGGACGATGTATACCAAAAACAAAATTTTCGCATTATGAATCAGCAAAAACACACACCCGAGGACACCCTGACAGACATTTTCGGATCGAAGGAGATGCGTTCGCCGGCTCCGACGGAATTCATCCCCAAGGAGAAGACCGCACCCGAAATAGCCTATCAGCTGGTCAAGGACGAGACCTATCCCCAGACCCAGCCGCGGCTGAACCTGGCAACTTTCGTGACGACCTACATGGACGACTACGCCACACGTCTGATGAACGAGGCCATCAACATCAACTACATCGACGAAACGGAGTATCCCCGCGTAGCGGTGATGTGCGGACGCTGCCTGAACATCGTCGCAAACCTGTGGAACACGCCCGAAAAGGCCGAGTGGAAGACCGGAGCGCTGGGCATCGGCTCGTCGGAAGCCTGCATGCTGGGCGGCGTGGCCGCATGGCTCCGCTGGCGCAACCGCCGCAAGGCCGCCGGCAAACCCTTCGACAAACCGAATCTCGTGATGAGCACCGGATTCCAGGTCGTATGGGAGAAGTTCTGCCAGCTGTGGCAGATCGAGATGCGCACCGTGCCCCTGACCCTCGACAAGCCCACGCTCGACATCGAAGAGGCCCTGAAGGTCTGCGACGAGAACACCATCTGCATCGTGCCCATCGCCGGCGTGACGTGGACGGGTCTGGACGACGACATCGAAGGGCTGGACAAGGCCCTCGACGCCTACAACCGGAAGACCGGCTATGAAATTCCGATCCACGTGGACGCGGCGTCGGGAGGTTTCATCCTGCCGTTCCTTCGTCCCGAAAAGAAGTGGGACTTCCGCCTCAAATGGGTGCTGTCGATCTCCACGTCGGGCCACAAATACGGACTGGTATACCCGGGCCTGGGATGGGTCGTATGGAAGGACAAGAAATACCTGCCCGACGAGATGTCGTTCTCGGTCAACTACCTCGGTGCCAACATCACGCAGGTAGGTCTGAACTTCTCGCGCCCGGCGGCGCAGATTCTCGGCCAGTACTACAACTTCATCCGTCTGGGATTCGAGGGCTACAAAGAGGTTCAGCAGAACTCGATGGACATCGCCCGGTACTGCCACACGCAGATCGGCAAGATGCCGTGCTTCAGGAACTACGCCAAGGAGGTCGTCAACCCGCTGTTCATCTGGATGATGGACCCCGAGTACGACAAGAAGGCCAAATGGACGCTCTTCGACCTCCAGGCATCGTTGCAGCAGAGCGGCTGGATGGTTCCGGCCTACACCATGCCCAAGAACATCGACAACCTGATCGTCATGCGCATCGTCGTGCGCCAGGGCATGTCGCGCGACATGGCCGACATGCTGCTGGGCGACATCCGCAACGCCGTCGCCGAGTTCGAGAAACTCCAGTACCCCACCCCCTCGCGCATCAAGTACGAGAACAAGGAGCATCAGAAAGGCAAAGTTTACACGCATTAATCGAACGCCGGAAATCTCCGGCAAACGGCCCCGCTTTGGAAAATGAAGCGGGGCCGTTTTCTTGCGCCCCTGCCATATCCCGATGCCAAACTGGACAATATCCGCGCATCCGAAAACTTGCCGGAAGCAAAAAAATCCGTATCTTTAACGCGTTTTTACCTGACGCATGCGATTATGACAGAAACCTTTTCGATCTTCCTGACCGTCATGGCCCTGCTGGCCGGCGTGGTCTTCGCCGCACTCCACTTCTTCGAAGCCGGCTACGGCTACCTCTTCGACCGCCGATACGGACCTCCCGTGCCGAACAAAATCGGCTGGGTGGTGATGGAATCCCCGGTCTTCATCCTGATGTGCGTGCTGTGGGCCTCGTCCGAACGGATGTGGCAGGCCGGACCGCTAGCGTTGTTCTGTCTCTTCCAGGCGCACTACCTCCAGCGGGCCTTCATCTTCCCGCTGCTGATCCGCGGAAAGGGGAAAATGCCCCTCGGAATCGTGCTGATGGGCATGGTCTTCAACACGCTCAACGCCCTGATGCAGGGCGGATGGATCTTCTACGTTTCGCCTGCGGACTATTACGCCGACTGGTTCTCACAGCCCTACATCTACGTCGGCGGGGCGCTGTTCCTGGCCGGCATGGCCGTCAACCTCCACTCGGACCACATCATCCGCAACCTGCGGAAGCCCGGCGACACGCGCCACTACATCCCCCGCGGCGGAATGTTCCGCTACGTTTCGTCGGCCAACTATTTCGGCGAACTGATGGAGTGGACGGGCTTCGCCATCGCCTCGTGGTCGTGGGCGGGCGCGGTGTTCGCATGGTGGACCTTCGCCAACCTCGCACCCCGCGCAGCGTCGCTCCGCCGCCGTTACGAGCAGGAGTTCGGCGAGGAGTTCACGAAACTCCGCCGAAAACGCATCATCCCTTTCATCTATTAGATAGAAGGCCCCGCCCGCCAATTACGAATTATGAACTGTGAATTATGAATTCCTCTCTCTTCACCCCTTACAAATTAGGCCCCGTCACGCTGCGCAACCGCACGATCCGTTCGGCGGCTTTCGAGTCAATGGGCAAGGACTTCGGTCCCACGCAGCAACTCAAAGACTACCACGTCTCCGTGGCCCGCGGCGGCATCGGCATGACCACGCTGGCCTATGCCGCGGTGTGCCGCAGCGGACTGTCGTTCAATAAGCAGCTGTGGCTGCGCCCCGAGATCGTCCCGGGGCTGCGCGACATCACCGACGCCATTCACCGCGAAGGGGCTGCCGCCGCCATCCAGATCGGCCACTGCGGCAACATGACCCACTGGACGACCGCCGGGCAGATGCCCATCGGCGCCTCGTCGGGATTCAACCTCTATGCCTATACGCCCGTGCGGGGCATGAAAAAACGCGAGATCGAACAGGTCGCACGGGATTTCGGCACGGCGGTGCGCACGGCGCACGACGCGGGATTCGACTCCGTGGAGGTGCACGCCGGGCACGGATACCTCATCTCGCAGTTCCTCTCGCCCTACACCAACCACCGCCGCGACGAGTACGGCGGATCGCTGGAGAACCGCATGCGGTTCATGCGGATGTGTCTCGGGGAGGCCGTCGAGGCGGCCCGCGCATGCGGCATGGCCATCACCGTGAAACACAACATGTACGACGGATTCAAAGGGGGCATCGAGATCCCCGAAAGCATCGAGATCGCACGGGCAATCGAATCCTTCGGTGTGGACGGCATCGTCCTCTCGGGCGGGTTCGTGTCGAAGGCCCCGATGGCCGTCATGCGGGGGCTGATTCCGATCTACACCATGAGCTACTACTCGCCGCTGTGGCTGCGCTACTTCATCCGCTGGTGCGGCCCCTTTATGATCAAGCAGTTCCCCTTCGAGGAGTGCTACTTTCTGGAGGACGCCAAGAAGTTCCGGGCCGAGCTGAAAGGTCCGCTGATCTACGTCGGGGGACTCGTCAGCCGCGAGGGCATCGACCGGGCGCTGGACGCCGGATTCGAGCTGGTGCAGATGGCCCGGGCGCTGGTGAACGACCCGTCGTTCGTTGATAAGCTCCGCGCGGGCGACGCCGCGACGCGCAGCGCCTGCGACCACCGCAACTACTGCATCGCGCGGATGTATTCCGTGGACATGAAGTGCTGCAAGGATTGCCCCGACCTGCCGCGGAAGATCGTCGAAGAACTGAAACGCCTGCCCTGATGAAACGCGGAGCAATCACACCGGGAAGCGCCCGGGCGCTGGTCACGGGCGCCGGATCGGGCATCGGCCGCTGCTATGCCCTGCGGCTGGCGGCGCTGGGCTACGACCTCGTGCTGGCGGGCAACCGCCGCGAACCGCTGGAAGCCGCCGCCGCCGAGATACGCGCCGCCGCGAACCGCTGCGACGTGCGCATCGTCGAGATCGACCTGGCCCGCACGGAGGCCGCCGAGGAGCTTTGGGAGGCCGTGCGGCGCGAAGGGGTCGAGATCGACGTACTCATCAACAACGCGGGGATTTTCTCGTTCCGCGACATCTTGCAGACGCCGCCCGAGCGCATCGAACGGATCATCCTCCTGCACGCCCTCACGAACACCCAGCTGTGCCGTCTGGCGGCCGCCGACATGGTGCGCAGAGGCTGCCGGGGGTATATCCTCAACATGTCCTCCTACTCGCTGTGGATGCCTTTCCCGGGGCTGTCGCTGTACAGCGCGTCGAAAGCCTATCTGCGGTCGTTCTCGGTGGCGTTCTCGAAAGAGGTGCAGGAGCACGGCATCCGCGTCACGGCGGTATGTCCGGCGGGCGTAGCCACGGACCTCTACGGGCTGACGCCCCGCTGGCAGCGCATCGGCCGACGCATCGGGGTGCTCATCTCCGCCGACTCGTGCGCACGGCGCGGACTGCGGGCCTTGTGGCGGGGCCGCCGGTGCATCGTTCCCGACTGGTGGAACCGCGCGTGGATTCCCCTCTGCAAAGCGCTGCCGATGTGGGTGCTGAGGCCGATCCGGAAGTTTACGATGAGATTCCAGGCGTAGCCATACGCAAAAAAACAATGCGGCCGAAAAGCCGCATTGTTTTTTACGATTACTCCGTGCGTCAGTCCACTTTGAGCGCCCGGTCGATCGCCAGAAGCATATAGCGATAGTGGTTCTTCATGCGCTCCGACGCAGAGGTGCCGAGGGCGTTCCGGTAGAGCTTCTTCATGTCGAGCAGCATCCCGTAACGCTTGTAATCCACCGCCGGACGGACCAGGAAAGCGACGCTCCGCATCGGCAGCACGCCCGACACCGGGTCCGAAGTCATCTCCGGAAACACCCGGGCCATCTTCGCCAGGCGGGAGAGCGCCGCGGCATCGGGCAGCGCCTCTCCGGCGAACGCGGAAGCCGATGCGGCGGACCTGCGGGTCTGCGTCACCACGCCTGCGTTGCGGATGACGTTGATCAGCAGCAGGTGCTGCATGGCGATATTGGCCTCGGTGGACTCCCGTCCCACGGCGACATCCCGCAGGATATAGCGGTAGAGATCGTCCATCGCATCGTCCTGCGTATAGGGGTCGTCCGATTTGGAGGCGCTCAGGTCGAGCGTCGAAAGGCTCTTGAAGATCACGTCGCTGAGCATGTCGCGGCAATATTCGCCCAGCGACACCACCTCGACCACATCCTTGTTGAGCCGCTCGTTGTCGAGCCACGACATGTCTTCGAGCCGTTCGAGCATGAATCGCAGCGCCCGGCGTTGCAGGTCGCGGGGAACGGAGAGATAGGTCGGCAGCGCGTCGCCCTCGTACTTTTCGTTCAGATAGACACCCCCGAGGTTGGCCGAAACGCTGACGAACGCATAATAGAGCTGATTCATCACGCTGGCCTGCACGAGCGACCGGAACGTATAGTCGGCATCCTCCTCCCCGATCCATTCGTCGGCATGCTTCATCACATAGGCGTAATTGGCGAACTCGTAGGCTGCGGCCCGGACCGGATCGTCGCCCAGGTTGTAGGGCATCGACCGGGGATCGAGCGCCACGGCCACGGGAGGAGGCGTATAGAGACACATCGGATCGCTGCGGCGCGCGGCGATGCGGCGGTCGAGTTCCGCCACCTCGTCCTCGGGCGTCGCGGCACCCGGAACGGGCCGGTAGAGCCAATCGACGACGTACTCGTCGTAGACGCCCGGCCCCTGCTGCATCAGGGCCACGCCGCGCTCCTTGTCGCCCGGCTGTGCGACCAGATTGTAGGGCAGCTCGTCCATGATCGAAGCCGAAATCCCGTAACGCTGCGTGAAGGAGGGCGAACGCAACGAATCCACCGGCACGCAATACGAACCGGCGTAGTTGACCGCAAGGCCCAGACAGGCTCCGGTATGGCGCGCCACGTCGGCCGCCAGCGCCTTTCCGAACAGCTCCGGGGACATCTTCACCCGGCGCGCGTCGGGATCGGCGGCGCCCAGCTGCACGAAGAGGTCGGTGCGTATCCGCGAGGTCACGTTGTGCGGGATGCAGATCGTCGCGCTGAGAATCTCGCCGCTGCGGGGATCTATGCGCGCGGAACTCGAAAGACTCTCCCCCATCGTATTGGCGTACTTGACACACGAGAACTTGATGTCGTTGGGATCGAACGACGCATCGTCGCGCGGATAGGGCCGCACCTGCACCGCATCGCGGTAGCCGATCTTCTCGAAAGCCGCGTTCCAGCTGAGCAGGCCCCGCCGGATCGCATCATACCACCCTGCCGGGAACGTGTCATCGACATAGAACACGATCGGACGTTCGGGCGTCGTGAGCTTCCCGGCCGCGAACGCCGCGGGATCGGAGGGTTTGAGATTCCAGCGGCAGGCATAGTAGACCGCCTTGGCCTCCTGCTCCCGGTCGCTGAACTTCACGAAGGCCACGGGAACCGTGCCGATGCGGGAGTCGCACAGCCGCGGCATCATCACCTCGCGCGGCAGCAGCATCAGCGAACGGCGCGCAAGGGCCGTGTAAGGCGTGTCCTTGTTGATGAGGTAGCCGCCGAAACGGGTCGTCAGCGTGAACGAAAGCGAACTGAGCACCGACACGTTGTCGGCGAAAGCCTCCACGCCGCTCAGCAGCGAACATCCCGCCACGTAGTTGACCGTCGTGGAGAGGAATCCTCCGAAACTGTTGATGCCGTAGGGATCGTGCGGCCGCATCGCCGGAGCGCCGTTCACGAAGAACGACGTGGCCTCGAAAACCGACGAACCGTCGGGCGCCTTGCACTTCACGGGGAACGAGGCGATCACCGGGTCGATGTTGCTGCGCCGCACGGCCCGCGCCATCAGGCTGTCGCCCTCGACCAGCACGTCGGAATGCACGCGCCGCAGGCAGATGAGCGAATCGCTGCGGGTGAAGACCACGTGGAGCGGATCGCGGGGCTGCTGTCCGGCGAAGCCCTCGCCGGGGTCGGAGCTCTCCTCGATGGTCGTACCGAGCAGCATCTCGCGCCCCAGCAGCGAATCGGGCAGTTCGACGTAGAGTTTGTTGCCCTCGAACATGTGGAGGGTCATGAAACCCCGGACCGTGGTCACACGCTTGTCCTTGAAGAGCTTTTCATAGGCGGAGAGCGGTTTGGGCGTCTCCGTCGTCCCGGACGCGGACTTCTTTTTGCCGCGGGCCGCCGAAGCAGTTCCGGGAAGCAGCGTCAGGCCCCCGGCCAGCAGGACGGAAAGAAGGGTCAGCAGGGCTGTCGGTAAAAATCTTCTCATCGCCGTTTCGCTTATTTCAAGGTTTTCTCGATATTGTGCAACATCAGCGCATAGTGCATCCGCGTCTTCTGCGAACCGCTGTTCACGCGGCTTTTGAGCAGCCGCTGCACGCGCAGCAGGTTGGCGTAGTTCTCGGCTTCGAGCGACTGCTTGACGACGTAGAGGATGCGCGGCGGATTGTAGCCCGAAACCGGCCCCGGATCAGCCCCGGCGTGCGAATGCACGTGCTCCGAACCGCAATAGCAGAGGTTGTCGGTCATGGACTGATACCCCCGCAGGCACTCCGGAACGGCGATGGCGTAGGGATCGAACCCGATCTCCTCGTCCGGCCCGCCGGCGAAGGCTTTCGGCACGGCGCCCGTACCGGCGTATTTCAGCCCGGCGGCCTTGCAGATGGTCAGCAGGTATTCGCGCTGGATCATCATCTGCTCCTCGGTGGGGTTCTTGCCCTGCACGGTGGGTTTCCAGACGAAATCGTAGATGTCCTTCATGCAAGCCTCGACGGTGTAGGGATCGTCGGAGAGCTGCGCGGAGTTCTCGACCTTCACGGCGCTCATGACCACGGCGCGGATGATGGCGATCTGCATGTAAGCCTTGGGGGAACCCATGAACTGAATGTTGCGCATCAGGCCCTCGTCATCCATCCAGTCCAGGTCGGCCAGCTGGCCGAGCAGGAACAGCACGGCGGCGCGCTGGCGCTCCTTGGGAACGCTCTTGTAGGCATCGACCGGATCGCCCACGTGCTTCTCGTTGAGATAAATGCCGCCCACGTTGGCGAACACGTGGCCGATGTAACGGATATACTGGCTGACGATGCCCTTGTAAATGTCGGTCCGGTAGGAGTAGTCGCGGTCCTCGTCCTTCACCCAGTCGTTCAGATTGGCAAGGATGTAGCGCAGGTTGCGGATGCCGTACTCCGAAGCCTTCACGGCGTCGTCGCCGAGGTCCTCGGTCTGCGAGCGGGGATCGAGCACGGCGCCCTGCTGCTTGCCGTAGCGGAGCACGGGATCGGCGGCGGCCTCGGTGATCCACCGCGACGTGATCTTGTAGACCTCCTCGGGCGATGCGGCGTCGAAGACCGGCGTATAGAGCCATTTGACAGCGTAGTAGTCGTAGACGCCGAAACGGGGAGGCGTCATCCGCACGCCCCGCTCCATGTCGCCCGGCTGGGCCACGTAGTTGAAGCGCGCATAGTCCATGATCGAGGTGGTCGTGCCGTATTTCTGCGTGAACGACGGCGAGCGCAGCGAATCGACCGGAATGACGGCCGAAGCGCTCATGTTGTGCATGAATCCCAGGCAATGCCCGACCTCGTGGGTCACCACGTAGCGCAGGGCGTCGTCCATCACCTCGCGGGGCAGTTTCACGCTGCGCACCGACTTGTCGGCCTGGGCCGTCTGGATGAAGCGCCAGTTGTTCACCAGCTTGACGATGTCGTGGAACACGTAGACCGAGGCGTTGACGATCTCGCCGCTACGCGGATCGACCCACGAGGGCCCCATAGCGTTGGAGATGCCGATGGGCGCATAGCGGATGCACGAATATTTAATGTTGTCGGGGTCGAACTCCGGATCGTCCTTCGGGAACTCGCGGGCCTCGACGGCCTGTTTGAATCCGATGCGTTCGAACGGCTCGTTCCACTGCTCGACGGCTTCGAAAATGGGCTTGCGCCAACTCTCGGGGAAATCGGGGTCGATGTAGAAGACGATCGGTTTCTTGGGCCGGACGAGCTCCCCGCGGCGGTAGGCCGCCTCGTCCGACGGCTCGACGCGCCAGCGGTTGGCGTAGCAGAGCAGCTTGGCCTGCTGCTCCCGCTCGCTGAAAAGAATCTTCCCGGTGGGGAAAACCGACATGCGGCTATCGACGAAGCGCGGCTCGTAAGGCGTTTCGGGCAGCAGCACGAGCGAACGCGTCATGACGGCCGTGAAAGGCACGTCGGAGGCGATCTCCTTGCTTCCGGCTTTGAGCGTGTAGGTGTAGCTCAGGTGGCTACGGATCACGACGTTGTCCTCGAAGGCGCGGATCTCCCCGAGGAACGACTTGTCGGACTGGTAGCTCGCCGAGCGGGTCACCCTCCCGTAGTAGAGGTTCTCTCCGTAGGGGTCGAACGGCGTCAGAGCCTTGTTGTCGCTCAGGAAGAGGTCCGTCGCATTGAAAACGACCGCGCAACTGTCGGGACTCCACGCCGCAATGTCGTACGACTTGATGATCGCGCCGATGTTGTTGTTCGCCAGCGACCGGGCGATATTGGGGCTCGCCGCGTCGGTCACGTTGTCGCGGACCAGCTTGCGGACCTGCACCTTGTCGCCCGTGCGGGTGAACTGTATCCACAGCGGATCGGTCGGTTTGGAACCGATGACGGCGTCGCCGTTGTCGGAAATCTCGCTGACGGTCGATCCGAGCAGCATGTCGCGCCCGAGCAGTGCCACCGGGAACTCGAAATAGAGTTTACCCTTGACCTTGTGCAGGCGAATCATGCCGTCGGCCGTCTCGTGCTTCTCCTTGAAGAGCTTCTCGTATTCGCTCGTCTTTTTCGGCGCGGGAGCCGGTTGTTCGGATTTCGCCTTTTTCTTTTTCTTCGAAGCGGCCGCCGCCGGGAACGCACCGAGCGTCCCGGCCAGCAGACCGCAGCAAAACAATGATAAAACGGTTTTCTTCAACATAAATTAATAGTTCAAAAATCAGAACCCGAAGTAGCAATAGGGATTTTTCGCCACATAGAAATCCATATCCACGACTTTGCCCAGCCCGGAGAACGAAGCGAGTTCGGGAGCGGCGCCCTCCGCGATCTTCGCCTCCGAGATGTCGAGCAGCGCCAGCGTTCCCGATGTCGTGCCGAGAAGCATGCGGTCCAGGTAATTCGTCTTGGCATAGGCCGCGAACGACGACGGAACCGACACCACCCCCGGACGCAGGGCCGTGATCTGCGACGAAGCCGTATAGACCGGAGCCGAGGCCCCGCTCAGAATATCGTATGCGTAAAGCGTCTCATTGTTCGACCCTGCCGTATAGAAGATGTACTCGCTGCCGCCGATCAATACCTCGAACAGACTTTCGGGTCCGAAGCCCTGTGTTTCGGGGAAAGCCCGGAAACTATTCAGCACAAGGCTAACCGACGATTCGCTGTTCATCTTGTAATCGAACGACAGCAGGTAATATTTACCGTCCGTTTTCGAACGGAGCAGCAGGTAATTGGTCGAGGTGGTGGCAACGCCGACCGTAGCATAGGTGACGCGGGCTCCCATGGCCTGAACCGTATAGTCCCCCAGGTCGGCGACATCGGGGAACACGAGTCCCGACTCCGGATCGGTATCCCCGGGCTTCACGGACGCAGCGTCGGGCACTTTCAACGCGCGGAACACGCCGAACTTGCTGGAGGTGTTTCCCCGGACATTGAACCCGTAGACGCTCAGCAGGCGGTTGTTCAGCCGGTCGTAGAGCAGCGCATAGGGAATATGGCCGTAGGACTTGTTGGTGAAGTGGTCGAAACCGTTCATCAACGCGATCTCCATGCCGCCGTCGAAATAGACGGGCGTCGTGCCGTATTTGCCCGAATGGGCGACCGGATAATCGTTGTAGAAACTGAAATCGCGCTGGTAGACCTTGCCGTCCTCCGACAGGACGATCGAACCTCCGTCCCGCTGGAATCCATCGACCGGAACGAAGCCTTCGGGAGCCTGTCCGCCGACGAATTCGGTGTCGATGTCGATCGTCTTGGTCAGCGTGGCCTGATCGAGGCTGACGCTTCCGCTGCCTTGCAGGACCTCCCACTCATAGGCGACGTTCAGGCCGTCGTATGCCACCAGCCGGACCTTCCGCGGGTCCGAACCGAGCTCCCCTTCGTTCACCTCGCCGTAAACGTCGCGGACCAGTTCGCCCGGCGTCGAGGCATCGACGAGATTGACGTAGCTCAGCAGCGATTTGCCGCCGTCGTCGGAGAGAATGAACCACCCCTCGGCGAACGAGGAGGTGACCGTCAGGGTGAAAATCGTACTGTAACGGATCTGACGGTCGGCATCGAGGACCGTAAAGCTGCCCGAATGCCGTCCGACCGACAGCGGGTCGATCGACAGGATGCGATCCGTGGAGACCGTCTCCCCGTCGATGTTCCATTCGTAACGCAGGCGGCCTTCCGACACCCGGTCGTGAACGATCCTGTAACCGGGCTCGATGACGATCTCCTCGTCGTAGCTCCAGCTCAGGCGGACCGACTTCATCGTATCCAGACGGTAGACGACGATGTCGTCGCCGGTCGTGGTGTAATCGTAATTTCCCTTGTCCTCGTAGCAACCGGTTGCCAGGGCCGCACCTGCGAACAGTGCGGCGAGATATATGCCAAATGACTTCATATTCGCATCGGATTAAGCGTTGATATTGATTCCGTCGAGCATCGGACGGCCGTCCTTTTCCAGCACCTCGTTGCCGTTGTCGCGCAGCTCGCGCAGGTAGTAGACGAACTGGCGGCAGAGGGCGGAGATCTCGCTGTTGTCCTTGTCGGAGAGATCGCTCACGCCGGTGGCCTTGATGAACTCCTCGTACTTCTCGTCCGAATAATCGCCCAGGAAGGCGGCGGCGAAATCGTCGTTCCACCAGTCGGGCTGGGAGATGATGTTCGAAACGCGGATGATACGCAGACTGTTGGACGTGGGGCCGGGCCGGTAGGCGCCGCCCTCGACGATGCGGACGGCGATGTCCACCTCCTTCTCGTCCATGATGTCGGTCTTGCGGACCCGGACGTAGGTTTCGCCGGAGAACGATCCGGCCGGGATGACCGGATTGGGATCGAGATCGTAGGACCCGGCCGGAGCGGTGGTCTTCTCCGGGTCGATCTCCAATTTGTAACCGAGCGTTTCGTCGGGAGTGCGGCTCACGGTCTCCACCGCAAGGCGGATCGTGCGCTCGTCCTTCCCGGGCGTCGTCTTGAACGAGAAGCGCACGATCTCGTCGGACTTCTGGACGAAATAGACGTAACGGTCGCCTCCGTAGGTCGGAAGCCCCTGTTCGGAGCAGGCCCCGGCGCCGAGGGCCGCGACGGCAAGCAGATATATCAGTTTTTTCATGATCGCAATTATTTTAAGGTCGTTTCACTGTCGGGAATGGGGAATACGTATTTGTCCGCCATCTGGATCGTCTGCGTGGTGCTGACGAGCGTGGGACTGTTGATCCGCTTCAGGTAGAAGAAATACTGTCCTTCGCCGATGTTCTCCTTCCAGACTTCGAGTTCGAGTTTCGACATGAACGTGTCGAAATCGGAGGCCGAGACGGTCTTACGCCCCGAGCAGCGCACCTTGTGGACCAGATTGAGATCCGAAACGGCCGCACTGATGTCGCCGTCGCCCTCACCGCTCTCGCCGCGGGCTCTACACTCGGCCATGATCAGCATGATCTCCGACATGCGGATCACCGGAACCAAAGCCCCCTGCGTGGTCTCCTTGTCGAAATCCGATCCCTGCGTGCTGGTGTACTTGACGTATTTGCAGGAGGCGTAGACGTCTTCCTGCTCCTCTTCGTCAGGCTGGTTGATCGTATACATGTAACGGGTATCGTAGCTCGTCTCTCCCGAGAAACGCCCCTTCGGACTGCGCAGGGCCAGGATGAAAGTCGTGGTCGCACCCTGGCTGGACAGCATCACGCTGTTGTAGTTCTTCTTCAAATATTGGTCGTAGGCCGCGAAAATGATGTCCTCGTAGAGTTTCACGGCGCCGCTGACACCCTGCGCCTCAGCCTTGGTCGTAATGGGGAACCAAGTCTTGCAGGCGTCGTAGACCTCGGTGGCCGCAGCCAAAGCCTTCTCGTAATCGCAGGCGTACATGTAGACGCGGGCCAGCAGCGCCTTGACGGCCCAATAGTGGAGCCGCGTACCGCGGTAGCCGAAGAACAGACCGCGCGAATCGTTCGCCGCGAAACGGGTAGAGACCGTTTTGAGCGCATCCAGTTTCAGGTCGTTGACGGCCAGCAGCGGAAGCGCCGCCTCGAAATCGGCGATGATCTTTTCGAGCACCTCCTCGGTCGTATAGCGCGACGGGACCTTGTCGGGATAGGTCGTCGAATAGGGAATCGCCTTGGCCGTGAGGTCCACGACGGGGGCCGCAGCGAAAAGCCGCAGCAGCTCGAAGTGCAGCAGGGCGCGGGCTGCCAGCGCTTCGCCGTAGATCATCTCCCGCTCGCCGCTCTCGGCATAGGGGAAGAGGTCCGGATCGGCCTTCTCGACATGGCTGATCAGCGCGTTGCAGTTGGCGATCGTATTATAGGCGGTCTGCCAGATGGATTCCAGAAAGTCGAGCACCTCCTTGTTCTCGTAGTCCATCTTCTCGGTATAGGCGTAGATCTGCGAAGCATCCATCGAACCGAAATCGTAATACTGCGACAGAGCGCTCACGAATCCCCAGGAGAGTTCGCGTCCGTAGAGCGACGGGGAGGCCATCTGCTGATAGATGCCGTTCAGGGCCGAACGGTAGCCCGAATAGTCGCTGAAAAGGTTCTCCTCGGTGGTCATTCCCTGGGGCATGACGTCGAGCCACTCGCCGCAGGATGCGGACGAAAGCAGGAGCGTGCACGAAACGAATATTTTTGCGAATGTTTTCATACAGGGACGAATTTAGAAAGTGAGATTGAGCGTAAAGTTAACCGTGCGGGAGTAGGGATAGTCCAGACCGCGTTCCTGGAGCACGGAGCTGAAATAACCCAGGTCCTCCATATTGGCCGTCAGGCGCAGCATGCCGAGCCCCCAGCGCTTCACGAGTTTGGCGGGGAAATCGTAGCTGATCGAGAGCGAATTGAATTGCAGCGTGTTGTAGTCCTGAATGAAGCGCGACGTGGGACGGGTGACCAGCGAACGGTCCTTGATGTCTTTCAGCGGAGCGACATCGCCGGGTTTCTTCCAGCGGTCCGTGGACACGCGCTTATCGACGTTGTAGCGTTCGAGGTTCGCATTCTCGACCTGGCTGACCAGCGTCGAGTTGTAGCGCTGTCCGCCGAATTCGTAAAGGAACGAGGCGAAAAGCGAGATATTCTTCCAGCGGGCGTTCAGACCGAAGGAACCCTGCGCCCACGGCTCCCGGTTGCCGATCTCGACCTGGTCGGCGGCATTCCAGTCGTAAGTGATCGTACCGTCGGGACGCTGGTAGACCTCGCGGCCGTTGGCCGGGTTGATGCCGAGCGACTTCATGCCGTAAATGGCGTAGATCGAACCGCCCTCGACGTACTGCGTGTAGGTCTGGGCGTACTTGCTCTGCGAGGAGTTGTCGTCGTAGTCGTCGTACTGCTTCTGCACCAGCTCGTTGTAGGCTTTCAGCGCATCGTTGATCTTGACGATCTTGTTCTTGTTGTGCGCCATCTTCCCGAAAGCGGTCAGTTCCAGATTCTTCGAACGGTAGAAATTGTAACGCAGGTCCAGTTCGAAGCCCCGGTTGCTCACCTCGCCCAGATTGTCCTTATAGCTGGTGAATCCCGACGACGAGGGAATCGTCACGTCGGTGATCTGGTCGATGGTCTTCTTGTCGTAGTAGCTGGCCTTGAAGGTCAGGCGGTCCTTGAAGAAGCCGAGTTCGATGCCGACATCCGCCACGCGGGTCTTCTCCCAGCCCAGATCGGGGTTGCCCATATAATAGAGGACGTGTCCGGCGCCCGTCGAATACCAGTCCGATGTCGAGGAGGTCGTATAGGTCGAACGGGCCGAATAGGCGGCGTACCCCACCTTGCCGACCGTACCGATCGTTCCGCGGAGTTTCAGGCGGCTGATGGTCTTGTTGCCTTTCAGGAACTTGTAGTTGTGGAAGTTGATACCGGCGCCCACGGCCCAGAAGGGAGCCACGCGGTTGTCGGAACCGAACTCCGAGGAGCCGTCCAGACGCACCGAGAGGTCCAGCAGGTAGATGTCGTCGTAGGTGTAGTTGCCCGAGAGGAACATGCCGACCAAACGGGTCTTATTCTTCGATTCGGTGGGTTTGCCCTCGACCTGCGCAGCGTCGTTCGGCGAGTTGAGCGCCCCGGTCGAGAAACCGATATACTTGATGTTATCGACCGTATAGCTGGTCTCGACGGCGTTTCCTCCCAGCGAGAAGTTCAGGAAATGCTTGTTGAAATTCCGGTTGTACATGAAGAGCAGGTTGGCGTCGTAGGAGAACGTGTCCGAACCGTTCACGGTCAGCGAACCCAGCTCCTGAGGCGTTGCGAAGGCGCTGTTCGAGGCCGACAGCGGATCGACGAAGACCCGCGACTCGTAGGAGCGCTGGCTCAGGGTGATCCAAGCCTTGGCGGTGAAGTGCGGCGTGGCGTAGAAGTTGATTGCGAAGTTGTCCTGCAACGTCCGGTAGTTGCTGCGGCTGAAATTGTTCAGGTATTCACGCTCGTAGAGCGGGTTGAGCGCCGAATAGCCGAAACGCAGGTTCTGGAGGTAGTTGCCCGTGGTCTCGTCGATCGGCACGTTGTAGGGCAGCATGTGGGAGAACTGCGAGAAGGAATAGGGCGAGTCGGTCGAACGGTTGGCGTCGTAGGAGGCGCGGTTCATCAGCTGGAACTTGCCGATGCGGTAGTCGAGGAAAAGCCCCGCGCCGTAGGTGTCGCGCTTCGAATCGCGCATGACGCCCTTGTTGCCGGCATATTTCAGCTCGATCCCCCAGCGAACGTCGTTCTCACCGCCGTCGATATAGATGCTGTGCTGGTGGTTCACCGCGGTCCGGAGGTTCTTCGAAAGCCAGTAGGTGTCCACGCCGCGGTTCACCTCGTTGAGTTTCTTGTAATAGGTCTCGTTTTTATTGTAGATGTTCTCGTTGAAATCGGTGGCGTCGAAAGAATAGAGCCCCGCATCGAGTTCGGCCTGCAATTTCTCGCGGGCGTTCATCAGGTTGTAGGCCGAGAGGTCGGGCATCTCGACGCTTCCGGTCAGGTTGTAGGAGACGCGCAGTTTGCCGGCCTCCGGGGCGCGCGACTCGATGACCACCACGCCGTTGGCGGCGCGCGATCCGTAAAGCACCGTCGCGGCGGCGTCTTTCAGCAGCGTGATCGAGTGTACGCGCATGGGGTCCATGTCGTAGATCTTCTCCACGTCCACCTCGAAGCCGTCGAGGATGAAGATCGGCAGGTTGGAGTTGTTCGTGAGGTTCTGACGCGAAATGTCGGCCGAGGTGTTCAGCTCGGTGGTGATGCTGTTCTGACCGCGGATGTAGAACTCAGGCAGCGCGTTGGGGTTCGAACCCATCGAGATGTTCTCGGCCAGCCGGAACGAGGGGTCGAACACCTGAATGGCGTCGATCATCCGCTTGGGCGAAACCTCGACGATCTCCTTCTGGGTGATACGCGTGGTGTTGCCCGTGAAGCTCTCCTTGCGGACCTGCGCATAACCCGTAACGACCACGTCGTCGATGCTCTCCACCTTGTCGAGCAGCTGCACGTCCAGTTCCGTCTGGTTGTTGTAGGCTATCTCGCGGCTCTCCATGCCGAGGAAGCTCACCGTCACGACCGTCCCGGGACGGTTCGGGAAGCGAAGCGAATAATAGCCGTCGGGATCGGTCGTCGTGCCGACGGTCGTACCCTTGATATGGACCATCGCCCCGGGAATCGGGGCCTTCGTGGCGCGGTTCGTCACCCGCCCGGTCAGCGTAACCCGCTGGGGGGGGGCCGGAGCGGCCGTTCCCTGCGCGTCGGACTTCGACGCCTTGTCCGCTTCGCGGACGCGGATGATGATCGTATCCTCGCTGATGGAGAAATCCAGCCCGGTGCCGTGGAGCGCCTCGCGCAGGATCTCCTCGACGGGAGCGTTCTGCCGGTGCAGCGTAATTCCCTTGACGGCTTTGATCGAATTGCTATTGTAGAGCAGCAGATAACCCGTTTCCCGTTTGATGTGTTGAAGCACATCGTCGAGCGTCGCTCCGGTCAGAGCGATCGACATCCGTTTCTTCGGCTGAGCCGGCCCGTCCGCCCTCACGGACTGGACCGCAAAGACCGCGACCGCCAGCAAAAGCAGTACGACGGCACTCCGGCCCCCTCGGAGAAGAGGCGCAAATAAGTCAAGTTTCTTCATACGCAAATTATTTTAACTGAAACAAAGGGTTTCCTGCTTCACGGGGACAGCCCCCGACGCATCGCAGCGTCATTCCGATTTCCGCACCACCCGGATCACGCCGCCGTCCTCCGTGAAGACCACGTCGTTGGTCAGATTCATCAGGTCGGCGATCGTATTGAGCGTCGCATGGCGTTTGATCATACCCGTATAGAGCACGCCGTCCAACGTCGGCGAAGAGGTGTCGATCTCCACCCCGTACCATCGCTCCAACTTCCGGCAGATCGACCGCAGCGGCTCGTCGTAGAAGACCAGCAATCCCCGCCGCCACATCGTACAGGCTTCGACATCGGCTTTTCGGACGGTCAGCCCGCCGCCGGACTTGTCGAACCCGGCCTGAAGCCCCGGCGACAGCAGGGTCTCCTCCCCCTCGGCAGCCACCCGCAGCGATCCCGTGACCAGCGTCGTCTCGACAGAGGGTTCATCGTCGTAGGCCATGACATTGAACGAAGTTCCCAGGACGGTCAATTCGACTCCCGAGACCGACACGACGAAGGGATGCCGGCTGTCGGGAGCCACTTCGAAGAAGACCTCGCCGGTGACCGTGACGCAGCGCCGGGAGCCGAAATGCAGGGGATAGGTGATGCTCGACCCGGCGTTGAGCCAGGCGCGCGTGCCGTCGCCGAGCGTCAGCGAGTACTCGCCGCCCAGCGGCACGCGGATCGTATTGTAAGCCTCCTCGGCCTGTTTCCCGGATTTTTCGGATGCGGTGTAGGCGATCTCGTCACCGTTGATCTCGATCCGGACATTCCGTTCGCTGAGTTCCGTGCGGACCGAATCGGCCAAAAGAACCTGCTCCCCCGACGAGAGTTCGAGCACGGCGCGGCGCACCCCTGGTTCGACGGTCGTGAGCAACCGGTTGCGATTAGGGTCCAGACGCTCCCCGGCCTGATAAAGCAGGGCGCCGCTGACCAGCATGCCGGCCAGCACGGCGGCCGCAGCACCGATCCGCAGCGAACGCAGCAGCCGGCTGCGCCGCATATAACGTCGGTCCTCCTCGCAGACCCTGCGCCACACCTTTTCCTTGTCGTAACGGTACATCCGCGACAATTCGCCGCCGAGGTCCGAATGGCCCTCGATCAGGTCGAGAATCTGACGGTTCTCCTCGGACTCGTCGCCCCAGGCTTCGAGCTGCCTCGATTCCTGCGGCGTGATCGTTCCCGAAATATAGGAATGCAGCAATTTGTCGATCTGATCGTTGTCCATAAAGCCCGGCCTTTATAATAAAGACGGGAGCACCGGAAAAACTCCTTACAGTTTTTCGCAAAAAAATGAAAAAACAGCCCGAAAAAACAGGGATTCAAAAGAAAAAGAGGGCCATCATCTTACGCAACGACTTGATGGAACGATACATATGCGTCTTGATGGTAGCGAGCGAAACGCCCAGTTCGGAAGCGGCGTCCGCATAGGAATAATTATTCAGGCATATCAGCTTGACCACCCGGCGGGACTGTTCCGGCAGGCGCTCGATCGCCTGGTAAAGACGGTGCAGCCGGTTGGCCCGTTCGACATCGTCGCGGCTGAGGTCGAAATTGACCTCGTCGGCGATGAGTTCGCTGCCGTTCAGCTCCTCCCAGCGGCGCAGCGTATGCGTGCTGGCATAGTCCAGCGCCGCATTCCGCACGCAGCGGTAGAGGTATTTCACCGGGGAGTCGATTTTCGAAAAATCCACCCGCGCCAGCCGCACGAAAACCTCCTGCACGATATCTTCCGCCACGGATTTCGAATGCACGATCTCCTCCGCCACATACGCGGCGCTCCGGAAATGCGCATTGAAGAGTTTTTCTAAGGAATGGGAGATCATACGGCAGTAACGCTTGGGACAAATATATGAATAAATGTAAAAAAATGTATCCCAAAAAGGCATTTTTTCAAGCCACCGAGGCACAAGAACCGGTCGAACGTTCGGTCAAAACAATATCCGTCAACGATTTACGCGACTACCCTCCGCGCATTTTTTTTATTATAAACTGTAAGCCGAATCCGCCTTTCCGCCGAAATACGGCCCGCTCCGGCGCGCGAAAACGAGCGGAGCGGACTCCCGGACTACGATTCGCAACCCGAACGCTCCGGATACGCCGGCCGTCAGTCCTTGTTTTTATCTCAAATTAGAGGTACTTTTGCCCCCGAAAATTACGTAATTATGGAAAAGATCAAGAATGTCGTTTTCGATCTCGGGGGTGTGCTCGTGGGGCTGGATTTCGACCGCTGCACGGCGGCGTTCCGCAGCCTCGGCATGGACGCCGTGGCGGAGCTCATCAACCCCTGCTACCCCGCCGATATGATCGGACGCCTCGAACACGGCGACATCACGTTCCACGAAGCCTGCGACGAAATGCGCCGCCTCTCGGGCACTCCGAAAGTCACCGATGACGAGATAGCACGGGCCTACGGCGCCTTCCTCACGGAGATTCCCGTGGAGAAGCTCCGCCAGATCGACCGTCTGCGCCGACGGGGATTCCGGACCTACGTGCTCTCGAACAACAACCCGGCGTCGATGGAGTACATCCGGCGGATGTTCACGGCCGACGGCAAGAGCATGGATGCCTATTTCGACGCCGTGTACCTCTCCTGCGAACTCCGCGAACTGAAACCCTCGGAGGCGATCTTCCGCAAGATGATCGCCGCGAGCGGCATGCGTCCCGAAGAGACGCTCTTCATCGACGACGGACAGAAGAACGTCGATGCGGCCCGCGAACTGGGATTCTCGGTCTACATGCCTGCCCACGGCGAGGATTTCGGCCACATTCTCGAAAACCTGAACTGCCATGAAGAAGATCTGTAAGACACTCCTGATCGTCCTCGCCGTCCTGATCGCCCTGGTGCTGGGCATCGCCATCGCCGCGTCGCCCGTGGCGAAAAACTACATCGAAAAGCACGACCGCGAACTGCTGGGCCGCTCGATACGCATGGAACGCCTGCGCATGAACATCTTCACGGGACGCCTGCGCGTCGAGGGGCTGAAAATCGGCGGAAGCGGCGACTCGACGACTTTCTTTGCGCTCGACAGTTTCGACATGCGCATGCGCATCCTGCCGCTGCTGTCGAACCGCGTCACGGTGAAGCACATCACCTTCGCGGGCCTCGACGTGAAGATCTACCAGCGGGGCAGCGCGTTCAGTTTCGACGACATCCTCGAGCACTTCGCGCCGGACTCCACGGCCGCAGCCGAACCGGCGGAACCCTCCGAGCCGTGGGAGATAGGCATCTATAACATCGCCGTCCGCAACGGGCATCTCTTCTACAAGGATCTGGAACTCGACGCCGTGTGGGGGCTCAACGACATCAACCTGCAAATCCCGGGCGTCTATTTCGGAGGCGAAAAGACCGACGTGGGCGCCGTGCTGAACTTCGCTGAAGGCGGTTCGCTGGCCACGAGCGTCGCCTACGACATCGACACCTCGGAGTTCGACATCGGGCTGAAACTCGACGCCCTGACGCTCGGGAGCATGCTCCCCTACTTCCGCCAATGGCTCGACATCGGGGATGTCGGAGGACGCCTCTGGGCCGACATCCGGCTGCGGGGCAACACCGAACACCTGCTGGCCCTGCGCACCGAAGGCACGGCCTCGCTGGCGGATTTCGTCCTGACGGACCCGCAACGGCAGCCCGTGGCCGGGCTCGACACGCTGGGCGTGAAACTCGCCGAAGGCGACCTGGGGCGGATGCGGTTCCGGTTCGAACGGTTCTACGCCGGAGGATTCTCCCTGAACGCCGAACTGACGCCCGAAGGCGACAACATCTCGGCGCTGATGAAGCCGGCGCCCGAAACCCCGGAACAACCCGCCGAAACGGCTGCGGAAGCCGCTTCGGGAACGGCTCCGGTGTTGCAGATCGCCGATCTGGAAATCGCCGGGGGCCGGATTTCGTTCCGCGACCTGACGATGGAAAAACCCTTCGAATACGTCGTGAGCAATATTCGGATGCGCAGCCGCGATTTCGCCCCATCGAAGCGCAACAGCCTGCAAGTCGATGCCCGGATGCAGCGCACCGGATCGGCGAAACTCCGCTGGGAGGGAACGCTCGACGACCTGAACAACCAGAGCATCACGCTCTGGCTTTCGAACCTCAATCTGCGGGACTTCTCGCCCTACTGCGAGCACTTCACGGCCTACCCCGTCACGGACGGCAACCTCACGTTCCGCAGCCAGAACGTCATCCGCAACCGCTATCTCGACGGCACGAACCACCTCGATGCGTTCGAACCCAAGGTGGACAAGAAGCGCAAGGAGCTGAAACCCGAAATGAATATCCCGCTCAAACTGGGACTCTACGTGCTGCGGGACAAGAAGGGGCACGTGAAGATGGACCTTCCGGTGGGCGGCAACCTCGATTCGCCGGAGTTCTCCTACCGCAAGATCGTGCTGAAAGCCATCGGCAACGTGCTGCTCAAAGTGGTGACGGCGCCGTTCTCGTTCCTCTCGGGCGGCGGCAAGGACCTCGAATACATCGCCCTCGATCCGGCGCAGTACGCCTTCACGTCGGAACAGTATGCGTCGTTCGACCAGATCGCGCAGATGCTCAAGGAGAAACCCGAAATGCAGATCGCGCTGACCCAGCGCATCAACCTCGACCGCGCCCTGCCGGCGCAGAGCGTCAACCTCCTGCGCCTGGCCTATCATAACAGCCTCGCGGCGGCCGACTCGACCGGACGGCGCCCCCGGCTCTCGATGCTCGAATACGAAAAACTCCAGCAGATAGACATCCGCACCCCGGCCGTCGGGGCGTTCGCCGATTCGCTGCTCGCCCTGCGCGGCATCTCCCCGCAGGGCATGTCGCCCAACGCCAAGGCCCTCGCCCTCTACCGCGAAGACGCCCTCGGCCTGCTGCGGCGGATGATGGCGATGCGCGACAAGGCCCTCGGAGAGTACATGCTCTCCACGCACGGCGTGCAGGCCCCGGCATTCCGGCTCCAGCCGATGGATTCGACAGCCCTGACGGCCTATGCGGGCCGCGACCGCTACACCCTTGCGCTGGGGCTCGACGGCGAGACCGTCGAAATCGGCGGCGATACGGCGGACGGGGATGCCCCGGCGAATGCAGGCGAGCCGGCCGGGACGGAAACCCCGGCGGCGACTGCGGCCGACAGCACGGCGGTCCCGGAACCCGAACGGCAGGAATCCGCCGAAATCCGTTGAACGGAGATCGCGTGACTATTCCGAATCCAAAACGAACGTTCGCCGCCCGCAAATGCGGGCGGCGAACGTTTCATAAGCGGCGGTCCGCCGCATCACGCATCCTTCAAGGCATGGTCGCCCGGCAAGGGCTCGCCGCTCCACGCCTTGAGGTTGGTCCACGGAACGGGAGCCCCGCTCCAAAACGGATCGGAAGCCGGAAGTCCCAGTGGCAGGAAAAACGTCAGGCAATGGTACAGGCTCCCCGTATTGACGTAACGTTCGGCCATACCGCCCTGCCGTCCGCCGACGAAGCCCACGCGCAGCCATCCCTCGCTGTCGAAATTGTCCGGGCATTCGAGCTGCCGCCGCAGAACGGCGGTCATGGCGCACCGCACCTGGGGAGGAGAAACCTCGTCCGGAAGCGAGTGCAACAGGGCCGACTGCCCGAGCGCATGGAACACGCCGAAACGGCAGGCCGTGATCGAACGTCCCAGCACCGGATAACTCCCGTCGGGAGCCACCATGCGTTCCAGAATGGCCGCATAACGGGTATGGCGGCGGCGTTCGGTCGCCAGCATACAGCAGTCGGCCAGCCCGTGCCGCTCCATGACCGTCAGCACGTCCAACAGCATCGGATGGATGACGTAACTGTTGTAATAGTCCATGTGGAAGAACTTTCCGTCGCCGTACATCCCGTCCCCTTTGTAAAAGTCGTTCAGAAAACGGTCCGTACCGTAGCGCATGCGCGCCGTGTCGCACGACCCGGTGAGTTCGAGAAGCGCGGCTTCGACCATCGACGCGAAGAGCAGCCAGTTGGTCTCCCCGGGACGGATCGTGCGCGTCCGCTTCAGGGCGTCGATCAGATTCGCCCGCGCCGCGGCATCGAGTTCGGTCCACAACTGCCTCTTCGCACGGAGCACGCTCTCGGCCAAATAGGCCGCATCGACCAAAGGCTGGCGCCCGCGGTCGAAAGTCAGGTAACCGGCATCCGAAGGATCGACGGCCCGGGAGAGCGCACGACGGGCCAAAAGACGGTATTCCGCCTGCCGGGGATCGGACTCCCCGTCCAGTTCGAGCCACGGTGCGATGCCGCAAAGCGTGCGTCCGAGCGCCTCCAGACAGGCGAAATCCCGGCATTTTCCGAGCGAGTCCGGCGACTCGTAAGGCATCGCCTCCTTCAAGGTCCCCGCCGCCGCATGGCGCAGGACGGGATCGGCGATACGGATCATCGAAGAGAGCCACGAGGCCCGGTCGGCGGCTCCGGAGGTTTCCCGGGAGGATGAACATCCGGCCGCGAAGAGGATGCAGATCAGCATCAAAAATCGAAATCGTTTCATGGAATCAGTCTTTCAGGTATTTCAGGAATTTCGAACCATGTCCCGTCCTGAAAAAGGTTTACAGTGATTGATAATTAAAGATAAACATTTTGGTTCAAAAAATATTGTCCTGATATAAGTTTACATATGCCTTCCGAACAACCGTCTTTCGGCCCCAATGATGTTTGAGTTTCCCGGTTCTAAGTTCCGCTTCCAAGGGCGTAAGCCAATCGCAGCTGGCATGAGGTCTGAGTGAATTGTAAAGGATAACGATCTGGTCGATGCGTTCTTTTGCTGCCTGAAAACTTTCAAAACATTCCTCGTCGATCCATTCGCTCTTCAGAATACCGTTCACCCGTTCGGCAACGGCATTCTCATACGGATCGCCCTTTTCAGTCATGCTGATGCGAATCCCATTATCGGTCAGCAATTTCACATATTCTTTCGAACAATATTGGCATCCTCTGTCCGAATGATGGATTAACCCTTGCCGTTTTTGCTGCGGAGTCTGGTCTATGGCCATCCTCAGTGCACGGAGCGCTCCGTCCCGTTCCAATGTCGTATTCAGATCATAGCCTACGTCCGTTTGGAATAGGCATCCGTTATCAAAGCCAGATATGCAAATCCTCCTTTCAAAGAAATGTACGTAATATCTCCGACCCATAAACGATGCGGCCGCTCGAGGTCGAAACCCCGGATCAGATTCGGATATTTACGCATCCAGTGCCGCGAGCAGGTCGTAACGCTGTATTTCTTCCGACGTTTGACCAGAAGATTGTTTTCCGAAAGCAGCGTAAATAACCGATCCCGACTGACCGGAAATCCGTCTTGTTGCAGCAAATGCCACAGTTTACGACCGCCGAGCCTGGGCATCAGTTTCCGGTAGTAACCCACCCGCTCCAAAAGAAGGGTGTCGGACAAAGATCCTTCCCTATTACGCCGTAAATGTTTATAATAGGCCTGACGGGTATAGCCGAACAACCCGCACAGAAACGATAGGCTCATTGCTGTGTGTCTTTCTTTGAGACGCTGGACTGTCCGGCTGCGGATTTTTTTAGCAGGTCGATACCGTATTCTTCTTGGAGGATATCTCCCATGATCTCATAACCTTCCAGACGTAATAAAGCCTCTTCCAAGCGCCGCCGAAGGGCTTTGTTCTCGGATAACAGTTCACTGGCTTCTTCACTCGTAACGCGGGACATGATCGGATAAGGATTAGGGGTACTCACAAAGCTACAACTATTTTTCGCTTTCCAGCGCTGACCCAGCTTATGAATCGTAGACATGGGAATACCATGTTCTTCGGAGAGTTGGCGAGCCGTCTTGACTCCGCTCAAATACTCCTGTAAAATCAGATGACGCAATTGACGCGGTAAATAATGACGCGATAAGTCTGAATTCGTTTTTTGCTGCATAAGATTTACTCTTTTTTGTAAACCTTTTTCAGGACGGGACACCATAACGTTTTTCGCACATCCCGACGATGCGGGACTGGATCAGGCAGAGCGTCAGGGCTATCGCATAAATGAGCAGGAACCGGAATCCCCACCAGACATCGGTCATCGAAGTCTTGATCAGCCGGGCGAAGGGAATGTGCCACAGATAGAGCCAGATGGTGTTCCGTCCGATGAACAGCGCCGGACGGCACGCGAGCAGAGGGCTCCAGTATTTCCGCAGGCTCCACAGCAGCAGGCTCACGGTCGTTCCCCACAGCAGGAAATAGACCCGCGGGGGATATTTGTAGGGCTGCATCCGCAGCCACGTTCCCGTCGAATCCGCCATGACCGCCGCCGCGCAGACCATCGCCGTCAGGAAGATCCCGCAGAACCACAGGCTCCGGCGCCGGTCGGCATACCGCATGCGGACGCCCGCCAGGAACGGAATGGAATAACCCACGGCGTAGAGCAGCCAGTCATCGACCAGAAATCCGAGATGCAGCGGTTTGAGCCACCCCGTCAGCAGGGCCTGCAAGCCGAACAAGGCCGCCAGCAGAGCGATGAATCCCCGGTCGTCGCGCACGGCCCGCTCCAAACGCAGCAGCGGCGGAGTCAGCAGCATGACGATCAGAAAGACGCGGAAAATCCAGACATAGTTGATGCTCGGCTTCAACCGCAGCAGATACGTGCCCACGACTTTGCGCGCGGCGAACCACTCCACGACTCCGCATTTGGAGAGCAGTCACATGACCAGAAAATAAACGGTCAGAAAGAAGTAAAGCGGGATCAGCAGCCGCCCGAGCCGTTTGCGGACGAACGACGCATAGCCGACGACCTGCCGCCCGGAGTAAGAGAGCCCCGAAACGAAGATCATCAGGGGCACGTCGAACGAACGCAGCTGAAACAGAGCCGCGGGAGGCCCGATATGGGCCAGAAAAAACATCGAGATCCCAATGAACCGCAGCAAATCGACTTCGGAAACAATGCCTTTCTGACTGGCGACTGGAGTACAGGCGGGGAGACAGAGACAAATATAAGCGACGCCTGTTTCGTGCGTCTGGTGGAATAGCGGCCGCAAAAGCTCCGTCCCCGAACGGAGGACGGCATTCCGAAAACACCCCTCCGTTTTCTGGGCTGACTGTTTTTGAGATACCGTTCTGTAAATCAGAACGGTATTTTTATCGAAAAGAGGAAGGGTTACGAATTGGTGACGGAAGTCTTACATTCTGTTGCACCCTTATACAATAAATCCAAGAACTCACGACAAAGATAGTTAAAATATTCTACATAAGCAAATTAACGAATAGAAAAGCATTAAGTACTATTTAAGCATATCCAACTTGGATATGCTTTTTTGTGCTACGAGCGGGTTGATTATTTAGACGTATTTCTGGGAGATCAGAGGGCTGTACCCGTGGTTCTCGATGCCGAAGGCATCCATTTTCGCCGAATAGCTTACCGATACGGGAACCTGAAAGAAATGCTCGCAGAAGCCTTCGTAAATATCGGTCGGTATCCATCGCTCGCCGAGGTTGAAATCCAGTTCCTCGAACTCGATGCGTTTGGGTGCGGCCTCACGAAGCAGCGCGAGCGAGTGGCGGCTGGCATCGTCGTCGGGATTCTCCTTGAGGTAATTTTCGATTCATTCGGCTTTGGCGACGACATTCCCTGCCGCGAGCCGTTCGCGGATTTCAAACCCCTTGACCATCGGATTGTAGAAAATGCGATCGCCCAGCTCGTCGATCAGCTCTTGCCGGGAACGCGATGCGAGCGACTCCATATAGGGAAACTCCACCCGTCCGAACTTGTTGAGCGAGGCGGCCAGCGCTTCGGCCGCCGTATCGACGTGTTTGATCTCGTTAGGGTCGAACGATACGGGGCGTCGGAGGATGTCGGAGAGCTGTTTTCGGCCTTCGACGAAACGTTCGAGCCCCAGCACCTCCCGCCCGCCGGGATCGTTCAGGATGAAGGCGGCATTCTCCTTCTTGTTCAGATCGCCCAACAGAGCCGTGAAGTTCTCGTAACATCCGTTGAGTTTGCGCCGCAGGCCCTTGTATTCGATCTCGTTCTGCATTTCGAGCCGGTAGAGCAGCTGGTAGGTATCCCGTAGCGGAATATAGCGTTCGGCCCGGTATCGGGACAAGGTTCCCAGCTCTTCGGGATGGAACGTGCAGCCCTGTCGTGTCAGGCCGCCCAGACGCCCGACCTGCCCTTCGAACAGAACCAACGACCGCTCTTTGTAGTGCGGAAGCATCGTGCCGGTAAAGGGCCGCGGATCTTTATTCTCCGAAGCCGGCGCAGTGATTGCTGCCGGGGCATCCGCTGCCTCCGCCGGTTGTGCGAACAGATTCCCCTGCGTGAAGAGATCGGATATGCCGGTCGTATCCGTATTGCGCCCGGCTCGCCGCCGCTGTCCCAGCGGACGGCGGGCGATCGGAACGGCGGCAGCGCTGCCGAAAAGCGATGCGGCCGGAGTCGGTGCAACGGATGCCGGCTCCGGTGGCGGCACGGATTGCGGAGCCGCGACCCGATTTTGCCTCCGGGCGGTCGGCGGCACGGTTTGCGCCTGCGGGATATGGAGCGGACGGAGATATTGTGTATATCGTTCGGTGTCGAGGCGGGCTGCGAAATCATTTGCGAGGATTCCGCGCAGCCGCTCGGCGATCCGTTCCGGGCCTCCGTCGTAGTGCAGTACGAGAGCGGATTGTCCATAGAGACCTTTTTCATGCGAAACCGTCGTATGGATCGCGTGCTTGAAATCCCGGTGGTAGTCGTTCAGGTAAATTCCGTTGCCGATCTCGGACGAACTGACGAAGCGTTGCTCGTCGGGGGTAAGCTCCCGCTTTTCGCTCCATTTCTGAAGGACGATGAGATCGCTGGCCACTTCCGTGCCGGCATACTCCGTAAAGAGGTTGTTCGGCAGCCGCACGGCCGAAACCAGCTGCGCATGCTCCATCAGATAGCGGCGGACGGGTTCGTTGCCGGGAGCGTCCATGACGCCCGCCGAGGTGACGAACGCCAGAATACCGCCTTCGCGGAGCGTATCCAGACCCCTGATGAAGAAATAGTTGTGAACGGCCTTGAGCGCTTGCCGTCGAACCGGGTCGTCGCTCTTCCGAAAGGCAGTGTCGAAAATCCGGGTATCTCCGAAGGGAATATTGGACGTTACTACGTCGAAATAATCGTCATAGGTCGCTTCGATGGTTTGGAAACCGTCGATGACGACCTGCTCTCGTTCCCGGGCCTGTGCGGAGAGCACTTGTCCGGTCAGCAGGTCTTTCTCGAGAGAGAGGATTTCGACTTCGCCGTCGGCGGCCTTCCGGAACGACGAAGGGAAAATCCCGGCCCCGGCACTGGGGTCGAGCAATCGCCGGGGAACGATGCCGGCATCCCGGAGCGTCTCGGCGAGTGCACGCACGATGGCCGGCGGTGTGTAGAATGCCGTCAACGTAGAATTGCGCATGCTCTGCACGAAGTCTTTATACCGCTGTTCGCTGCCGGCAGAATGGCGCAGCAGTTCGTGCAGTTCCCTCACCTGCGGGAAGAGTTCCCGGTCTATCTTTCATTGCGCGAGATCGTCGTCCGCAGCGGCCGGTTGCAAGACACATTTCAACGCTCCGAAGCCACTATACGCAATCAAGGCTTCACGCTGCTGCGGAGTAAGTACCGTCGATGGAGCGAAAGCGATGCGCAGGGCGGCGATGTTCGCCTCCAGATGTTTCCTTTTATTGTATGCCATGCAGTTCGATGTGGGTTTGGATAAGTCCGGTGAGTTCTAAAAGGAGATTTTTATAGGACGGGCTGCTCTCGAAGTCGTCGGTCAGGTCGTACATCTCGAATGCCTCTTCGCAGACGGGAAGCAGTTTCAGGCAGAAAGCGGTGCGCTGCCGGGCTGCGACCTCCGGGAACCATTCCGACACGACCTCGAAGATCGCATCGTATTTCGAAAAACGCAGGTCTTGGTACAGAACGGCGTTCGAGAGTTCCAGAGCCTCGTAGACGCTGTTGCCGTTACGAACGGCACGTTCATAGGTCTGGGCCGCATGGTCGCTCCGCTCGGCGATGAAGTGTTTGTCGGAGAGCAGTTCGGGATGGCTTTCGCGCAAATAAGCGGTAAGAGTTGTCGCGAAGTACGGCAACTCTTTCTCTTCTACGTGTCGTTTCATAATGGCTAACCGATTTTCATGCCTTTGGGTTGTGCGCCGGGAAGCGACGGAAGACGCCGGCGGACGCGCTGGCGCGGACGCGGGTTCTCCTCGCCCAGACGCGAACGGTAATTGCGGGCGTTGTTGCCGAACAGGGGCCGGCCCGTGTCGCTGTAACGAAGGTCGGTGCTGATCGTCTTGCCGCCGACTTTCATGCCGGGGATGAAGACGACCTCGTGGTTGGCCAGTTTCGCCTGAATGTCTGCACTTACCTTGACTCCGAAAACCGTATCGTGGATGCGCAGATGCGGATTATTGTCGTTGCGGAACACCACGTCTCCGCGGTTGGCGTCCACGCGGGCATGGCCCGAGATGACCCGGCCGTCCTTGAGGTGGATGTCTTCGACGAAGATCTCCTTGCCGGAGCGCAGCGCCTCGATGTCGTTGCCGATCTCTTTGCCGTAGATTCGGGTGGGGAGCGTCAGCGCATCGACCGGAAGCGTCGTCAGACGGTTCGTCGCCTCATGGACGCTGACATAACACTCGCACTCGCGGCCCGAGGTAAAATCTTTCATTTTTTTGGTGGAACCCAGATGTCCGTCGGTTTCGAGGCGCTCGATCTCCTTGTCCGTGAAGAGCTCCTTATACGGCGATATTTTGTACTGTGGCTCGTCCAGACGTGTAAAGATACGGAGTTGGACATTGCCCGCATCGTCGCGGATCGGCGAAATCGTGCCGAGTCCCAGATCGACCCAGCGGCCGTCCATCTTATGTTTGAGCGGCACCAGTTTGTTGGGAATACGTCCCTTGAGGATGTCGCCCATGCTTTGATTCTCCAGCAGGATCTCCTTGTTCAGGCCTAACGCCTGAATCTGATCCCACGGAAGTTCCCGTTCCTCGAACTTATAACGGTCAGCGAACTTGGCGATACGCCCCTCGTTGTTGAGTTCGTAGTCGGAGACCTCCTTGGCCAGGGAGCCGTTCTGATCCTTGCCTTCGCGGACTTGGATGATGGAGTCGAGGATATGGTCGAGTTTTTCGGTACCGATCCGGAAGAAACTTCAACCCAGGTCGGACGGGCGTCCGTATTGGTTGCGAAGGTTCTCGAAAAAGGTTCCTAAAACCGTTCGGCTGTCGAACGAAAGGGCTTTGCGCCGATCGCCCGGAGCCGTGCTCACGGTGTTGAACTCTCCCGTCTGCTCGTTCATCTCGCTGACCAGACGCAGATCGTTCGTCTTTTTGTCGAGGACGGCCAGCACGTCCTTCGATAGCTTTTCCTGTTCTCTTGCCATAATGCAGATAATTAAATGAGTAGATTGAATGAATGGTGAAAATCCGCCGGCAAGATAAGACCTTTTTCCAGTTCATAATACCAAATGCGCCCCTTCTGGCGGGAAGAGGCGCGGATTGGCAGGAATTAGCTATATCTAAAATGAATGCAAAATATTATTTTCAGCATTAGATTACTCTATGTATAATATATATTTAAGCCTCCTCCGTTAATACCATAAATATTCATTAAATAAAATACCGATAATCATAAGTCGCCCCATTGTATTGATGCAATAAGTTTCCTACTTGTGCTAACGTATTAGAGGTATCAATGGTTGCCGGTAATTTTGTATATAGATTAAATGAATTCCAATTCATCTTTGTAAATCCAATAATTTCAGAGGCAATAGTTGCGAGATCTCCCTTGCCATAATATTTGGTAATTTTTAGAGGAGATGGAATGCACCTACCTCCGGGATAGTAACGACGGTTATCCCGAATTGATGGTACAACACCATGCGTCCATAATAAAGCACTTCTTGATGACAATTTTATGCAGGTTCCGCGCGATACCGGATATGAATCATCAGAAATATTATCGTAATAAACTTTTTGGGCTATAAATTTAACATTGTATTCATAATTGATGGTTATCAAATCAATATTCTTGATACCAGCTTGTGTCAATGCGTGAGTAATACCCTCAATCTCTTCTTTTTTGAATGGTGTCCGTTTATGGATAACAACTCGACGAGGTAATTTATCCATAGATTTGACAAACAATTCGCGTATGGTTATACCAAATTTGAACGCTTCTTCATAGGTTAAATACGGATTCTTTTTCCCATCGAATTGAGGTTGCTCAACTTTTGATAGCTTATACCTTAACCCTTGACCTTTAGCATTGTATATGTGACTACAACCCAAAACGATATCCACTTCCCCTTTACTATTCGTTTTAACGCTATAGCCTATACCTGCGTATGCCGTATCAGGATCAAGACTGGCTAATGCCCAAGGGATACGCATTGCCTTGACAAATAAAGCTAACGATAACCACCAACAGATCTCGCACACCATTGGGTCACTCAAAGTCTTTTCTTCTATGATTTGAGTCGTAAAACTGTGTTGAGCAGCATAAGCCTTTATATAATTGTGTAAATCAAACGATTCACCATCATGCTTGAATTGTTTGTGAATACTCCAAGATGCAGGTATGTAAATTACAACTACAATTCCTGGATATTTATCTGCTAAACTACCAGCTTGGCGACATATTGATTGTGCAAGGTTTATCGTATCTTTTGGTGTATCTTCTGTTTTTATCCATTTATCCGTATCGCTATCCGGTATTTCCAGTAATGTTTTATATATACTGTGAAATCCTGTATAAGGCTGAATGTAATCCGAATTATCGTTCGCCTGTATGGTTGTGTTTAAGCGTTGTAAAAAAGAGTTGAATCTATCGGTGTGAGTATGAGGGCAGATCACACCCAGTCTAACATTTTGAGGCAAAACATCTTTTTGCCAAGAATCATAAGGCTTATGATTAGACAATCCTCTCATAGGATTTGAATCTAAAAAAGGTCTATCTGCAAATGTGTTTACAAACTCCAATTCAGGCTCTTTGAGTTGAAGACCTCGATAGATCGTTCTTCTATTATCATACGATCTTGAAAAATATCCTCGTTCGGTGTTGTCTTGATATTGTATTTCGGAAAATCCGCTATTGTTGCTTATTTGGAACTTAAATCCACTGCCAGAATTTTGAGGGAACTCAAAAATAAGACGCGCATTGCCAAATACGATATTTTCCCATTGAATAAGTTTATTGCTATATGCCTGGTTCCACATTTTATCCAGATACATCCGCGCATATTCTTGTTTTTTCTCTTTCGAAACCGCGCGCGAGTTTTCTATGTATATAGTAGGTCGCATAGAAAGCAAAGCATATTTTTGTTGTGGTACAAAAACGAGTGAACATTCTATTGCTTCATGGATCAATGTGCCATTATCATTTCTAAAAATGGCAGGAAGCCAGAGGGTATTATGTCTAATATCGACATTGAGACCTCGAATTGTCGCAATACTTTGAAGCGTTGCTCTTAAAAATAGTTCTCTATAACTGCTATTTTGCTCTATATCGTCTATTGAAATAGGAATCCGTTCAATATCGCCTTTTAGTCTGGAACCAAATATATTGTTAATGGCAGATCCTGTGGACAAAGCATATACTTTTTGCTTATATGGAACAGCCATAATATTTTGGTCTTTAATTGTCTCTCTTAAAAAAGCCCAAGGTTTTTCCCCTTCTTTATATTCAATCTCAAATTGGAATAGTTCTTTGGGGAAAATTATAGGATAAAGGTTGCTTTTTAGGTATTTATTAGTTCTCGTTATATGTATTGAAAAGGGAGATATATCATTCTCTTCAGGGATGCTTTCCATTATGGACTTGATTTCTGCCTGTTTCTCAACATCAGAACTAAAGCAATTTGATACAAGAGATAACATCGTTTTATCAAAACCATCGGTATCAATATAAAATGCCTCTCTATTTGCATTCCGTGCTGTCTTTAACAAGGTAGAAACATCAGAAGAAATCTCATTACCATAGCCACACCAATATATACGACCAGAACCTTTTTCAGAAAATGCTTCGGTTAATGCAGACATTAAAGATTTATCGCGGCCACTATACCCAATTACTATAAGATTTTTATCATTGAAGTAACGTTTTAATGCTGCTACAAATGTTGGATGCTGACTATCCAATTCCTTAGAGGTGTTCTTTAACGAGCTATATTTATAATCGCCATGTAATGATATGCATAATAGTTCATTAGAACTTTCTGTTCGATATATTCGATCTGCGCAATCTAAATTTATACAGATAGGTGTAATGAACGCATTATGTGCTGCACGTTCGACTAAACCATCAAAATTGGTTGTCCATATAGATTTTACAATACCATATTTGTTTAAGAGGCACAAAAACTTATAACCGATATAAGGTTGTTTCCCTTGCGCTAAATGCTCAAAATATTTTACTCTGTCATCTTCAATCTGCAAGGCCTTTTCTGCATAAAAAGAATATTCATTAGAATCTCCAAGGGGAGGAAATTTGCCTTGACTGTCAAGCCATTTTTGAATTATATTCTTACACGTATCGGATTTTGGATCAATGAATGTTGGAACGGATTTCTGTGAAGAACAAAAAATCTGCTTCTTCCAGTCCCATATACAATCATTGGCAGATGGAATTCCTGATGTAATAGATGCCCCAGCCCCTAATAGAAATGCAAAAGAAGTATCTCTGTTCTGAACAAACGAACGAATGAAAGCATCAAAATCCAAATTAAATTCTTGCGGAATCATAATTCAATTAATAACAGTCTCGCGATTTCACGGAAACAATTTCAATTATGTCAAAGATAGTGAATTGTTTGGCAAATGGTAAAAAAATCGTATTGTGAAATGGCAATTTTACCCAAACTCCATCTATTCGGCTTTCCCTAATAACTTTTCCGCCAATTTTTCGTCCTTCTCTATCCTCTTCATTTCAGTTTCGATGATGTCGAGCGCATCCTGCTTGATGCGGCGGTAATTCTCCTTGATTTTCTCCTGCATGATGTCCCGTTCGTCGGCGTCGAGGAACGACGATATTTCAGGTATGGGTTTGTACTCCGCCATTTCTTTTTTCACAGCCTCGTTGTCCACGACGATCCGGGCATGGAAAATTTTCTGCTCGATCTCCTCTCCGAAGTTGTCGCTCACGGCTCCGACGAATATGCCTTGCGAGAGCGTCGAGATTTTCGACGCAGGAATAAGACTGTCGAGCTGGGTGTTTATTGACGTCGAGGTATCGCTGCGGTTGATGCTTACGGATTGTCGTTTCTGCACGATCTTTCCGAATCGTTCGGAGAGCGTCCGGGCCGTTTCTCCTACGACCTGTCCGCTGAAGATATTGCCCACGGTATTCTGAATCACGGCGGCTTCCTTGTCTCCGTAGTCGCGCTTTAGCTGGCTGAAATCCTGAAAACCCAGACATACGGCGACCTTGTTGGAACGCGCCGTTGCGATCAGGTTATCCAGCCCCCGGAAATAGATCGTCGGCAGCTCGTCGATCACCACGCAGCTTTTGAGTTGCTTCTTGCGGTTTATCAGTTTGACGATGCGCGAATTATACAATCCGAGCGCTGCACCGTATATGTTCTGCCTGTCGGGATTGTTTCCCACGCAAAGAATCTTCGGTTCCTTGGGGTTGTTGATGTCGAGTGTAAAATCGTCTCCCGACATGACCCAGTAGAGCTGCGGTGAGATCATGCGCGAGAGGGGAATCTTCGCCGAGGCGATCTGCCCCATCAGCTGCTCTGCGGCTCCGCCTTTCCATGCATCCACGAAGGGCGAAAGATAGTTCTCTAACTCCTCGTGAGCCATCAATACGGTGAACAGATCTTCGTAGGGTTTGTTCAGCAGCTCGATGGCATGGGGAAAGGTACAGTATTTTCCTCCGTCGTAAATCTTCAGGAACCAGATGATCGCCGCGAGCAGCACGATCGGCGATTCGACGAAGAAATCTCCCTGCTTCTGTATCCACGAACGGTTGAGATTAAGCATGATGACATAGCTGGCCTCGTATGCGTCGGTGATGTCGGACATGAGATTCGGCGCGAGCGGATTGCATCGGTGCGAACGGCGCGGGTCGTCGAAATTTATGACATAGAATTTCGGCGGCGTCGCTCCGTAAGCCTTGAGATTCTTGCGCAAATGGTTGTAAGCGATAACCGACAGGTCGTCGAACTTGAAGTCGTAGACGTAGAGCGCATATCCCTTTTCGATGGCCTGCTTGATGTAATTGTTGATGAGGGCATAGGATTTTCCCGAGCCGGGCGTTCCTAAAACGATACTCGCCCGGAAAGGATTCACGACGTTGATCCATCCGCTGTGCCTGCGTTTCCGGAAGACGAACTCGGTCGGGAAGTTGAACGAATCGTCGTTTTTCAGCAGGCGTGTCTCCTGCATGAAACTCTCGTTTTCGGCATTGAACGGATCATCCGTCATACGGTTTTTCAGCAGACGGCTGCTCCATAGCCCGGCCGCCAGCATTCCGAGGAATCCCGCCAGCAGCGTCGCCGTATAAAGCGCCGCCCGCAGGGTCGTAGCGACATTCATTCCGAGCAGCCAGCCGTTGCCATAGAATAGCAGTATGCCGATGCCGCCTGCCGCGGTGATATGCTTCCACGATATTTTCTCGTCCTTCACGCCACGGTTTCCCATGCACGACAATGCGAGAAATACCGTGCAGAAGAGCTTGGTGCAGAGCGGCGATGAGAACAAGGCAGCCGTCCGCTGGAAATTTTGCAGGATGCGGTCTACGACAGGGAGCGTTCATCCCGCCTGCGCAAACCACTCGTAACAAAACCAGTAGATGTGAATGGCGAGAAACAGAAAACTGATCGCCCGCATGAAATCCGCGACTTTGGCCAAGCCGCGCAGATCGTCTTCTTCTTGCATGATCGTAATGTATCGAGGTTGTTAAATTCTTTTCCGGATTTTCCGCCGCCGCTTCTTCCTGCGGGGGAAGAGCCGGTATTCGGGAGCTGTTTCCCACTCCTTCTCAGGCGTATATTCCATGAGTTCGCCCATTACGTCGGGCATCGAAACGTAGTGGGTTTCGATATATTCCTCGAACTCTTCGACCGAAGATAGTCCCGGCTGGGGCGGTTCGAGGGGCAGCAACGGCCGTAACTCTTCCTGTATGGGTGTGGACGACTCTTGCTCCCGACCGTTGAACCACGCCTCGAAAGCGTCGGCCGCATACTCCTTTCCGAGCCGGGAGCCGTTGAACACCTGATGTGTCGTGCGGTCGATGAAGGTGACTCCGTAAATCCGCCCGGCATCGTTCTCCCGGAAAACTGCGTCGATACCGTTTTCCCGAAGTTCGGCTGTGAACTCCTTGCGGTTGCGGCTTCCGCTCCGGGCACGGTCGATTTCGCGGCATGTGCGGTCGAGCGTTTCGGGATGTTGCCGAAGCCGTTGTTTCGAGGCGTCGAATTTTTCTTCCAGCGCCTTCCATCCGAAGAAATCGCCCAGCCGGGACGCTTTGACCGCCGCTCCCGTGCGCTGCCCGTCGTCATCGAGCACGTGGTAAACGAGCCCCCGATACGGTCTGCCTCGTACGTCGCCTCGGATCTCTTCGGCTGCGACGCCATAGCGTTCGAGCAGCGTATTGAACTCCGCGAAGGACTGGAATCCGTACTGCTGTTTGAGCGTCATCACGACGTTGCGCAGCTGATGCTTCAGATCGCTCCGATGGTAATCGACCCGGCGCAATTCTTCCGGTTCTGTTTGCACGCCGCCGTCTTCGGGCACATGCAGGCCGTACTCGTGTTCCAACGCCCTGCAAACCGCCATGGCGCGCCGCAGTTCGTTGTTGTGGTCGATCTTCCGGCCCTGCTCGTCCACCCTCACCGAGACGACGTGCATGTGTCGCCGTGCGATGTCTTCGTGCAGAAAGACGACGTAGGGCTGGCGGCCATATCCCATACGTTCCATGAACTCGGCGGCAAGTCGCGTGAGCTGCGCTTCCGAAAGCCGGTCTTCGGGCGAGGGGTTGAGCGAGAAATGCACGACCGGTTTTCGGACACGGGGATTGAACGCCGTGTAGTACCCGAAGGCTTCCGCACACTCCTCGATACTGAATCTGCCGTCGCTGCGTTCGGGTATTCCCTGCATGTATAATACCCGGCCTTCGCCGGCTTCGACCTTGATGCGGTTATACTGGAGTACGCCGTATACATTGGCCCCGGAGTTTACTTTCGGCACCATTGCAGTAACTCCTTCGTAAGTTCGATGACCGCCTTCACGAGTTGTTCCAGCCGTTGTGTTTCGAGCGTCAGACGGTAGAGATAGGCCAACGCTTTCTTATCACCGAAGGTCGTGTGTATGGCTTTGACGCACTGGTTGTAGTTCACCCCGACAGCCCGGAACTGGGCGTAAAATCCCGTCAGCCGGACATAGAAATCGTAGGTGTTCTTGTCTCGGACGACGACCGTAAAGGGTCATCCAAAGATGCGGTGGCAGATGAAATCGGCTTTATTCTTCATTCCGGAGTGTTCGTACATGCGCAGGAAACGCTCGTTTTGCTCGCTTGTCAGGCGAACGTAATAGCGGTGTATGCGCGGGTCGTCGAGGGCTTTGCGGCCCGCAGCGGAGGTCGGTTTATCGGCAGCATCCATAGAGCATCGGTGTTTTGAGGTTACGACTCGGGAGTAGCCGTCCGCCGCGCCGCAGGTCGCGGCGGCACTTTCGGCGGCTCGGAATATTCCGAGCCGCTGAAGGTACCCCTTGCTATATGCGGGCGCATATAGAAATCCGGCCAGGGGCCGGATGAAGGTGCGCGCCTTCGGCGTCGCAGCGGGATTACTCCTTTCGGAGGCAAAGGTAGAGCGTTTTATTTTATGTTGTATCAGATATATACCTGCCAACGGACGCCGATACGCGCCTTTGGGCGCCACCCGTTTTCGGAGCCGTCGAACGAGGGCGTTTTCTCATTTTCTTTGTGCGCGGATCACTACTTACGAATCTACCTGCCCGCGTAGCCTCTTACTCCCGTACATCCGTCATTGCGCGGCTATGCGGATACGGATGTAGATGTCTGCATAGATGCCGAAGTTTGTATGTGACAGCTTACATCCGTATCTGCCGACAAAAGTATGTGAATCCGCAAAGGCGTATGAATCGCCGAAGATACGTGAATACGCAAGTACGTATCCGCGTATCGGAACGAGTTAAATATTAATCGCTTAATTATTTTCGTATGGAACAGAACCCTTTGTGCATCGCTTTCGCCTCCCAGAAAGGGGGCGTCGGCAAATCGACCCTCACGGTGCTGGCCGCCTCGTGGCTGCACTACCTGCACGGCATCCGCGTCGCAGTGGTGGACTGCGACTACCCGCAGCACTCCATCCTCAAACTCTCGAACCGCGACAAGGCCGTCGTGCAATCTTCGGCGATCTACGGCAGACTCCTCGTTTCGCTCGCCGAGAACAAAGGGGTGAAACCTTATCGTATTCTCTGCTGCAAACCTTCCGAGGCGATGTCGGAATGGCGGAAATGGGCCGCCGTCGCCGAAGAACGATACGATGTCGTGCTGTTCGACCTTCCGGGAACGGTGGGCAACGAAGGCGTCCTCTCTACGATCGTCGAGTTGGACTACCTCTTCATCCCGATGAAAGCCGACCGCATTGTACTGGAAAGCACGCTCAATTTTGCCTCTGTTCTCAACGACCGTCTGATCAAGACGGGACGGGCGCATCTTCGGGAGCTGTTCCTGTTCTGGAACTTGGTGGATCGCCGCGAGCGGACGCCGCTCTATGAACAGTACGAGAAAGTCCTCGATCAGTTGGGGCTGCGGCATCTGCGCACGCATATTCCCGTGCGGAGCAACTTCAACAAGGATATTCAGGAAGCGGGCGGCCCGGTGTACCGGTGTACGCTGCTGCCGCCCGACCGGGCTTTCGTCGCCGAGTGCGGTTTCGACCGCCTGATGACGGAGATCTGCGCCGTTCTGAAACTTCCGTGCCATGAGTAGGAAGGTACCTGTCCGGCAGGGACTCGACGAAGAATACCTGCGCAGCCTGATGGCCGGCCCCGAACCGGCTGCCTCGGCGTCAGATGCCATAGCCCCGGAGCCGACGGAAGCGTCTGCTTCGGAGCCGCGCGTCAGGCGTTCGGATGCGGAAGACTATGCGTCGCGGTTTCTGAAGAATACTCCTTCCGAGGCCCGGCAATGCGTTTACATCGACCGGCGGCTGCACCGCAAGATCACGACTCTCGTGGGCGTTGCGGGCAACCGGCGATTTACGGTCGGGAACTTCATCGACAACGTATTGGAACAGCACTTCGAGCGGCACCGAACGGAGATACGGTCGCTCTGCTCCAAAGGACTCAATAAAATCCTGTAAGAATGACACCCGTTATGAAAATCACGGAGGCTCTGGTCGTGCTGTTCCTTGTGCTGTTCTGCTACCTGTTTCTGGATAAGTTCCTCTTCCGGGGCGAGTTGGGCGAGATTTGCTTCGGGGCGATGCGCCGGGCGCTGGCGCGTTGG
Source organism: Alistipes intestinihominis (assembly GCF_040095975.1). NCBI lineage: Bacteria > Pseudomonadati > Bacteroidota > Bacteroidia > Bacteroidales > Rikenellaceae > Alistipes > Alistipes intestinihominis. Next base: position 67,672 of record NZ_JBBMFL010000017.1, read on the forward strand.
CATCGGCGGCAAGCCGATCGTCTCGACCCGCCGCGCCGCCGCAGGCGTCGGACGGCAGCCGTTACCCCTAAAGACGATGCGCTGGTCGTCACCCGGGACTACGGCGCCGGTCAGCGGACGCCAGCACGCGCCGCGTCACGCCACTCCCGGCGCAAGGGGAACAATTCAGACAAAAGCGACCATACATTTGTACCGGCAAGCGACGGCGATAAGGAACATCGCGCCGTGCAAGCGACCGTTCAGGGGTGGATACATAAGGAACCTACGGCGCTCACCGCGGAGGAAGAGAACACCCTGACGCGCGAAGCTGCGACCGAAGAGGTGATGGACATAGGATGCGAAACGACGGCCCCGCCTGCCGGGACGCAGAGTTTCTCTCCGCAGCAGTTGGATTGCATCCTCGCCTTGTGCAAGGGGCAGGCCGTGCCTGAAGAGCAGCGGCAAACCCTGGCCGGAGTGCTGCGTGACATCCGTCATACGGAAGTGCAGCGTACACTCATGGACGCCATCTCCGGCGCCAGCCCGATCATCGCCCGTTATCTGGACGATGCCGAGAAGGAAGCGGCGCAGCGTATGGCTGCCGCTCCGAAATAGATTGTTCAACTTAAAAAATGCGAAGCTATGAAAGCTCCCGGATACTACGATTCAGGCTGACGGCAGGATGAGCAGCACGCATGAATCACGGGCCCAGCGCCCGGAGAGAAAATCTGAAGTCGAATTAAAAAACACAATCATCCATGAAAAGAAAACTCATTTTCAGTTCGGCATGAATCGCCGTATGACTGCTCGCCACGGTGCAACACGCCGCAGCGCAGCAAGGCAACGGCATGGCCGGCATTCAGGAGGCTACGCAGATGGTCACGTCGTATTTCGACCCGGCGACCAAGCTGATCTACGCCATCGGCGCCGTCATCGGTCTGATCGGTGGTGTCCGGGTCTATCAGAAGTTCAGTTCGGGCGATCCGGATACGTCGAAAACCGCTGCGAGCTGGTTCGGAGCCTGTATCTTCCTGATCGTCGCCGCCACGATTCTGCGTTCGTTTTTCCTTTAGACGATGGTCGAATATCCGATCAATAAAGGCGTGGGCCGCCAGGTGGAGTTCAAGGGGCTGCGGGCGCAGTACCTCTTCCTCTTCGCCGGCGGCCTGCTCGCCGTTTTCATTCTCGTAGTCGTACTTTATATGGGCGGGGTCGATCAGGTGGCATGCCTTGTCGCGGGCGTGGGGCTGGGCGGCGCACTCGTGGCGCTGACCTTCCGTCTGAACCGCAAGTACGGGGCTTACGGACTGATGAAGCTCCTCGCCGCACGGCGGCATCCGCGACGTATCGTCTCCCGAAAAAGTGTGGCAAGAATTCTAAACCGACATTAAGACCATGAATAACACCCTGAAAACCGAAACCCTCGAACGGAAATTTCCGATCTGAAAGGTCGAACACGATTGTATCCTCTCTAAAGACGCCAACATCACGGTGGCGTTCGAGGTTACGCTTCCGGAGCTATTCACCGTCTCCTCGCAGGAATATGAAGCGCTGCACGGCGTATGGCTCAAAGCGGTGAAGGTGCTTCCGGACTATACCGTGGTGCACAAGCAGGATATTTTCGTTCAGGAACAGTATCGTCCTGACATCGGGAAAGACGATTTGAGTTTCTTGAGCCGGTCGTTCGAGCGGCATTTCAACGAACGACCTTTTCTGCATCATACCTGCTACCTGTTCATTACGAAGACAACCCGTGCGCAAAGCCGCCGTCAGAGCGATTGCAGTGTGCTGTGCCGGGGTACGCTCGTCCCGAAAGAGTTGCAGGACAAAGATACGACGACGCGCTTTCTGGAAGCTGTGGAGCAGTTCGCCAGCATCGTCCGCGAGAGCGGTCATATCCGGCTGCGGCGTCTCGGAGCGGACGAGATTGCCGGGACTCCCGAATCTTCGGGAATCCTCGAACGTTATCTCACGCTGTCACCGTCCGGGAAGACCCCGTTGCAGGACATGCGTCTCGATCCCGACCGGATGTGGATCGGCGACAAGGCGTTGTGTCTGCATACGCTTTCCGATCTGGACGACCTCCCCGGCAGTGTTCGTACGGATGACCGCTACGAACGCCTCTCGACGGAGCGTTCCGATTGTCGGCTTTCATTCGCCGCTCCCGTAGGATTGCTGCTCTCATGCAATCACATCTACAATCAATATCTGTTTTTGGATAACAGCGACGAGAACCTCAGGCAGTTCGAACGTACGGCCCGCAACATGCAGTCGCTCGCGCAGTACAGCCGTTCGAACCAGATCAACAAGGAATGGATCGACGATTACCTCAATGAGGCGCACTCTTTCTCTCTGACCTCGATACGCGCCCATTTCAATGTCATGGCATGGGGCGAAGGGAGCGAAGAGCTGAAGCAGATCCGTAACGATGTCGGGGCGCAGCTGGCGCTTATGGGGTGCACGCCGCGTCATAATACTGTGGATGTTCCGACGCTTTTCTGGGCGGCGATCCCCGGCAACGAAGGGGATTTTCCCGCCGAAGAAAGTTTCTATACGTTTCCCGAACAGGCGTTGTGCTTCTTCACGGAGGAGACATGCTATCAGGACTCCCCGTCGCCTTTCGGGATCAAGACGGTCGATCGTCTGACCGGGAAACCCGTGTTTCTGGATATTTCGGATCTGCCGATGAAGCGCGGCATTACGACGAACCGCAACAAATTCATCTTAGGGCCTTCGGGCAGCGGCAAGAGCTTCTTCACGAACCACATGGTCCGGCAATACTACGAACAGGGCACGCACGTGCTGATCGTCGATACGGGCAATTCGTATCAGGGGTTGTGCCGGTTGATTCACAGCCGTACGCACGGCGAGGACGGCGTCTACCTGACCTACCGGGAAGACGAACCTATCGCGTTCAATCCGTTTTATACCGACGACAATATCTTCGACATCGAAAAGCGCGAGTCCATCAAGACTCTTCTTCTCACATTGTGGAAACGCGAGGACGAAGCCCCGAGCCGTGCTGAAGAAGTGGCGCTCTCGAATGCCGTAAACCTCTACCTGAACCGTCTCCGGGATGACCGGCGTGTCGTACCCTCTTTCAATACCTTCTATGAGTTCATGCGGGACGAATACCCGAAAGTCTTGGAGCAGAAACACGTTCGGGAAAAAGATTTCGACCTGTTGAACCTGCTGAACGTTCTGGAACCCTTTTACAAAGGCGGGGAATACGATTACCTGCTCAACAGCGACAAACAGTTGGACCTGCTGTCAAAGCGTTTTATCGTTTTCGAGATGGACAATATCGCCGACAACAAGGTGCTCTATCCAGTCATCACGCTGATTATCATGGAGAGTTTCATCTCCAAGATGCGTCGTCTGAAAGGCGTCCGTAAGATGTTGTTGCTGGAAGAGGCTTGGCGGGCAATTTCCAAAGCCGGTATGGGAACTTTCGTGAAATACCTTTACAAAACGGTCCGTAAGTATTTCGGGGAAGTCGTCTGCGTCACACAGGAGGTGGACGATATCATCTCCTCACCGATCGTCAAAGAGTCCATCATCAACAATGCCGACTGCAAAATCCTCCTCGACCAACGCAAATATGTCAACAAATTCGACCAGATACAGGCGTTGCTGGGACTTACGGATAAGGAGCGTGCGCAGATTCTCTCCATCAACCTTTCGAGCGATTCCAAACGTCGCTATAAGGAGGTGTGGATCGGATTGGGCGGCGTGCAGTCCGCAGTCTACGCCACGGAAGTTTCGGCCGAGGAGTATTATTGCTTTACGACAGAAGAGACCGAGAAATTGGAACTCCAGCATCTCACGGAGAAGCTCGGCGGCAATATCGGGCTGGCCATACGCCAGTTAGCCGAGCGAAAACGCAATGAAGATCATTAACCTAAAAACCGAAAATCATGTTCATATCCAAAAAAGAACTCGCCGCGCGAGACGAACGGCTGCGCCAGGCGCAGGAAGAGATCGAGTCGCTGAAACAGACCATCCGGGAGTTGCAATCCGAGGTTGCCGACGACCGTATCTGCGGCTGCTGAAAGAACGAATACGGAGAGCGGATCACGATCCGCAAAACGGCTCCGGGATATGCCGCGACGCTTTTCTGCGGCGAACGTCCCGTAAGGGATATGGTCATTCTCAAACGCGATGACAGTCTGTGGCTCCATGTCTTGTACAGGCAAACCGGCGGATGCGTCGTTCATCACACGACCAACGATATTCTGCATATCGGATGTTTCGGGCTTTTCATCCGCGACGACCGGCCGCAGCGTATAGGGACGGAAGTAATCCTTCAGGCTCCGGTGCGATGGGACGGCGAATAGGCTTCGGCCTGCTGGCAGCGATGCTGCTGGCAGGCCATCCGCTTCGGGCGCAGTGGGTCGTGAGCGACCCCTCGAATCTGGCGCAGGGCATCGTGAATTCCACCAGGCAGGTCGTCGAAGCGTCCCGGAACGGAAGTACGCTGCTTCAGAGTTTTCAGCAGACGGTAAAGATTTACGAGCAGTCGAAGAAATATTACGATGCGCTGCGGTCGGTGCATAACCTCGTCAAAAGCGCCCGTCGCGCGCAGCAGACGATGCTGCTCGTGGGCGACATCTCCGACATATACGTCTCGAACTTCCGGTCGATGCTTAACGATACGAATTATTCGGCCGAGGAACTCACGGCAATGGCCGCAGGCTATACGAAGCTGCTGTCGGCGAGTGCCGACCTGCTGAACGACCTGAAGCAGATCATCACTCCGTCAGGGCTTTCGATGACCGACAAGGAGCGGCTGGATATTATCGACAGGATCTACTACGAGATGCTCGAATACCGCAATCTTACGGAATACTATACGCGCAAGAATATCTCCGTGTCGTTCCTGCGCAGCCGTCAGCGCGGGGATTCGGAGCGTGTACGGGCCTTGTACGGCGGTCATAACGACAGATATTGGTAACCTATGACGATGCCGTTAGCCGTAGAGTGGACGAACCTGCATCAGATTCTCCGCTCGTTGTACGCCGATATGTTGCCGTTGTGCAGCGATATGATGGGCATTGCCAAAGGACTCGCCGGATTGGGCGCCTTGTTTTTCATCGCATACCGGGTCTGGAAATCCCTTGCCGCCGCGGAGCCGATCGAGGTATTCCCGCTGCTGCGGCCCTTTGTGCTGGGGCTGTGCATCATGGCCTTCCCGACCCTCGTATTGGGGCCTTTGAACGGTCTGCTGTCACCTATCAGCAATGCCACATCGCATTTGGTCGATCGACAGGCGTTCGATCTGGAGAAATACCAGACACAGAAGGATGAATTGCAGCGTCAGGCGATGCTCCGCGATCCGGAGAAAGCCTATCTTATCAGTAACGAAGAGTTCGACAAACGGCTTGACGAATTGGGCTGGAAGCCCAAAGACCTTATGACGATTGCCGGGATGTATGCCGAACGAGCCGGGTATCAATTCGGTCAGAAAGTCCGTGAGGCATTCCGGGCGTTTCTGGAAACGCTCTTCCAGGCGGCATCGCTGACCATCGACACCGTGCGGACGTTTTTCCTGATCGTCCTGGCGTTACTGGGGCCCGTGGCCTTCGCCTTCTCCGTGTACGACGGCTTTCACAATACGCTGGCGTCTTGGCTGGCACGCTATATCTGCATCTATTTGTGGCTGCCCGTCAGCGACCTGTTCGGTGCGATCCTTTCGCGCATCCAGATTCTAATGCTCCAGCAGGACATCAAACGACTGCAAGACCCGACGTTCATACCCGACGGAAGCAATACGGTCTATTGCATTTTTATGATTATCGGAATCATCGGATATTTCTGCGTGCCGACCGTTGCGTCGTGGATCATTCAGGCCGGAGGCGCCGGAAGTTACGGCGATAAAGTCGCAGGCGCAGGACGTGCCGTGGCGATGGGCGCTGCCGGAGTCGCCGGAGCGGCGGTCGGAAATGTCGGAGGCCGTATAAAAGGGGCTTTGAAGAAACGATAAAACGTAATAAAATATGGAATTCAAAACATTGAAGAATATAGAATCGTCCTTTCGCCACCTGCGGCTCTTCAGCATACTCTTTCTGGGAGCCTGCACGCTGATCTCGGTGGCAGCAGTGTGGACATCCTACCGTTTCGCGGAAGCCCAGCGGCAGAAGATCTACGTACTCGATCAGGGTAAGTCGCTGATATTGGCCCTGTCGCAGGATATGGCCCAGAACCGTCCCGTCGAAGCCCGCGAACACGTGCGGCGCTTCCACGAGCTCTTCTTCACCCTCTCTCCCGACCGCGAGGCCATCGAAGGCAATGTCCGCAGGGCGCTGTACCTTGCGGACGGAAGCGCCATCGCCTATTACCAGAGCCTCGCAGAGAAGGGATATTTCAACCGCATCATCGCCTCGAACGTATCGCAGAGTGTCGTCGTGGACAGCATCCGCTGCGATTTCGACTGCTATCCCTATGCTGTCGAGACCTTCGCACGGCAGAAGATCGTCCGTGAAAGCAATGTCACGGAACGGACGCTCGTCACGACATGCCGTCTGCGGAATGCCGTACGCTCGGACAACAACCCGCAGGGATTCCTGATCGAAGATCTGCGTATTCTCGAAAACAAAGACCTCGGAAGTTATGAGCGCTAAGGATTTGCAGACGCGGGCCGAAGCGTGGCTGAAGGCCCGCATGGAACGTCTTACGCCGCGCCAGCGGCTCGGGCTGGTTACTGTGCTGTTGCTCGTCTATGCGGCGGTCGCCCTGATGATTCTGTTCGGTGGAATGCGGAGTCGGGAGACGTCGATTCCCGCCGTCGAACACCTCCGGCAGCCACTACTGCCGGAAACGCGCCCGTTACCTCTAAATATAGATGAAGATGATACGCAGGAGCGATAACGGAGCGGTTGAAAAACTGTCGCAATTTCTCACGCCGCAGCTTCTCCGGCAACTTAAGTTCGCAGGCGTCGTGACGGTTATGACGCTGCTGTGCGGCATTTTCCTATGGCACCTGTTCGCCCCGAAACCGGCTCCGCAGCAGGCGGGAACGGGCGGATACAATGTTACGATTCCGGAAGCGACGGTAAAGCCGGCGGAAACGGACAAGCGTAAGGTCTACGAACAGGAGCAGTACGAGCAGCAGCGGCGCGAGAAACTACAATCGTTGGGTGATGTTCTGGACGACCGCTTGCCTGTGACCGGGGAAATGGCGGACGCTACGGCTCCGGCAGCACCGACGGCGATCGACGAATCGGATGCTGCTTACCGGAGGATATCGGGCGAAATGGCGGCTTTCTACACCCCGGCCCCTTCTTGCAACAATACCGAGGTCGAGGCCCTGAAAGAGCAGATCGCGGCCCTGCAATCCCAGCTCGACGCCGAGCGGCAGCAGCCCGATCCGCTGGAACTGGCCGAGGAGCAGTACAGGCTCGCACGGAAGTATCTCGGAGGCGGAACGGCCGTAGACGAAGAGACCGGGCCGACGAAGCAGCGAAGGGATTCGCGCCTGTCCGTCATGCGGCCCGTTCGGGAAGGTGAGGTCGAAGCCTCGACGCTCGACACGCGGGCGGATTTCACCGTTGAGCGCAACCTCGGATTTCTCACGGCGGCAGGTGGTGTCGCGCATGCCGATATTCCAAGCGTCAGGGCTTGTGTCGCTCAGACGCAAATCATACGTGCCGGGAGCACGGTGCAGCTGCGGCTATTGGAAGCCGTGCGCATCGACGATACGGTGATCCCACGCAACACTCCGTTATACGGTCTTGCGACGATCTCCGGAATGCGGCTGCAGGTCGTGGTGTCGTCCGTCGAATACGGCGGGCGGATCTTCGCCGTCGAAGCCGCGGCTTACGACATGGACGGCCAGCCGGGGCTGAACGTCCCGAACTCCCGCGAACGGACAGCCCTCAAAGAGGCGCTGGCATCCGTCGGACAGACCGCCGGAACAAGTGTAAATGTCACCCGTTCGGCCGGGCAGCAGGTGTTGTCCGAGCTGGCGCGCGGAGGATTACAGGCTTCGTCGCAGTATGTCGCCGGGAAGCTCCGCGAGGTGAAGATAACCCTCAAAGCCAACCATCAGCTATTATTGATTTCAAAAGAATAGAACGTTTATGAAAAGAGACCTTATTTATCTGATTCTGATCGTCGCGGCAATCGCGGCGGTTAAAGTCACGGCACAGACGGCACCGGAAACGCCGGTGGAGATCAGCCCCCTGCGGATCGAAGCGGGATTTACGAAAACCGTGCATATCCTGTTCCCGTCGCCTGTTACATATATCGACATCGGCTCGATGGACATCATCGCTGGCAAAGCCGACGGGGCAGAGAACGTCGTGCGGGTGAAAGCCGCCGTGCGGAATTTCATAGCCGAAACAAACCTGACGGTCATCACCGAGGACGGCGGATTTTTCACTTTCGATGTCCACTATGCCGAGAATCCGGCTGTCTCGACCGTCAATCTTACAGTGCAGGAACCACAGACGAAAGGTGTAAAGGAACCGACTGCTGCGGGCGATCCGCTGTCGCCGGCCCCAGTAACCAAAAGCCGGGTGCTGCTGCGCGAGGTAGGCCGTGAGAAGCCCGCGACCGTAAAGCGCATGTTGAGCGACATATACCGGCAGAACCGTACGGATGTGAAAGGCATTCGCACGAAAAAGTACGGCATCGAAGTCGAAGTACAGGGGATTTATGTTTCCAATGATGTCGTTTACATACATACTTGCATGTATAACGACACGAATATCTCCTTCGAGGTGGATTCACGGCGGTTCATCGTGGCGGATCGCAAACTCACCAAGCGCACGGCACAACAACAGACGCCGCTCGAAATCCTGCGCGTATGCAACGACCCGGCAGTCGTGAGGGGACACCAGCGTCAGCGGACGGTATTCGCACTGCCCAAACTGACGATCTCCGATGACAAAGTGCTTTTGCTGGAAATCATCGAGAAGAACGGAGCCCGGCATCAGACGGTGGAAATACCAGCCAAAGAGTTGTTAGAAGCAAAACTGCTGTAACGGGAAAAATAAGATTCGATGCTCGTACACTTTCTAACGGCTCTTTGCCTGACAATGGGAATATTGTCGGTACTGGTCGCCATCGGACTATGTTGGTTGATCCTCTTTCCGGAGTATCCGAAACACAAGTATTGATTCGGACGAATCCAACGATAAGCACCCGTTTTTTGGACGGGCGCTTATCATTATTTTACAGCCTCTTCAAAATTTGGCGCCGGCTTAAAGGCCGGAATATCATGCGCAGGAATTTTGAGCGTCGTATTCTTTGAAATGTTACGCGCTGTCTTCTCCTTGCGGTGCTTGATGAGGAAGGTGCCGAATCCGCGGAGGAAGACGTTCTCCTTACGAATCTGGGCGGCGCGCACCTCTTCCATGAAACCCTCCACGACAGCTGATACAGTCGTAGCCTCGACACCCGTTTCACGGGCAATCTGATTCACGATTTCGACTTTTGTCATATTGTTTGTTCAACTTTATATATCTGTGACAAAGGTAGAAATTTTATCGTATAAAATAAGAAAAGCCGCAAAGCGAAGTGTTTTGCGGCTTACAACTCTCCGGTGTGGCGGGCAGGTCATTCCACGACTTGTCCGCCATAGTGCAATGTGCATATCTCACGGTGTATCTGCCGACATAGCAGCTCGATAACCCGTTCGGAAAGATCGTGCCGCACCGTGTGCATGAAGCGGCGGTTCTCAATGCGGCTGAACAGACTCGTGCCGTCTTCAGCGACGGCGCAGCAGATTTGCTCCTCGCGGAAGCGGTCGTAATCGGTGAAATATTCCACATCGGGAGCGATACGTATATAAGATTTTATAGGTTCGTCAGATGATGTTTTGACACAATTCGGGGTGGCGGTATGGCGGGAGCCGCGGGCGTCCGCCCGTTCGCGTCTGCGGCAATCATGCCGCAGACGGAAACCGGGACTTATTTATGGTGTCGCAAGGTCGTTGAATCGCAGTTCGATAGTTGTCAGCAACAATCCCGGCGGACAAGAATAAGTGCCCCTTATGTCCGATTCTTCGGAGAAGATATGCACGGTATAGCGGCGTGCCGCTCGCTCCCGGGAAATCCGGATACCCCAAGTATGGCCGTTTCGGTGTGCGAAAAAAATGTGATTTCCCGCACCTGCCTGGATCAGATCGAAAACGGCGATTCCATGACAGCGAAGAGCGTCGATAAATTCTTTCAACATGATTCATTCGGTTTTATGGGGACGGCCTGCGGGCCGTCCCCGATCAGACTTTAGGCGGCTTTCTTTGTCGTTTTCTTGGTGCTCTTACCCGTTTTGCCCTCTTTCTTGGCGGCTTTGGTCTTGGCTTTCTCCTGCGCTTCGGCCACGGCGATACGCTCGTCGAGACGGTCGTTGCGCTTCGTGTATTCCTCGTCGAACTGCGCTTTCACAACCTCGTATTTCTCTTTGTGGTGCAGGGCTGCGAATTCCATCAGCAGTTGCTTCCCCGTTTTGTCGAAACCGATGTCGGATGTAAGACTTTTTACAAGAAAATCACGGGTGATGAGGTCGCGTTGTTCGTCGGTCAGCGCGTTGACGACAGCGATTTTCTGTTCAGATGTCAAATAATACGCCTCGGGGAATCCCACGGCGGCGAGGTGTTCGCGCCGCAGGCTTCCGAGCATGATGTAATAGAGAATGTTGTCTTCCAGCTGGGTAAACGGCGTCGGGGCGATCTCCTCGTCGCGGACGATCTGCCGGACGGCTTCGACGGTTTTTTCGTGTGCGAGTTCCGTGTTGCGGATTTTCTTCTCCTCAAGGCGGGCGATCAGTTTCCCGGTCGATTCCCTGTCTTTGGCGGCTTGGTTCACATAGACCAGCCGGGCGTCGTCGCGCGAAGTCTTGACGAAGATACGGATCGCCCCGGCGTCGTGCTTGGCCAGCAGGTCGGCGGTCTTTTCCTCGGCAGCCTTTTTCTGCTGTTCATAGATCTGCATTGCCGCGGTATAATCGGCATCGGCGGCATAATCCGCCGGACATGGTTCCGCGGGTATAGCGGGCATTTCCTGCACCTGCCCGTATTCGAACGCCTTGCATTCGACCCCGTTTTCGGTCATATGCTCTACGGCCTTATCATGGTCGTCGCATCCGTAACGGTCTTTGCAAAGGATGAATTTCGGGTTTTGCGCGAGCAGTTCTCCGCTTTTTCGCTCGATGAATTCGCGGTTTTTGGCTTCGAGGCATTCCCGGTTTGTACACCGTCCGCTTCCCGTGGCAAACATATCGTAGGTATTTGCGTTGTACTTGCATGCGGCGCACGCCGTTCGGTCGAAGCGATACCGGGCCAGATCGTTCGTATAATGGGCGTCCACCATCCGCTTGAACTCCTTTACGGAGTATTTCCGCCACCCTTCCTCGTCTTTGAGGCGGTCTTTGCAGATCGTCTTTTGCAGGTCTTTCCCGTATCGTGCCAACTCCATAGCGAGACCCAGCGTAATGGAGTTCCCGCGCAGGAGTTTTTTTGCATCGGGGATCAGTTCGTTGAGTTTCATCCGGTAGTAGATATACTGCTCGCTCTTACCGAAGCGTGCGGCCACGGCGGCGGCATCCCCGCCGAGGGTCTGCATGGCGGCTTTGTAGGCTTCGGCCTCGTCGAGCGGCGGCATCTCCTCGCGCTGGATGTTCTCTGAGAGCGCAAGGTCGAAGATCGCCCGTTCGTCCGCGGGGGCGGCATCGACGATGGCCTCGATTTCGGTCTGGCTGAGCAGTTGCACGGCACGGTAGCGGCGTTCGCCGCAGACGATGATATAACAGCCTTGTTCTGCGGCTCGCACCCGGATGGGCTGAATAAGGCCGTGTGTGGCAATGGACGCGGCCAGTTCCGCGAGGGCATTTTCGTCGTAACTCCGCCGCGGATTGTTGGGGTTGGGGCGGATTTTGTCAATGGAGAGCAAAACGGTCGATTTCGTGCTCTGAGCGGCGATTGCGGTCGTGGTGTTGTTTTCGTTCGTTTTCATGGCATGATGGTTTTAAGATTATTTTGAAAGGTATTTAATCAGTTGCTTGTGGCGGTCGTACGGTATTTTGAACAGCAGGTAGGTAATACCTATGCCGTTGCGCGATGCGTTGTGAAGGAGTTGCCGCAGATCGGGGTCTTCCCCAGCCGTGACGCCGAATACCTCCGGCATGTACTTTTCCGGCAACCGGGTGCGCATCATGTAGTCGAAATCCGCCGTGCGCTGTATGATTTCTTCGTATGATTTCATAATAAGGTCGTTAAGAATGAGAGGATCGAATCGCCGGACATGGCATGCGCGTTGTCCCAATTCCGCCATTGCTGTCCGTCCTTGTTTTGTAACGAGAGGTTGAAAAGAGGGTCTTTCCCTTTCGACCACTTGCCGGAATAAATCCGGATGCTGAAAGTGCGTACATGGCCGCTGAAATCGAAAAAGGCGGTGTATTTTTCTTTGCTGTTGATCTCCAGCAGGAGCGCGGCGATAGCAGTTATCTGTTCGTTCATGGTTTCGGGTGTTGTGGGGCGGGCATCCGCCCGCCCCGGGTTGAATGTTATTTGAGATAGGCGGCCAATGCGCTGCGCACCTCTTGTTCTCGGCGTTTGGAGAAAATCCACCCGGCGCACCGGGTGCCGTTGTGCGTAAGGTAGGCGCGAAACAGCCCGTTCAGATCGCGGAGCGTGTCGCGCAGGGGTTTCGTATCGCCGAATACGGCGATCGACTTCGCGGAGTATTCCACGATCTCGACACGTGCGTCGGCCACGGTTTCGGGGGCGGCGTTCTGCACGGGTGCAGGGTTCTCGATACATACGTTCTCGGGATTTCCGGCCACGACGGCGAAACGCTTGATAATGCCCTCTTTGTCGCGGCACGATTCCTTGCTGACCTGCCAGCCCGAATAACGGTGCGTGCCGAGGTAATAGCCGTGCCCCATGCTGTACTTTTCACGGTGTTCGTACTCGGCATTACGCTCGGCCAGGTGTGCCGTGCCCTCGAACCGGGCCGCGGCCTTGCGCATTTCGGGGAACAGATCGCGCGTGTGGGTCGAGAATCCGAGAAGCACCATGCGCACGATACGCGAACCGAAATAGTCCGTATAAGGGTCGCATTCGCTTTCGTGCTGTTCGCCGATGATGACGGCCACGGCATCGTCGGGAACGATCTGCCGCAGACGCTCCGCGCCGATGGTGCGTAATCGTTCCGAGTCTTCCGCCGCCGCACGTCGGGCGGCTTCCTGCTCGGCTTTGAGGGCGTCGGCACGAGTGCGGAGCGCCGCGACCTCGGCGGCATCCATAAATTCTGGGTGCTCGTCGTCATAATAGTGCCCGATACCGAATTTGTCCCGTAAGGGGCGGATCAGATCCGCGGAGTGCTCCTCGGCGGTTTCGGGGTCGATCAATCGGTAATTGTAACCGGATTGTGTGTGTTCGATTCCGGCCACGACCATGCGCTGACGCATGTTGTAAGGGCCGTCGAAAATGACGATCTGATTCTCCCGCACGCTCTGTACGTCGGTGTCGTAATTCTTTCCTGCGAATAACAATGTGACTTTTCCCATAGTTGTAAGGTGTTGAATGTTAGTAAAACAGCCGCAGAAGAAACCGCACGAGGACAACCACGGGGGAAAGGACGAGACACACGATGTCCCGACACCGCAACAAGAGCCACAACGAGAGGCAGAAACCCCAAAAACCGCCCGCACCGAGATAACCGCCCGCGAGAAATTTGAACGCCGCAAACGCGCCGAAAAGCACAGCCGCGAAACCCGCCGAAGACCTCCAAAACCCGCAGATGCCGGTGGGAGCGGTGCCGCTCCGTTTCAAAATTTCCCGTATGTCTTTGTGCTGTTTCATAACTACGACCTTTTTTTTATGCCGTATGGGCCGCGTTTGCCTTGCTTCCGTTTCTGTGGGCTATATTTCAGAGGGGCGAAATACAAACAAGATTTCAGGACAAAAAAATCAGCCGCAACTTATACATTGCGGCTGATTTTTTTGTCTGAACCCGAAGGGCCCCGATCTTGGTTGTTTTCCGACCTCCTGCCATAGCTTCGCCCACGGAAACGGAAGCAAGGCAAACACGGTGCATAACGTGCTAAACGGGGAGTAGGTAGTCTCGGAAACAGCACAAAGACATACGTGGAATTTTCAAATCATTTATAAATAATTGATAGCTATTTTATCAAGCCTCAAATTGAATCGGGATTTGTGAATGTCGAAATATTTTCTCTAACTTTGTATTATAAAGAAAAAGGCCGCGTGGGTTCAAATCAAACTGACATACGATTTTTGGGCGACGACTTCAACCGTTATTACCAAAGGTGTGTCTTGTTTGCGAAATCTTATACTTATGATTCTGCCCAGGCTGAATGTATGGCCGCTGAAGCCATGGCCGTTCTGTGGGAAAAGATGGCTGCCGGTGAACAGGTCGAGTTCGTGCTTCCGTTTTTGTTTTCGGTCATCCGCAACAAAGCGCTTCACTATTTGAGGCGCGAGAGCCTGAAATATCAGATACACGGAAGCATCGGATCGGATGCTTCCCGGGAAATACAGTTCCGAATCAATACGCTCGAAGCATGCGACCCGCATGCGCTTTATGCCGAGGATGTGCAAACCATTCTGCACAAATCGCTGGATGCGCTGGGAAGGCAGACCCGCCGCGTTTTCATGCTCAGCCGGTTCGATGGAATGTCTAACCGGCAGATAGCTCAGGAACTCGGCATCAGCGAAAAGAGCGTGGAGTACCATGTTACCAAGGCGCTGAAACAACTTCGCACCGACCTGAAGGACTACCTGCCGCTCATCTATCTTTTTCTGGGGATTTAACCACCCTTCAATACATTCGTTTTTTGCGGGTTAACGTGTCTGCGGTGCATTTGCCGCAGTTGTCGCCCGGCTTTTTATTTCGGCAATCGGCCGAAAAATATTATTTTTCGTTTAGGGTTTCCCGATTCTCGGGGAACTAATATATACATGCGCATATTTCATTTTTATGAAAAAGAATTTTAATCTGATCGGAAAATATCTGCGGGGAGATGCCTCCTTGGAGGAACGTATCCAAGTGATGAAATGGGCTGAAGGGAATGATACGCAGCGCGATGAATTCAATGCATTGCGGCGGATCTACGATGCCACACTACTCATGGATGATGACATTGCAATGTCGAAGCGCCGGACAGGACTCCGCCGTTACTGGAAGTGGCTTGCAGCAGCGGCAGTCGTTGCTTTCGTTGCAGGCATCTCTTATCTCCCCGAAAATTTCAGGGATGATCCGACGCCGCACTTGCAGTTCCGATCGCTCTCCGCGCCGATCGGTCAGCAGACCAAAACGGTGCTTTCCGACGGTACGGTCGTATGGCTCAATTCCGGATCGGAATTGGAAATCTGCGAGCGGGCCGAGGGCGAACGCCGGGTGAAACTCTGTGGCGAGGCCTATCTGGATGTCGCGCGCGACATCGACCGTCCCTTTATCGTGGAGACATCGCACATGGAGGTCCGGGTTTTGGGTACCCGATTCAACGTCAATGCCTACGATGAAAAACAGTCTGTCGTGCTGGTGTCGGGTTCGGTGGATGTCACCGCTCTCGAACAGGGAGAGAGCAGCCGCATTCGACCCGAGGAGATGTTCACCTACGACGCCCGCACCGGGGAACGGCAGATACGCTTGGTGGATACCAATAATTTTGTTTCCTGGACCGAAGGCTTCCTCCAATTCAAAAGCGCGCCTCTGGAACAGGTGTTTATGCAGTTGCAGCATTTTTACGGAGTTCGGATCAATTGCGATTCGCACCTGACGGAAGAGATTATGATCAGCGGCAAACTGGAACTCAGAACCGGACTCGAAAGCGCTTTGAACCATCTTAAACTGTTGGCTCCCATTTCCTATATGCGCTCCGGCGAACGGGAAATCGACATCACGATTCGACAATGATACATGCGCATGATATTTACCGACTTAAACTACTGCCTATGACGATACGAAAACCATCCTGAACTATTCGCGGGAACCGTTCCGTTCTTTGCGAATTCCGATAGTGTTATATCTGAAAATCAAACCTGTATGAATCAAAATCTACGAACCCATGTTCTGAAAAAGGGATGTTTGCTTTGTCTGTCCTTCTGTTTGTGGGCAGGCAGCGCTCTTCTGGCTCAGAATACGAGTATCTCCCTGCGTGTGAAAGACAAACCGCTGAAAGAGGTGCTCAACCAAATCGAAACGGACGAAGGTTATATTTTTCTGTACAAGGACAAGACGATGGATCTTGAACGGAAAATAAGCCTCGATGTTCGTAACGCCTCGCTGGAAACAATACTTCGCCGAATCCTGGATGAGAAGACCGAATTCGGGATTTCCGAACGGCAGGTCGTCCTGTATACGCGGAAAGAGGCTGCGAAGACGTCTCCGGCCGATACGCCTTCCCGTAAGATTACCGTTCGGGGAACGGTCAGGGATGCCGGCGGCAATGTATTGATCGGTGTCTCCGTCGTCGAGAAGGGAACGACGAACGGAACTGCCACCGATGCCAACGGTCTCTACTCCATCGACGTAAAAAGCGCCGAAGCTATTCTGACCTTCTCTTATCTGTCTTATAAGACAGTTGAGTCTGCCGTTTCGACCCGTACGCAGCTCGATGTTACACTGGAAGAGGATGCCGCGCGGCTCGACGATGTGGTTATCATCGGCTACGGCGCGCAGACCAAGGCGTCGATTACCGGAGCTTTAGCGACCGTCGATACCAAGGAACTGGTCAAGGCACCCGTTGCAAGCATTACCAATGTATTGGCCGGTTCGGTTCCCGGCGTGGCGACCGTACAGACCTCCGGACAGCCGGGTAACGACGCTGCAACGATCTATATCCGCGGTGTTGGTTCGTTGAACAGCAATTATGCGGCTCCTCTGGTGTTGGTCGACGGCGTGGAACGCGAATTTTCGCAGATCGACCCGAATGAAATAGAGAATTTCTCGATTCTGAAAGACGCTGCCTCGACAGCGGTTTTCGGTGTTCGTGGTGCCAACGGCGTTATTCTCATCACGACCAAACGCGGACAGGAAGGTCGCCCCTCAATCTCCGTCAGTTCGATTACAGGTGTACAGCAGCCGCTTTCCTATGTCCAGCAGACTGGCAGCTATGAGTATGCCCGCTTCTGGAATATCAAACAACAGAACGACGGCGTGACTGACAAAACACAGTATTTCAGCCGGGAGGCCATCGAGGCTTATCGTACTGGTTCCGATCCGATTATGTATCCGAACGTCCGGTGGAAGGATAAGATGTTCAACAGTGTTTTTCTGCAAACGAAAAATAATATCAACATTTCGGGTGGCGGTCAGAACGTGCGTTATTTCGTTTCGCTCGGTTATCTCTATCAGAACGGCGTGTTGAAACAGACGAAATACCTCGATTACGACAATAATTACAGCTACAACCGCTATAATTATCGGGCGAACGTGGATTTCGATCTGACGCGGACGACTGCCTTGAAAATCGGCATCGGCGGCAATGTGGGCAAGAGTCAGAATCCGCTGACGGTCGCCGATGGCAACGAATGGGTCTATGCAACGATTTGGGCCGTGCCGATGTCCAGTCCGGGCTTTGTCAACGGTAAAAGAACGTTGATCCCGGACGGGTTCATTCCGTCTACAATCGAACTGCGCGACGGATACAGCACTTTTTTCGGCTACGGGTATGAGCAGATCTACCGTACTACGCTTAATTGTGATGCGGAGATCGTACAAAATTTTGATTTTCTGACAAAAGGCCTGTCGGTTTCGATCAAAGGCGCTTACGACAATCGTTTTAATCTAACGAAAAGCCGTACTGCCAATGGATGGCGGCAGGAATATCAGAGGGCTTATTATAAATCGTATCTTGAAGATCCGACCAAACCACAGACTGATCCGGATTACGATAAGACCATCGTTTACATTCCGGCCTCGGAGGCTGCACCCGATTATAGCAAAGATCAACCGCTGAATTATTCGGAAAACGATTATGGGCGTGATCGGAACTGGTATATCGAAGCCAAAATCAATTATTCGCGTTCGTTCGGTGTGAGCGGCGACCACAAGGTGTCGGCCATGTTTCTCTACAATCAGTCGCGTGACTACTATCCTGTGGCGGGCGGCGGTACGTTTCAGTATATCCCGCGCAGTTATGTGGGGTATGTCGGCCGGGTGACCTACGGCTATCGGAACAAATACCTCGTCGATGTGAATATCGGGTACAACGGATCGGAGAATTTCGCGCCCGGGAAAACACGTTACGGAGCTTTTCCGTCGGCATCAGTAGGCTGGGTTTTGAGCGAAGAGGGATTTATGCGTCATCAAAATGCGATCAGCTATCTCAAATTCCGTGCATCCTGGGGACGTGTAGGTAACGATCTGAGTGGGGCGCGTTTTATGTATATGCCGAGCGTTTGGTCACAAAACGGCTCTTACAGCTTTGGAATTAACAACCCGAACAGTTTGGAAGCTTACGGGGAAGGTACGTTGGGCAATACCGATGTAACATGGGAAACGGCCGACAAGCAGAACTACGGTATCGACGCAAACTTCTTCTCGGATCGGCTTTCCCTGAATTTCGATTATTTCTTTGAACACCGTACGGGCATTCTCCTGTCGCCTAACTCAACCCCTGGCATTATTGCGGCGGGTCTGCCCGCGCTGAATATCGGCGAAGTGGACAATCACGGTTACGAAATCGCCTTGGGGTGGAAGGAAACGACACGGCGCGGATTCAACTATTACGTCAATGCCAACGTGTCGTTCGCCCGGAACAAGATTCTGTACATGGACGAGGTGAAGAGCCAGTTCGCTTATCAGCATCAGACCGGCGGTCCGACCGGACGCTATACGGGACTTTACAAATTCGAAAGGCTGTATCAGAATAGCGACTTTACGGTTGATTCCAAAGGAAACATGGTTCTCGATTCTTCCTTGCCACAGCCTTATGTCGCTGTTGCACCCGGCGATGCCATGTATGCCGATCTGAATGGCGACGGGATTGTGGACAGTGACGATACGATGGTGACCGGCTACTCGACCCGACCCGAATACGTTTTCGGTCTGAATGCCGGATTCAATTGGAAAGGGCTTAACTTCTCAATGCAGTGGACGGGAGCGACGCATGTCAACAAGATGATGGAGATCGAGTACCGTATTCCCTATACGAATGCGGGTGGCCGCGGGTTACTCCAATATTTTTATGATGATTGCTGGACACCCGAGCATCAGACCGGAACGTTACCGCGTGCTGCTGAAAAATCGGAGGTTTGGAATTCTTCCGCTTCTACGCTTTGGCTACGCAATGCCCGCTATCTGCGTCTGAAAACATTGTCGGTCGGTTATACGTTCTCGAACAGCAAACGCCTCGCTTCGGTAGGAATCAAAAAACTGGGCATTTCGTTGACTGGATACAACCTGTTGACATTCACTCCACTTGATTTCATCGATCCGGAATCCCTGACTAACAATAATGGAGCTTATCCGCTGGTCAAAGTGTATAGTGTCGGTCTGAATGTCACCTTTTAAATCTTTCTGATTATGAAACAAATCCACATATGGGCAGCGGTAGTCTGCCTGTTGTTAGCGTCGTGTTCGGATATCCGTTTCGGAGATGATTTTCTCGGCGACCATCCCGAAAGTTCGGGAGCTACACTCGACGAAATGTTCAGTTCGGCGGTCAATGCAGACCGAGTCCTAACCAAAGCGTATACTTATTTGCCTTATGGTTTGCCGACAGGAGATCGTCCTTATGACAAATTAGGGGTGAATATTCTTGAAGCTATTACGGATCTTCATTACAGTTTTCGCAACAATATGAGTGATGGTCCGGTCAACCTTTATTATAACGGTGCGTTGAGTTCCAATATCGGCACGAGCGATCTTCAAGGACGCGAAGCCTATCGCTTCGGTTCGGAACCGGAATACAACGCGATCCGTTATGCATGGATCTATATCGAGAATGCGGACCGGATTCCGGATATTACCTCCTCGGCCCGCAGGGAACGCGTGGCCGAGGCGAAGATGATCATTGCGCTTGCTTATGCCGAAATGTTGCGTTATATGGGCGGCGTGCCATTGTTAAAACATTCGGTTGCGGCCAATGAAGAGATGCATTATCCGCGCAATACTTTCGCGGAAACGGTTGATTATATCGTGCAGCTGCTCGATGAGGCGGCTCCAGCTTTGGAGTGGAAAGCATCTGATACGGATGCAGGCCGTATGACGAAGGCTGGGGCTATGGCTCTCAAGTTAAGGGTATTGTTGTTCGCCGCGTCCCCGACTTTCAATTCGGCGACGCCGTACCATGCCAAAGCCGATGCATATTCTTGTTACGGGAATTACGATCGGGAACGTTGGGGCAAGGCAGTTGAAGCGGGCAAGGCTTTTCTCGACGAGTTGGATAAAAACAGGCAATATGAATTGGTCCGACCCGTAACGGAGAAGCCTGAAGATCGTCGACAAGCATACCGATCCGGATATTTCGAACGCAGCAGTCCGGAAATTCTTATTTCGACCCGTCGGGGATATGACAATTCGATTCATGCGGATTTTTATAAAGAGCGCGTACGCTCCGGCCCGACGCTCAATTACGTCAATATGTTCCCTTGGGCCGACGGTGCGGAGTTCCCGGAAGATTTCGACTGGGAGCGTCCTTCGAAACAACCGTTTTTCGCATTGGACGGCACGCCTACGAGAGACCCGCGCCTTTATGAAACCTGCGTCGTGCCGGGTGACACCTATTACGACGGGACATTGGCTCCTTTGTATACCAACCATTTGAATTATGTCAGCCCCAGCAGCGGATTCTTTCAGATGAAATTCATTTTGAGAGATTTCAATGACCGCAACGGTCAACCGGCACATTGGCCTTATTTGCGTCTGTCGGAAGTATTGCTGAGCTATGCCGAAGCGATCAACGAGTATGTCGGCATGCCCAATACGATGGCCTATGATTGTGTCAATGAAGTTCGAGAACGTGTCGGATTGTCTGCGCTCCATGAGAAAATGGGGAAGGACGAGTTCCGGGAGGCCGTGCTGCGCGAACGGGCGCTCGAATTCGGGTTCGAGGAGGTTCGCTGGTTCGATCTCATCCGCTGGGGCCGCGAAGCGGATTTCCGTAAACAGCTCTATGGGCTGACATCGACCGGAAACAATTCTCAAAACCCTACGGCTTTCTCTTTCAAACCCTTTGTGTTGGATGACCGGACATGGAGAAACACCTGGGATACCAAATGGTATCTGGCACCTGTCCCTCTTACGGAGATAAACAAGGGATATGGCATGACCCAGAATCCGGGCTGGTAGCATGTGGGGTCTCTAAATAATTACAGAATATGAAAAATACCATTATAATATTGCTGTTTGCGGGGTGTCTGTTATCTGCCTCCGCCCGGCAGAACGAAGGTTTTCCGGTCGCAGGTGCTCCCGATACCATAAGTCTCGGCTACGGGATCGGTGTCGACCGGGATCGGAGCGCCTGGACACAGGCGGGAGTGGGCCGCGAAGTGCTGGACAATGCGCCGCAGATTGATGCGGCCAAAGCCCTTTACGGACGAATCGCCGGACTGAATGTTTATCAGGGAGTCGGCACGACGGCCGATAACATCGCTTCGCTGTCGATTCACGGACAGGCTCCGCTGGTACTTGTCGATGGTTTCCCGCGGGATCTTAAGAATCTTACGGTACAGGAGATCGAATCGGTCGTCGTGCTGAAGGACGCCGCAGCGGTTGCACTCTACGGTGTGCGCGGTGCGAACGGGGTCGTGATGGTCTCCACGCGGCGGGGAACGCCCGGCAAGCTGAAAGTGGGTGTCGGCTATCAGTACGGCGTCAGCACGCAATTTCGCGCACCGGAATTTGCCGATGCCTTTACCTATGCCCGTTCGCTCAACGAGGCGCTTACGAATGACGGCCTTTCGCTTCGTTACAATGCCCACGAACTGAATGCGTTCCGCAGCGGAAAATATCCGTCGTATTATCCGAATGTTGATTGGTGGAATGAAGTCTACAACACCACAGCGTCGAATCATCGCCTCAATCTTACATTCGATGGAGGGTCGCGCAAGTTTCGTTATTATACGGCCGTGGATTATATGCACGACCGGGGCTTTTTTCGCAGCAATGAAAACGAATCCCGGTACAAAACCGATCCGACGGATGTTCGCTTGAACATTCGGGCCAACATCGATGTGGACATAACCCGTTCGACGCGGATGCGGCTGAACGTGATGGGCAAGATCGCTGAGACAAACCGTGCCAATTACGGAGATATTTACAACATCCTTTATAACACGCCTTCGGCTGCTTTTCCCATACGATACGATGACGACGGCCTTTACGGCGGTACGAGTATTTACGGGGCCAATAATCCGGTAGCTTTGTTGATGGACAGCGGCAATTACCGGCAGACCATCGGAATGCTTTTGGGGGATTTGTCGTTACGACAGAATCTTGATGCGCTGACTCCCGGCCTCTCGGCAGAGGTGTCGGTGGCTTTCGACAATGTCGGCTCCATGTTCGATCAGGCGACGAAGACTTATCGTTATAAGGATGCGCAGGCCTCCGTTTCTACGGACGGAACGCTGATCACCCATCCGGCCGTTTACGGCAAGGATTCGGAAGTTGTCGGCCACAGTCAGAGTTTCTACTCGTTATACATGCGGTCCGATTTGCAGGCTAAAATCGGTTATGACCGTTGTTGGAGCCGACATCATGTGCAGGCGGCCTTGATTTACGACCAGCAGGCCTACACGGCCAACGGTCGGAATAACTCGGTTCGTCGGCAATCGGCTCTCGCCACAGTCGGCTACACGTTCGACAATCGCTATACGGTGAATATCGTCGGCAATTATTCGGGTTCGGCCTATCTGCCCGAGGGCGATGCATTCCACTTTTATCCAGCGGTAAACGCCGCCTGGGTCCTTTCCGAAGAACCCTTCCTGCGAAACGCGAAGCAGCTCGATCTGCTCAAATTATCCGCTTCTTACGGCATTTCGGGGTGGGACGGGAATCTGTCGCACGAACTGTGGCGTCAGTCGTTCGGGAATACGAATGCGCACGGTTACTATTTTTCCA
Source organism: Alistipes intestinihominis (assembly GCF_040095975.1). NCBI lineage: Bacteria > Pseudomonadati > Bacteroidota > Bacteroidia > Bacteroidales > Rikenellaceae > Alistipes > Alistipes intestinihominis. Next base: position 90,681 of record NZ_JBBMFL010000017.1, read on the forward strand.
ACAACGTCGCAGCCTATTCCGGTTTGGCAGAAGGGAATCTCGCGGCCGAAGGGCTCGTACCCGAGGAGTCCCGCCGGGCAACCGTGGGGCTCGATCTGCGTGCGTTCAACAATCGTTTCACGGCTTCCATCGAGGGATTTTTCGAGCGGCGCAGCCATATCCTGATCTCTTCCGGGGCCACCGTGTCGAGTATCATCGGCATCGGCGTGGGGCTGCAACCGGCCGGCGAGCATGAGTACCGGGGATTCGACGCCTCGATTGCCTGGAACGACCGCCGCAAGGATTTCTCCTACGGAGTTTACGCCAACGCCTCCTATCTGGACAGCGAGGTGATCGTCGACGGTCAGGAGTATCAGCCCTATGATTATCTCTACCACCGGGGCAACCGGGTGGGACAAAGTTACGGACTGGAGGTCGTCGGCATTTTCCAGAGCCAGATGGAGATCAACGAAAGTCCCGTACAGACCTTCTCGACGGTGCGTCCCGGCGATTTCAAATACCGTGACCAGAATGGCGACAACCGGATCGACGATCTGGATATGGTTCGGATGCACGGATCGAGTGTTCCCCGTTTCTATTTCGGCTTTGGGTTCCATGTCGGTTACAAAGGGATCGAACTGTCTGCCGATTTTCAGGGCATGACGGGGCGCACGGTCAATCTGCTCAACTGCCCGCTCTACAAACCGCTGATCGGCAACGGCAACATTTCGCAAACGCTGCTCGATCACGAGATCCCGTGGTCAGCCGAACGTGCTTCGGAGGCGACCATGCCGCGACTGACAACCCTGTCGAATGCGAACAACTATCGGAACAATTCGTATTGGTATCGGGACGGTTCCTTCATCAAACTGCGTAACCTGACCGTTGCCTATACGCTGCCCAAACGGATTCTTCGCTTCGCGGATATGAAGATTTATCTGCAAGGTACGAACCTCTTCAGTCTGGACAATCTGAAAACCGTTGATCCCGAACAGTTGGGGGCTGCGTATCCTTCGGTGCGGTCGTACTGGGCAGGCGTGAAGTTCAATTTTTAACCGGTATACAGGATGAAAACATATCGAATCATAACGACCTTGTTGAGTGCTGCCGTTTTCGTTTCGTGCAATTACCTCGACTTCGACGAAACGAACGGACTCAATACGCACGACAATATCTATAAGTATTTCGACAATACCAAGCAAATGCTCACCAACGTCTATTCGTACATCCCCCAGGATTTCGGGGCGGTCGAAGAGGCGATGCGCGACTGCGCCTCGGACGATGCCGAATTCGGCAATACCGGAGGCGGAGTGCAGGATTTCAACAATGGCAACTGGTCGGCGCTCAAAACGCACGATACCGCTTGGTCGCTCTATAACGGCATCCGTGCGGCGAACGAATTCATCGCTTCGATCGCCGATGTGGACTTTTCCCGTTTCGAGTACGGACCGAGTTATCCGAACTGGGAACGGCAGCTCCGCTATTTCCCCTATGAGGCTCGGATGCTGCGGGCGTTCTATTTCTTCGAACTGGCCCGGCGTTATGGCGACATCGCCATGCCGACCCGGATGCTGACCATCGAGGAGGCCAATACGATCGGCAAGACGTCGTTCGACGAAGTGATCGGGTTCATTGTCGCCGAATGCGATGCATGTGCCGCCGACGGCAACCTGCCCAATACGTATGTCGGCGAGCCGGGTAACGAGACGGGACGTATCACCCGGGGCTTCGCACTCGCACTCAAATCCAAGGCACTGCTCTATGCGGCGAGCGAGCTGCACAATCCTTCGATGGATGTCGAGCGTTGGAAACGTTCGGCGAAGGCAGCGCTGGATCTGATCGAGACGGGTCTCTATTCTCTCGATCCGGCGGATAAAAGCAATAACATCACTTCGCCGGAGGTCGTCCTGCTGCGTATGAACAGCGATGACAACACGTTCGAACTTCGCAACTTCCCGATCCGCTTTACCGAAGGCCGCCGAACGACTGCCGCCACGGGGACTTTCCCGACGCAGGAATTGGTCGATGCCTTCCAGACGAAGAACGGTTATCCGGTGACTTTGGGCGCGAACGGCTGGCAGTGCGACGACCCGCAGTTCAATGCTCAAACTCCGTATGCAAATCGGGATCTTCGTTTCGCCCGGACCATTCTCGCAAACGGCAGTCAGTTTAAGGGCTCGATGATCGAAACTTATGTCGGCGGCAGTGATTATGCGTCGATTGCCGAGGGCGGTTCGCCCACGGGGTATTTTCTGCGCAAATATATTCAGGAATCCACGAATCTCAATCCCAACACGCCGGTTTCCAACAAGCACCATTGGATCGTTTACCGTTATGCCGAGACGCTGCTGACCTATGCCGAGTCGATGATCGAGGCATTCGGTGACCCGGACTACACGGATGAAACCTATCTGTATTCGGCCCGGTGGGCGATCAATCAGGTGCGTGCCAATGTCGGAATGCCCGATATTACCGTCACTGGCAAGACCGACTTCATTGCCGCGCTCCGCAACGAGTGGCGTGTGGAGTTCGCTTTCGAGGATCACCGGTTCTGGGACGTTCGCCGCTGGAAAATCGGCGACGCGACCCAGCGCCGCATCCACGGCGTGGAGATTACCCGCACGGGGAGCGAGTATACGTTCCGTCGGAAAGTCTGCGAACAACGGACATGGGCCGACCGGATGTATCTCTATCCGATCCCCCAGTCGGAACTCTACAAAAATCCGAATCTCGCTCCGCAAAATACGGGCTGGTAACGGACCCCAAGCAAAACAGTACGAAAAAATCAAACAACCTATTACGATTATGAAAATTCGAAAATTCATGCAGTCATTCCGGTTAATGACCGTTATCGCAGCTGCGGCGGGGTTCGTCGCCTGCCAGGAAAATACGGTGGATACGCAGGGCGAAATCCTGCCGAAACTCGCTACGGACGCCCAAAATACGTATGTCGCTGATCCGACATTGCCCGAGAACATTACTTTCAATGTCAGTTCCAATACTCCATGGCGAATTACGGTTGATTGCGGCGAGGGTTTCGCCGAGCGTCCGTGGTGTTCGGTTTCGCCTTCGTTGAGTGCCGTAAGTTCGCTGGTCGAGGAGGTTACGATCAAAATGAAAGACAACCCGACTTATGAGAGCCGAACGGCCGCTATTACGATCGAGGCAGACGGAATTGCCGAGCCGACGGTTATTACGGTCAGACAGACCGGTCAGGGCAATCTGACGCTTTCGGAGCTGCAACCCCGGGAGGAAATTTCAAAAGATGGCGGTTCCGCATCCTTTACCGTGGTTTCCAACCGCGACTGGACAGCCGAGTCGGACCAGAAATGGCTGACGCTGGACAAGTCATCCGGTACTGCGTCAGACGATCCCATAACGGTAACTGTAACGGCTTCTGTCAGCGACGGTTTGCGTCGCACAGCGGTGGTGACCGTGAGGACCGATCTCGAAACCGAAACTATCGAAGTCGTACAAGAGGGATGGAGAATGGAGTTCCGCCCGTTGGAAAACCCCGAAACGGAGCTGTTTTTCGGATATGCGGGTGACACGAAAACCTACTATGTAGACGCCAATGTCGAGTGGATCGTATCTTCGGAGAATACATATGCCGAGGTTGAGAAAATTGACGGGGAGTCGTTCTCAGTGAAACTTCCTTTTGCCCGGGCTTTTGCGGATGAGAAGATCGCGGTTGTGCTGAAGGCGGCGGCTGAAAATTCGCCGCTTGAGACACAGACCATGACCGTTACGCAGGAGACGGCCGTTACCCCTGAAAGCGGGCAATTGGACGGCAATACGCTGACCGCAACCGCTGGCAATGCGCGTGTCAAGAGCAAAGGCGAGTACAAGTACGGTGAGTTTATCTGGAAATTCTCCGAAGTAAATCTCGAGTCGGGTTATTTCTCGATCAACAATTGGGCCGGTAGTGTGTATCTGATGCTGCGTTTCGGCAACAACGATCATCAGTTGACGGCAGGAGGTGAGGTTACGGTTAACGGACAAAAGGTTCATTTTGGTTTTGACAACGGTTGGGGCGGACTTTGGAATGACGCCAAGCAGTTTACCGAAGGCTCGTATCCCGCGGATGTCGCGGAGCTCCGGTCGCTCCGTTTGCGGATCGAACCGACCGAAAGAAGCGGCACCCAGCAGAACAAGACTCTTTCGAGAAAGGTCTGGATCAATGACGTGCTGGTACTCGACAACAGTGCCAATGTCGGCGATGTATGGCAAGAAGGCAGCACGCAAGCCGGATTCAATTATCTTTTCGGCATCGAGTCCGGCACCGGTACGATGACGATCGAATCGTTCGAGTATAAGCCTCTCTAAAATGTATCTGGCATGAAACTCCTATTTCGAAAATCTTACGGTCGGAGCGTCAACGCGGCGCTTCCGGCCTTGCTGACAATGCTGTTCGCAATGGCATGTCAGGACGACGAATCACAGAAATGGGTCGATTTGCGCTATAAGGCGGAGGATACTTACATCCTTGAAGCGACCGCACCCAGTCCGATCCGATTGCAGGTGAAATCGACCGATCCGTGGAGAGTCTATGGACTGCACGACGATTGGTGTACGATTACTCCCGCCGAAGGAACATCCGGTGAAATTTTCGATGTCGAAGTCCGCTATTCGGACAATTCGGCCCTCGACGACCGGATCGATACGCTGATTATCCGAAGCGATTATTGGATCGGTAAATGGATTCAGGTTCGACAGAAAGGAATCGCTTATCTCGATCTGGAAGATGCCGATAACATCGAATTGCTTCAGACCGGCAGTTCGGGTAGTTTTAAGATCCGTACGAATCAAGATTGGAGTGTGCGTCTTGGCGAGAATGCCTCGTGGCTGAATGTTTCGTCGGATTTGGCTGGTTCAGGCGATGGTGAGATCGCCTTCTCTGCCGGTGAAAATAAGGGCGAACGGCGGTACGCTGATCTTGTGATTTGCGACCGCCACGGCGAAACGGTACATGTAGTAACCGTAGCACAAGTCGGCGTACAACTTGATCCGGCGGAAACATTAATTAAAACCGATTATACGGCGAAAACATATAGTCTTGATGTTGTTTCCAATGCTTCATGGACTGTTTCACGTGAAGACGAACAGCAGGTGTGGTTCTCGTTTGAGAAAACCTCGTTCGAAGGCTCGGATAAACTGGTTATTACGATCGGTGAAAATCCGAACACCTCGATCCGCAATGCGACGATTATCCTCCGGACAATCAAAGCGGAGGGCGTAACGCAGGTCGAAAAGCGCATTGTTCTCCGCCAGGCGAACGATCCCGTTCCGGAACATTACGAGTTCAACAGCGGGGAACAGACCAAATGGTCGGTGAATCAGGGAACTGCTTCATTTGCCGACGGCGACGTTACCTTCTCGCCGGGTCGATTGCTGCGCTATGGGTTCCGTACGGGAAATTACAAGATTCGTATCAAGGAATGGGATGCGACGGCAGTGTCGACGCTTTATTTCTGCAACGGCGATTTTGAAATCCGCTGGCATCTGAATGCCGGAAAGAAAACAACGGATATATCGGTGCGTAATGCCAATAGTACAGCCGTGCACACAAATATTGCATTCGACCCTTCCGTGCCTCATGAAATCGGATTGCGGATGTCGGAAACCGTTGACGGATACACGCGTTACGAATGGCTGCTCGACGGAGCGGCGTTCAATTCCTATGCCGCCGACGGGTCGGACGGAGGATCGAGCAAGATTAAGTTCGGCAGTGAATATTCCGTATTCCTCGGATGCTCGTCCGGAACGGTGACCTATGATTGGTGGGAGTATGCGATTCCCTATGAGTATTTCGATTGGGATGATTGATGAACCTAAGAATTAGAATGAATATGAAAATAAATGCTTTATTGCTCGGTGCATTGTCTGTTCTGACGGCAGCTTGCTCTTCGGACGGTTCCGGAGAGCCGGCAGATGATGCACTGCTGAAATCGTTTGTTCTGACGGTCGGTGAGTTGAATTATCATGCCGACATCGATCCGGATGACCATACGGCTCGTATCGGGGAGATTCAGTACGGCGGACAGATAAGCGGAGTGGATTACCGGCTGGCCGAAGGGGCCACTATCGCACCCGATCCCAAGTCGCTTGTGGGCGAATGGCCCGAAAGCCAGGAGTTTGCTGTCTCCAAAGACGGGTGTACCGAGAATTACACCGTATATCTTTCGGCTTATGTCGCCAAATGGCCCGAGGCCGAGAACGAAATTATTTTCTACGATGATTTCGACCAGGCGGACGGATTGGATTACGATAGTTGGTCGCATGTTCCGTATGGTACGGCAGCCTGGCAGATTTATATGTCGGGCAGTCCGGATCAGGCTTATGTCAAGGATGGCAAGCTGATTCTTACCATCGAGAAGAAAGAGGGCCAGGTCGTTTCGGGCGGTATCAAGACTCAGGGCAAGAAATGGTTTAACAACTGTCGGATCGAGGTTTGCGCTCGTTTTGTCGAAGATGCAGGCAGCATAGGTCAGGCAATCTGGCTGATGCCGGAGCCTGCGTACCAGATCTACCCTGGATGGCCTCATGGCGGAGAGATCGATATTATGGAACACAGCTATCTGAATGATTACGTTCAGCAGACGCTCCATTCCTATTATATTGATATTCATCAGGAAACGCCATCCGGGAAAGCTGCTTATGCGGGTTACAACAAGGGAACGTTCAATGTCTATTCGGCGGATTTAACCGATGATGAGATCGTGTTTTACACGAATGACAAGGAGACGATGCGTTATGCGAATCAGCATTTTCCGAACGAGTCGGAGTTGATGCAGTGGCCTTT